>JAIPDZ010000181.1 GCA_021737425.1 Deltaproteobacteria bacterium
CTGGCTCACAGAGGTGGCTCCCAGATTGGGCAAAAAAAAAAAAGGCCTGCTCACCCATCTCATTAATGCCAATCACGACACCAATCCCGAACTCGTGCGGCTGGCCCTCAAGATGGCTACCGGATCCGGAAAGACCACGGTCATGGCCATGCTGATTGCCTGGCAGGTGGTCAATGCGGTGCGCAGGCCCAACAGCAAAAAATTCACCCGCGGGTTTCTGGTGGTCACCCCGGGGTTGACTATTCGGGATCGGCTGCGCGTACTGCAGCCCAATGATCCGGACAGCTACTACCAATCCCGTGAACTGGTCCCCAATGATATGCTGGGGGACCTGGACCGGGCCAAGATCGTCATCACCAACTTCCACGCCTTCAAACGGAGAGAACGGCTAATCCTTTCCAAAGGGGGCCGTTCGCTGCTTCAGGGACGGGGAAAACCGCTTAACACACTGGAGACCGAGGGGCAGATGCTCCAGCGGGTCATGCCCGATTTGATGGGTATGAAAGGCATGCTGGTCCTCAACGATGAGGCCCATCACTGCTATCGCGAAAGGCAGGGACAGGCGGAAGAAGCGGGATTAAAAGGGGAGGAACGAAAGGAGGCGGAGAAGCGGAATGAGGCGGCCCGGCTGTGGATCTCAGGCCTCGAAGCGGTGAACCGAAAACTGGGGATCACCCGTGTGATTGACCTTTCCGCCACTCCGTTTTTCCTCCGCGGGTCCGGGTATGCCGAAGGGACCCTGTTCCCCTGGACCATGAGTGACTTCTCCTTGATGGATGCCATTGAATGCGGCATTGTCAAATTGCCCCGGGTCCCGGTGGCCGACAACATTCCGGGCAATGAGATGCCCATGTACCGGGACCTTTGGACCCACATTCAGAAAAAGATGCCCAAAAAGGGACGACGCAAGGCGGAATCACTGAATCCTTTGGACCTGCCACCCCAACTGATGACCGCCCTGGACGCCTTATACGGACATTACGAGGCGACCTTCCGCCTTTGGAAAGACAGCGGCGTTCATGTGCCACCCTGTTTTATTATCGTCTGCAACAATACCGCCACCTCCAAACTGATATACGACTATATTTCCGGATTTTTTCGAGAAAACAATGACGGTACCTCAAGCTTTCATAACGGGCGATTTCCGCTCTTCCGGAATTTTTACGATGACGGTAGGCCGTTCGGACGACCCAATACGCTCTTGATCGACAGCGAACAGCTGGAATCCGGGGATGCCTTGGACAAGAATTTCAGAAAGATGGCTTCTGATGAGATCGAGCGTTTCCGTTGGGAAATCATCGAGCGGACCGGGGACCGCCGCCAGGCCGAGAACCTCAGCGACCAGGATCTGCTGCGGGAAGTCATGAATACGGTGGGAAAGGAAAGCCGGCTGGGCGATTCCATCCGTTGTGTGGTGTCCGTCTCCATGCTCACCGAAGGCTGGGATGCCAACACCGTGACCCATATCCTGGGGGTGCGTGCCTTCGGCACCCAACTCCTCTGCGAACAGGTCATTGGAAGGGCCTTGCGTCGACAATCCTACGATATCAATGACGAAGGTCTCTTTAATGTGGAATACGCCGATGTTTTAGGCATCCCCTTTGACTTTACGGCCAAACCGGTGGTGGCGCCGCCACAGCCCCCTCAGGAAACCATTCATGTGAGAGCGGTACGCCCGGAGCGGGATTCGCTTGAAATTCGCTTCCCCCGGGTCCAGGGGTATCGCGTGGAACTCCCCGAAGATCACCTTACCGCCGAATTCAACACCGATTCAGTCCTCGAATTGACGCCGGAGCTTATCGGTGCCACTGAGACCCAGAACGCCGGAATCATCGGTGAAAAGATCGATCTCAATTTGGTGCACACCAAAGATGTAAGACCTTCCCAGATCCTTTATGAACTGACCGCACATTTGGTCCTGACCAAATGGCGGGGACCTGACGGGGAACCCCAGTTACAGTTGTTCGGCCAGTTGAAACAAATTGCCCGAAAGTGGATCGACGAATATCTGATCTGTATGGGCGGGACCCACCCTGCACAGCTAAAATACAAAATGATCGCTGATATGGCCTGCGAACGAATCACCGCGGGGATCACTCGTAGCATGGCCAATGAACGCACCATCAAGGCGGTTCCGGACCCGTATAACCCCACCGGCTCCACCCGGTACGTAAATTTTAACACCGCAAAGACCAGTAGGTGGAAAACCGATGCCCGGAAGTCCCATGTCAACTGGGTGATCTTAGACAGCGACTGGGAGGCCGAATTCTGCCGGGTGGCCGAAGCCCATCCCGGAGTGAGGGCCTATGTGAAAAACCACAACCTCGGGCTGGAAGTGCCCTACCGTTACGGTTCTGAAACTCGCATTTATCTCCCTGATTTCATTGTCTTGGTGGATGACGGTCATGAGGACCCCCTTCATTTGATTGTGGAAATCAAGGGCTATCGCCGGGAAGATGCCAAGGAAAAGAAGGCCACCATGGAGACCTACTGGGTGCCCGGGGTCAACAATATGGGCCGATATGGAAGGTGGGCCTTTGCGGAGTTTACCGAGGTGTACCAGATGGAGGCGGACTTTAAAGAAAAGGTGGCATCCGAGTTTAACAAAATGATCAAACGAACGGCCCCAGGAAAGGTTTAAAGCCATGTCTTCGGGCCGCCTGAAAATATTTATTAGCAGCGTTCAGAAGGAATTTGCGGAAGAAAGACGCGCGGTAAAAGATTTCATAACCCATGATCCGCTGCTGAGACGGTTTATCTCCAGTGTCTTCCTGTTTGAAGATATCCCTGCCGTGGATCGAAAGCCTGATGATATTTACTTGAATGAGGTCGAACTGTGTGACATTTATCTCGGCATTTTCGGCAATACGTATGGCTGGAGGAACTCGAACAAAAAGTCGGCGACCGAGCTTGAATTTGACCAGGCTACCAGAACAGATCGCGAACGGCTCATTTTTGTAAAGGGCAATGACGATGGGGACCGTGAACCGGAGATGGCCAAATTGGTGAGAAAGGCGGAGCGTCAGCTCACGCGACGCCGATTTTCAGACACACCTGGCCTGATCCGTGAAGTCTATGCCAGTCTCGTTATCTCCCTGGAGAATCGTGGCCATCTCAGGTCTAGGCCGTTTGATGATACTGTATGTGAGGGAGCAACGCTAAGAGATGTGGACAATAAGGCGGTAACGGCTTTCATTGAAACAGCGGAGGATGCAGGACGACTGAAACTCAAGGGGTCACGTGCTCCGAAAGCGGTTCTTAGGAATTTCAATCTACTTCGGGATGACAGGCCCACGAATGCCGCCATGCTTTTGTTCGGAAAAAATCCACGCAGGTTTTTCAATAATACGCAGGTCCATTGTTTCCATTTCTACGGAACCGAAAAGCGCAAACCCATTGCATCCCAGCAGCCATATGAGGGAAGACTGATCGAAGTGATCGATGAGGCCGTGGAATTTGTTCTGGGTAAAATTGACCGTAGCGTAGGCACCCGTTCGAAAGGTGCCCAAGTGCCTGTTGCCTTCGAAATTCCCCGCTCTGTTATTCTTGAGGCCATCGTCAATGCGGTCGCACACCGAGATTACAGGAGCAACGGCTTTGTTCAGGTAATCGTCTTTGCTGATCGCATGGAGGTCTGGAACCCCGGTGAATTGCCGTCCGGCCTAACACCGGATCTGTTGCGGGAGCCCCATGGCCCGATGCCCCGTAATCCGCTTATCGCCGAACCATTATACCGGGTGAAGTACGTAGAGAAAGCCGGAACCGGCACAACAGACATGATTGCCGATTGTCGAAAAGCTGGACTTCCTGAACCCGACTTTGAACAACACGGCCCCCATTTCGTGGTGACACTATGGCGGGATTGGCTGACGGAGGCCGTGTTAGCCGAATACGAGCTAAATGACCGTCAAAAAAGGGCTATCCGCTTTTTGAAAGTCCATGGAAGGATTACCAATTCCATGTATCAAAAAGAGTTCTCTGTGGCCAAGAGAACAGCATCCATTGACCTGAGTGATTTGGTAGATTTTGGACTCATCAAAAAGATCGGAACTACCGGGAGAGGTGTTTATTACCGATTATCGAAAGGGGCACGAAAGGGGCAAAAGGGGCGATGAAGCCCTGAGAGCTCCCTTTCTGAAGGTTCGAATCTGGATTGTGCGAAGGGGCACGAAAGGGGCAAAAGGGGCAAAGAATCCGTAACTGGGGCGCAATGAGGGTGAGGTGTCATCTGTTTGTATTTAGAATGAGATGATTATCGGAAACATGATACATTTACTTATGCCTCAACCATGCCTCGGAAGTCTCAAGGCTAAACCAAAGGTGGGAATACCACTTTAATGTGGGAATAAATGTGGGAATAAAATAGGATCCGCTTTTGTCAGCAAAAAGAACCAAGAACATCGGGTAATATCATGCCGCGCAAGAAGAAAAAGGACGTCAAAACCGTTGAAACCCTCACCCACGACGAGGCTTCCCGAAAGAACATCCCAACAGCCGAATACCAGTCGGTGATGCGGGAGGATGAAAAGGACCCCATCCGGGTGGCCTATGAACGCCGCAACCGGGACCTGGATCCTCAATTGGTGTGGCGGGGCAAGGACGAACAGGACTGGTCCGACCTGGTGGTGCAGGCCCCGCCCGTATACATCCAGGAGAAGGTCCATCCCAAGGTCCTGATCGATGATCTTATCCGGCAGACCCGGGAGCAGAGACAGGCGGATGAGCCCGCGCAATTGGACCTGTTCGCCGATTTCAACGGCCTGCCCGACCAGGAGGCCAAAACCGAATTTTACCGGCATGAAGCCAACTGGTCCAACCGCATGATCCTCGGGGACAGCCTGCAGGTCATGGCCTCCATGGCCGAGAGGGAAGGGCTTCGGGGCAAGGTCCAGTGCATCTACATCGACCCGCCCTATGGTATTAAATTCAATTCCAATTTCCAGTGGTCCACCACCAGCCGGGATGTGAAGAACGGCAAGGCCGACCATATCACCCGCGAACCCGAGCAGGTTAAGGCCTTCCGGGATACCTGGCGGGACGGCATTCATTCCTATCTCACCTATCTCAGAGACCGGCTGACCGTGACCAGGGATCTATTGACCGATTCCGGCTCGATCTTTGTTCAGATCGGGGATGAGAATGTTCATCGGGTAAGGGCGCTGATGGATGAGGTGTTTGGGGAGAATTGTTTTCGTTCTGAGATTAAATTTCAAACAACCGGCGGTCATAGTAGCTCGTATATTCCTTCAATCACAGACTCTATTCTCTGGTACGGGAAATCCGAGGCAACAAAGTATCGACCGCTCTATTTTCTGAGGCAGCCCGGTGACCAAGGAGCAACGCAATACAAATATGCTGAAGCCGCGAACGGCTTAAGAGGTTCAACGGCGAGATTGCAAGCTGACGGCCATCAGATTTCACATTTATTTCAGCCATATCCGTTAGTTTCGATGGGTGTTAGCGAAAATGATAGGCCAGTGACTTTTCAGGGCCAAAGCTTTTACCCAACAAAAGGCAGGCACTGGAGTGTCAAGACTGAGGGAATTCAGAGAATAGCACTTACAAATAGGCTTTACCCTCAAGGAAAAAACCTGCGGTTCATCTATTACCTGGAAGACTATCCTGTTACACCTTTTACAAATACTTGGACTGATACTCAAACTTCGGGTTTTTCTTCTGACCGAATCTATGTTGTGCAAACTCTTCCACGCGTCATCCAACGCTGCATCCTCATGACCACCGACCCCGGTGATCTGGTTTTGGATCCCACATGCGGTTCCGGCACCACCTCCTATGTGGCTGAACAAAGGGGCCGCCGCTGGATTACCATTGATACGTCCCGGGTGGCTTTAGCACTGGCCCGGGCCCGCATCATGGGGGCACGTTATCCCTATTACATGCTGGCAGACAGCCGGGATGGTCAACTCAAGGAAGCTGAAATTGCCCGAACTGAGCCTTCCGAATCACCTACCTATGGGAACATCCGTTATGGCTTTGTCTATGAACGGGTGCCCCACATCACGCTTAAATCCATTGCTAACAATGCTGAAATCGATGTGATCTGGGAGAAGTTCCAGCAGATTCTGGAGCCCCTGCGAAAAAAACTCAACAATGCGCTCAATCAAGAATGGGAAGAATGGGAGATCCCCCGAGAGTCAGAAGACGACTGGCCAAAGGAAGCGAAAAAACTTCACGCCGAATGGTGGAAAAACCGCATTGCCCGCCAGAAAGAGATTGATGCCTCCATTGCAGCCCATGCCGACTTTGAATACCTCTATGATAAACCCTATGAGGACAAAAAGAAAGTGCGGGTGGCGGGCCCCTTCACCGTGGAAAGCCTGTCGCCCCATCGTGTGCTGGGGGTAGATGAAAACGATGAACTGATCGACAGCATCGCTGAAACTGAAGGCGGGTTTGGGGAGGAGCGAGACTTTGCCGAGATGATCCTTGAGAATCTCAAGACGGCTGGAGTGCAGCAAGCCCACAAGGAAGACAAGATCAGCTTCACATCCATCACGCCATGGCCGGGCTATTATGTCTGTGCCGAGGGCCGCTACATGGAAGGTGCGGATGAAACCGGATTAGAAAAAAGGGCCGCTATTTTCATCGGTCCGGAGTTCGGTACGGTGTCCCGTCCGGACCTGGTGGCTGCGGCCAAGGAAGCGGGAGAGGGCGGATTCGATGCCCTCATCGCCTGTGCGTTCAATTACGATGCCCATTCCACCGACTTTGATAAACTGGGCCGCATCCCCATCCTCAAGGCCCGGATGAACGCGGATTTGCACATGGCCGACGATCTCAAAAACACGGGCAAAGGGAATCTGTTTGTGATCTTTGGCGAGCCGGACATCGATATTCTAAACACAGAAGACGGCCGGATCCAGGTGAAGATGAACGGCGTGGATGTTTTTCATCCCAATACCGGCGAAGTACGCAGTGATGGGGCTGAAGGGATCGCCTGCTGGTTTATTGACACCGATTACAATGAAGAAAGCTTCTTCGTGCGCCATGCCTATTTCCTGGGTGCAAACGATCCTTACAAAGCCCTTAAAACCACACTCAAATCCGAAATCAACCAGGAGGCCTGGGAAACCCTCAACAGCGACATCTCCAGACCCTTCCCAAAACCCGAATCAGGAAGAATCGCCGTCAAAGTGATCAATCATCTTGGGGACGAGGTAATGAAAGTGTTCCGAGTTGATTAATAGTAGGTAATAGAATTCAGTATTCAACTTATTTTTGTTGGGGGTCTGTTCGGGGCAGGAGCCTACGATGAACTGTGTAAAGAAAAGGGGTCAGATCTACGCTTGGCTCTTGTCGATTATTGGCAAAGGTCAAACGTAGATCTGAACCCCTAGACCTTACGGTCATAACGAAACAGGAACCGTTGTATATTTTGATGGCAAGGAACGTTCAGGGGGGTTGCGGGCCGGCTTTCGAATGAAAAAGGAATACATGAGATCCTGGGGCCGCTGCGCCTTGCTGAGAAACTTCAATTTTCCATGCTATCAGGCATCATGTGCAATAAGTGGAAAAACACATCCCCTTTTTTCCACTGTTGGCCGTTTAATATGAAAATAGGTGGAAAATTGTCCATGATATAAGAGTAATAGGTGGAAACTTTTCCATCTATTATACCTGTTATCTGTCTATTGCAAATAAAAGGAGGTAAATGGTTATGACAATTACCAAAAAAACGGCTCGGAGATTGTATGTTGCGTTAAGTGTTTTAGGCGTTTTGTGTTGGGCATTGATAGCTTATGCAGGCAGTGGTCAAGATTTGATAATCGCCGCAGGGGAAGGGAATACCTCAAAGGTAAAAACGCTGCTTGCCAAAGGCGCAGAGGTCAACGCCAAATTAAATAATGGGGGGACAGCCTTGATGGCTGCATCTCTAAAGGGCCATTCCGAGATAGTAAAGGCCCTGCTTGGCGAAGGCGCAGATGTCAACGCCAATGATAAGGATGGGCGGACAGCCTTGATGGCTGCAGCTATGAAGGGCCATTCCGAGATAGTAAAGGCCCTGCTTGGCGAAGGCGCAGATGTCAACGCCAAATTAAATAATGGGGGGACAGCCTTGATAATGGCATCTTATAAAGGCCATTCCGAGATAGCAAAGGCCCTGCTTGCCAAAGGCGCAGATGTCAACGCCAAATTAAATAATGGGGGGACAGCCTTGATAATTGCATCTCTAAAGGGCCATTCCGAGATAGTAAAGGCCCTGCTTGGCGAAGGCGCAGATGTCAACGCCAAAGATAAGGCTGGGGCGACAGCCTTGATTATGGCATCTCATAAAGGCCATTCCGAGATAGTTAAGATCCTCAAAAAAGCGGGTGCAAAGGAATAGCAGATATCTATTAAAACCCAGTAATTTCCGGTTAAGTTTTTGCATATGAATTCATGAAACAAGTTTAAAAATCAGCTACTTAATGTCATTTTCTTCTTGAAATTCCGATCAGGGTGTGGTATGGAAGGGGCGTCTATAAGTTTAAAAGTTTATTAGCCCTACAACGACAGTTGAAATAAACCGCTTCGCGGTAGTACTTGCATATCGGCCGTGAATGTGATACACGGACCAAACGCTGTCCAAGCGATTGGAGCGATGCTCAACTGACCCCTCTCGAGGCAGCAGGGAGGCGGCTTTGGATGAAGTACCAGATCCTACCGACATCGTTCGCAGTCGTACCTGAGCTCGCTCCGGCATTGCACTACAGTAATGCTTTGGTCTTGTCAGTGTCCCGCAGCAGGACAAATGGATATGTATGCCTTTCTAAGATACTCGAATATTAAAACCCCCTATATATTGATGCTCGCCTTATCCACGGCCGCGGCTTAGTCCAACCAGATTGTATGCGGAATGAGGCCTCCGCCTCTCTGGGAAAAAATCTGTGGAAACTCATCCTCACTCCGCATACAATC
>JAIPDZ010000182.1 GCA_021737425.1 Deltaproteobacteria bacterium
ATAATTCAAAATTGAAGACTGCTAGAGCGAGTTGGACCGTACGCTCGCTGCGTATTTTCAAATATCAAACGTAAAAAGACACTGAAATGTCTGGAGGTTTGTGATGAATATTACTGATCGAATTGAGCTTGATCCAAAAGTGTGTAATGGAAAGCCTGTAATAAAAGGTACACGGATTCCTGTCTCGGTTATTTTGGAAGAGATAGCGGAGGGCCATTCATGGGATGAATTGCTTAACGGGTATCCAGAATTGAGGAAAGAAGATATTCAGGCAGCACTTTTATATGCTAAAACCTCGATTGATCACACGGAGTTTAGAGAAGCCTATGCCTGAACGGTTGAAGCTCTACCTAGATCAAATGTTACAATTGCAGGTAGCCCAGACCTTACGCAATGAGGGGCACGATGTCATGCGTACGTCAGAGGTTGGTCAGGCCCGTGCCGATGATAGTGAGATACTGCAGAAAGCAATTGTCGAAAATCGGATTCTTGTGACCCTTGATGAGCACTTTGGTGATTGGGTGGTTTTACCGCTCAGTAGGCATCCGGGCGTAATTCGACTGAAAATAAATCCTACCAGCTCAAAAAATGCAATAGAGCTTCTGATTCCATTTCTGCGTTTATATACCTCAGAGGAATTCAAAGAACATCTCGTCATTCTCTCTCCTAAACGAGCGAAATGGATTTTTACTGGTTAAGTATTCTACTACATTCAGAACATGTCCTTCTTCCTAGACCGCCTGGTGGTGGTGAAGACGGTGCAGAAGGTGTTCAGGGGAGAGGGGGTGTAACCGGTGGACGGAAGACGCCCCGGTTGAACACCCTTAAAGGGCACCCGGTTCAACTGGGCAGGGATGACACCCCAGTGAAACCCTTCGGGAACTCCTATGGAATTGTTTCACGGGGCAGGGAGGACGGGCAGCGTGGCGCATAGCATGGATTTAACCGCCCCGGTGAAACCCCAATTAAACAAACAAAAAAAGGTTTCATGGGGCAGGCAAAAGAGAAAAGGTTTCACCCCGGTGAAACAGCATAAAAACGGTTTCAGGGGGCAAGCAGGGTAAACAGACGGACGCCCCAGTACCATCTTCCGGAGCTACGGGGTAAACAGACAGGCGCCCCAGTACCATCTCCTGGAGCTACGGGGTAAACAGACGATTGTTCCGGCCGACATGGCCGGAACAATGGAGCCACTGCTTCGCAGGAGAAAGAAATGTTAGGTTATGGAGTCTGCGAGGAAACGTTCTCCGCAAGTCTTTCCTTCACCCACATTCTGACGAGTGTGGACATTCCAAGCCCCTTTCGGTTCGCAACCTCCTTGAGCTCATCAAGGGTCGGTTCGTCTAGACGCAGTGTGAGCACCCGTTGCTTTCGGAAGACCAGGTCCTCCGGTCTGGGTAAAAAATCTTTTACGATTCTACCCGTCTGCATGGGTTCATCGGTGTATTTGATTTTCTTGTTCATATAGCTTCCTCCCCTTTCTCCAGTAACCTGCGCCGATAATTCTGATTTTCCCTTGCCTTTTGGTAAAGCGTACGGTCATGACGCCGCCTTTGACTTTGCCAAGACAAAAAAATCGCTCTTCGCTTTCGCTGTGGTTTAAATCTTCAATAATGACACGATGTGGATCGGCGAAGGCATATTGGGCATCAAAAAATGAAACCCCATGCTTCTCTGTATTTTGTTGATTTTTCAGAACATCCCATTCAAAAGTCGGTATCATATGGAAAAATGTAATACAAACGACTGTCATTGTCAAACAAATTTCGCCGGCAACCTGATTTCAGTTCGGTGTAAAGTCAAAGAATTAACCGCCCCGGTGAAACCCCAATGAAACAAACAAAAAAAGGTTTCATCGCAGTTAAACTGAGGAAAAAAATGGTTTAACCCCAGTACGATGCGAGGCACCTACGGGGCACCGCTCAGCGGCATCTTCGACAGGCGGGATAAACGGGGTCCCGCAACAAGAGCGGGATCTCCGCCATAAAAACGGGGGACAAACCCGCTTGGCTGCGCCAGGCAGAGACGCTGTGGCGCAGAAGACGGCGTTCCGTACTTGATTGTAAGCGATTGGTCTGATATGCTGGGTTTATCTTTGGTATTTGGAGGCAAAAATGGAACGAATTGTTGGCATCTCGGAAGCGAAGAGCAGGTTAGCCGAGTTGATAGGCGAGGCAAAACACGGTGGAATAACCTTCATTTTGCGGAAACGTAATCAGCCGATGGCGGTTTTGATTGGGGTTGATGAGTTTGAGCGCATGCGCGCATCTTTGGGCCGAGCGGATAAATCCGGCCGAACGCAGTTGTCGCCTGAGTTATTATGCCGTCAACAGACCCTGATGGCTCGCGCTCGTTCCTTGAGGGAGCGTATGGGGGCGCCTGAGGATCGTCTTGCCGAGATATTTGCTGATCTGCCTCCGGAAGGGGATAACTTCTGGAGCGAGATACAGGAACTGCATTGATGTCCATATTGGACCTGGGCAATGAAGAGGTTCCCTTACCCGTACAAATCGTCCTGGACACGTCTCTCCTGCTTGCGTGCCGTGAGGGGGATGATAACCCCTGCTCTAAGGCCGCCAAAAAGTTTATACAGCGTCTGGGCCAACAGATTGGCGAGTACCAGATGGTTGCCTGGCTTCTCTGCCCGGTGCTCCAGGAGTGCTACCACATCATTTTGAGCCAGAGTCTTCGCCGTTCCTGGGCAGCATTGCCTTCGGATAAGAGACCCCCTAACTGGCTGGCCGCTTATAAGCATCAGCCCGATTTGCTGACCGCCGGGTTTGCCGACATGGCCGATTTCGACGACATCTTGGCGGCCATTCCTCTGACGCCTGCACAGCCGGAGGATCTGAAGACGGCAGCCATGGTCTATCCTCTGGAAGAAAGAATCCGGTACTTCATTACCGCCTACTATTTGCTGCCCCAGGATGCTTTGATCCTTGCGGAGGCAGAACGTCTCGGCGTGACCGCCGTCGCCACACTTGACCGCGATTGGCATCGTGTCAAGGAATTCGACGTTTACACGACGCCGGTTTGATCCTTTCTATCGATATAAATCACAATTGAGGATGCCACTCAGAAGACCAGTCCATATGAATAAGGTCATCGGGGTTTCCAAGGATAAAATCCGGATGTTTTTCTAAACGATCCAGGTCCCTACGCTTTTTAGCAGGGCTAATCAGCAGGCGTTTGCCTTTTCTCTCAATTTCAACCGGTACCCCCGTGCTGAGGCCTTCATCTAGGACTTTAAGAATATCTTCTTCAATATTTCCATAAGAAACCTGTTGTGGCATAAAAAGACTCCTTAAGCCGTGATTTGTAAGAAGTACATTTTCTCTAAAGGTCCAGAGATCGCCGAGAAAACATATCTATTTCGACAAGTTATATTTGGGTACTTTGCGCGTGAGATTTTGAACGCTTAGTCATGCATCAATAGTGTTGATGCAGTAAGGATAATATCAAATCATACCGAGGTCAATTATTATTTTGGGCGGCCGAGGCGTGGGGAAACAGCCTTTCAGCCCGTCAAATCCGGGACCGAGGTCCGGGATGCCGAGGCAAAGAGTGGGCCGGTCTGGTCCAAGGGCCGGGATCCCCGCATCACCCGCGTGGGGCGGTTTCTCAGAAAAAGCCGGTTGGACGAGCTGCCCCAGTTCTGGAATGTCTTGAAAGGGGACATGAGCTTTGTGGGCCCCAGACCCATCCGGCAGCATTTTGCAGACGACATGGACTATGAGGATTACCACTAACGCTAACGGAGCCAAAAGAATGATTCCAATAAATCGCCGACCGACGCATCCGGGAACGATTCTTCGCGAGATGTTTTTAAAACAGCGCAATGTCAGCATGTCAGACCTTGTGGAGGCGACAGGAAGAGGCGTAGACAGAGTACAGCTAAGGCCGGCACCGCATCGGATAAGGAGAATTAGATGAAGGGATTTTTTGAGGGAAAGTGTGTGTTGGTGACCGGATCTTGCGGGACCATCGGAAGGGAGTTGGTACGTCAGCTTCTCATGGATTACAAGGTGAACGAGTTGATCGGGATTGACAATAACGAGAGTGAGATCTTCTTTGAGGAACAGCGGTTTTTAGGGTACCCGGCCCATTTTTTTCTGGCAGATGTACGGGACCGTCACAAATTGGCGCGGAAAATGAGGGGCGTAGATATTGTATTTCACACGGCAGCGTTCAAGCATGTGGTCCTGTGCGAGCGATCTCCGTTTGAAGCGGTGCAGACCAATATCCTGGGAATTCAGAATGTGGTGGAGGCGGCTGCTGAGGCCAAGGTGGAACGCGTGATATTCACGAGTTCGGACAAGGCAGTCAACCCCACCAATGTAATGGGGACATCCAAACTCATGGGCGAGCGGCTGATGACCGCGGCCAACAGCAATAAGCGGGACAGCGGCCCTGTATTTGCCTCAACCAGGTTCGGCAATGTATTGGGCTCCCGAGGGTCTGTTATTCCCATATTTAGGGAGCAGATCCGAAAAGGTGGGCCTGTGACACTTACCTCTCCAGAGATGACCCGATTTATCATGAGCATTGAACAGGCGGTTCAATTGGTGGTGGATTCAGCCCATCTGGCCCAGGGCGGTGAGGTGTTTGTCACCAAGATGCCGGTCATTCGAATAAAGGATTTGGCCCAGGTGATGATTCAGGAGCTGGCGCCGAAATATGGGATAGTGCCGGAGGCAATCGAGGTCGAGATTGTGGGAAGCAAGCCTGGGGAAAAGCAGTACGAGGAGTTGATGACCCTGGAGGAGATGACCAGGGCCTTGGAGTTGCCCCGCTATTTTGCAGTACGTCCTGCGTTCTCTTCACTGTACGGTGACATCCAGTATCAGTACTCCGATGTGGTGAGCAACAGGGTAGAAAAGCCCTATCATTCCGGGAATGAAACTCCCCTGGATAAAGAGAAATTGCAAAGGTTCCTATACGAAAACGAGTTGCTGGAAGGGGAACCCGAGGAGACCTTTCAGCCGGATCAGCGGTACTGGGGGGATGAGAAGGCCAGATGACAGAGGACAGACGACAGAGGACAGATGGCAGTGGAGAGTCTTGGTTGATCACCGGTGGTTGCGGATTTATCGGGAGGGCAATTGTCAGGAGGATACTTCAGGAGCCGTCGGGAGACACGATTCGGGTACTGGATAATCTTTCGGTGGGAAGTATAGAAGACTTGGAAAAAATCGCTGATGGCTCATTGCAGTTGACTGATGGCCAAAAAGAGGAAGGGTCGATAAAGCAAGGGGCAGAGAGGAAGAAGATCAGAAGGTCAGAAGGTGAAGAGGAGAGAGGGAATTTCGATATTCGTGGTTCAAACAGCAACGTTCAGGTAATTGTCGGTGATATAACAGATCCTGATGTTTGTTTGACCTGTTCAAAAGGCATGGATGTCATTGTCCATTTGGCTGCCAATACAGGTGTGGGGCCTTCGGTGGACGATCCGGTTTCGGATATGAAAAATAATGTTGCAGGAACACTGAACATGCTGGAGGCGGCGAGAAAAAGTGGAGTGAAAAGATTTGTTTTTGCCTCTTCTGGGGCACCAGTAGGGGAAGTGGAACCGCCCATTCATGAGAATCTGGCGCCCCGGCCGGTATCCCCCTATGGGGCCAGCAAGCTGGCTGGTGAAGGGTATTGCTCGGCTTATTTTGGAAGCTTCGGGATAGAAACGGTGGTCTTGCGGTTCGGAAATGTGTATGGCCCGGGTTCCAGCCATAAGAACAGTGTGGTGGCCAAGTTTATCAAACATATTCTGGCCGAAGAGAGGCTGCCCATCTATGGAGATGGAAGCCAGACTCGGGATTTTATTTATATAGCCGATATTGTTCAGGCCATCTTGTTATGTAGTGAGGTTCAAAACATCGGTGGGGAGGTGTTTCAGATTGCCACGCACCGGGAACACACCGTAGAGGAGGTGGCAGAGGCCTTGAACCGACTGGCCGAAAAGCACTTGGGCCGAAGAAGTGAGGTTGTGTATGAACAGGCCCGAACAGGGGATGTGAAACGGAATTATTCCGATATTTCCAAGGCGAGAAGAATGTTGGGATTTGAGCCGAAATGGCAACTGGAGAAGGGGTTGGAGGAGACGTTTTTGTGGTATCTGGGCCGCATGGTGCATAGTGCAAAGAGCATGGCATAGAGACATGGGGCAGAGCGCATAGGGCATAGGGCAGAGCGCATAGGGCAGAGCGCATAGGGCATAGGGCAAAGGGCAAAGCGTGGAGAGGAATGGCGAAGTTTCGGTTTGAAGATCTGGAAATCTGGAAGATGGCGATAGCGATAGCCAATGAACTCTTCGATGTGGCTGATCGACTTGAGGAAAAGCATCTATATCGGTTTGCTGAACAGCTCCGGGGCGCTGGCATGAGCATGTCCAATAATATTGCTGAAGGTAGCGGCTCCGTTTCGAAGAATGAATTCTTTCAGTTCCTCAACATTGCTCGAAGATCGACTTTTGAGAATGCTAACATATTGATTTTGCTTAAGATGAGGAGTTTGGTTTCTGAAACAGAAGTGAGTAAGGTCATGGATGAGCTGGATCATTTGTGCAGAAAGATCACCCGTTTCCAACAAAGCCTAAAATAAGGTTAAACGCTATTTTTTATGTTATGTTCACTTTTCCCTTTACACTATGCACTATGCCCCATGCGCTCTGCGCTTTAAAGTAATAGGAGGCGAATGAAGTGAGCCATATACTGATCCTGGGTGGTGACGGTTATCTCGGGTGGCCTACGGCCATGTATTTTTCCAACCGGGGCTATGACGTCACAGTGGTGGACAACTATTTCCGGCGCAATGCCTGTACGGAGTTGGACGTGGGGATGCTGTATGCGGTGCCGACCCTGGTGGAGCGGGCCAAAATCTGGCATGGGCTGACTGGGAAGGAGATCAAGGTGGTCATCGGAGACTTGACCGACCCAGAAGTCATGCGTCGGCTGTTTGAGGGGCGGGCCACATATGACTGGGCAGTGGATCAGGGGTTTGCAGGCATCCCGGACACGGTGATTCACTATGCAGAGCAGCCGTCGGCCCCGTATTCGCTGATCAATTACAGGTATGCGAATATCACCATTCAGAACAATTTGCTGGTGACCAATAATTTAATGTGGGCGCTAAGGGATTTTTCGCGGGATACGCACGTGATTCATGTGGGAACCATGGGAGAATACGGCACCCCCAACATTGATATTGAAGAAGGATGGTTGGATATCGAGCACAAGAGGAGGAAGGATCGATTCCTGTTTCCCCGTCAGGCAAGCAGTCTGTATCACACCACCAAGATCATGGATACGGATCTCATGTGGTTTGCTGTTCGGATGTGGGATCTGAGGATTACCGATCTGATGCAGGGACCGGTGTACGGGATTGAGACGGAGGAGGCGCAAAGCGCAGAGCGCATGGGGCAGGGAGGACGGAGGGCAGAAGTTGGTGGCTCTGAGAGGCGGCACTTGAGGACCATTTTTAATTATGATGAGATTTTTGGGACGATTGTGAACCGGTTTATGGTGCAGGCCGTTGTGGGGTACCCGTTAACCGTGTACGGAAAAGGAGGACAGACCCGAGGATATCTGAATATCAATGATACGCTTCAATGTGTTCATATGTCGGAGAAGAATCCAGCGGAAAAAGGAGACCTCCGTATTTTTAACCAAATCATGGAGACCTTCAGTGCCAATGAACTGGCGGAGATGGTGCAACGGGCGGGTGCAAGGCTCGGTTATGATGTCAAAATTGATCATATCGAAAACCCCCGCAGGGAGGCGGAGGAACACTATTATAACCCGACGTATCAGGGACTAATCGAGCTCGGTGTGGAGCCCCATTACTTAACGGATGAGGTATTGGAGCGCATGATGCGGGTGGTGGAGCGGTATAAGGGAAATATTCGGAGGGATGTGATTTTTCGGGGAGTGAAGTGGGGGTAAGCGCAGAGTGGAAAGGACAGATGACACCCCGGTTGAACACCCCAAAGGGGACCCCGGTTCAACGGGGCAGGGAGGACGGCGACCAGGGCTTGACGTTGAAGCGGATGAGGAAGCACATAAAGCGGCTGGTCAATTATGCGGAGGCCGGGGATGGGGGGAAGATCCGGGAGGAGTTGAAGCGGGTGGTGCCTGAATACAATCCGCACCCCGATAAAATATGAAAAAAACATTTCATTGGGCAGGGATTACGCAGACTAGCGCAGATTAATTGATGAAGCGATACTTTTCATCACATCTGCGGCGTGGATATTCCCTTTGACCCCCACATCTGACAAGAGATCAGTGGTCTCAGAAAGCGTTAGATTCAATAGCTCGGCAGCCTCCCGAAGGGTGATTTTTCCGGTCTTGTATTCCCGGGCAACGTAGGACTCAAAACCCATTCTTGCCAGCTTTCGCAAGGAATGTGTGTTTTCAATCTTTTCCACGCGAGCTACGTATCCGATGGCCTTGTCAATATCCTCTGGAATCCTCATGGATTTTACTTTCATTTTTCTTTCTCCAACAGCAGTTTTGTCATGCTGAATTCATCTTCGCTGATAAATGCCGCCAGTTGGTCCAATGCCCAACGCCCTGTGGTCAAGCTTATTTTCGCTTCCTTTTTCAGATGATTGATAATAAGCCCCGGTAAAATGAAAGGGATTCCATGGGCTGTCAAATGACGGGTCAGTTTGGCATCATCGGTGGCAACTGCATCATATGTCTCTTTGTCAAAAAGTGCGGCCAAGGCGTGATCCCCTTTGGTGTAATCCCCAGATGATTGAATGACCTTGATCATCTGAGACTTGATGTTTTGCTCCACCGCAAATGAATCCATGCACCCTTTCAGTTTACCCGCATCAACCACTTCTTGTTTTACCGTTTCAGGCAAATCAATGAGCGCATTTTCAGCTATGA
>JAIPDZ010000183.1 GCA_021737425.1 Deltaproteobacteria bacterium
ATGAAATGGTATGCGCCGCATGGAAACCCCCTGTGCTCCGACGAGCTATCCTAAAAGCCCATTCTCGCACAGGAGGCTTCCATGCTCAGGCAGTGATTCTAAATTACCATTTTCCGTTTGAGAAACTCGGATAGACCCATAAAAAGCTATCGTAGCTAATCCCGGCCAATCACCATGACCGCATTGTACTGATACATCCCCCCCCACCCATTGGCGACAGCCGTGTGCACGTCTTTAGGGACCTGGCATGCTCCAGCCTGACCTTTGACTTGGAGATAACACCAACACAGTCTTGACATACCTGCCCCTATAGGGTTTCCTTCTCCCTGAAGGCCGCCTGAAGCATTGACAGGTAGAGCCCCTTCTTTCAGGGAAATTCCTTCATCGATCATCCGTCCGGCACCTCCTTCAGGGCAAAGTCCCAAGGCCTCACAATGTTGCATCTCTTTATATGTAAAGGGGTCATAGACCTCAGCATAATCTATTTCAGCCATTGGATTTCGGATCCCGGCCATATCATATGCCTGCTTTGCCGCCAGATATGCATAATCAAGTCGACCAAGGGCTTTATTGCGCCTGCCCATGAACCAGACCGAGTCGGCGCCGCGACCTACACCTTTGACCCATACAGGGTCTTCGTCCAATTCCTTCGCGACATCTTCGGATGCCAAAATAACAGCTCTCGCCCCGTCCGTCACAGGTGCCGTATCCATTAGCTTTACCGGCCATGAAAGACATGGAGAAGCAAGAACCTCGTTTACAGTCAGTTTCATGGGGAGTTGTGCGTAAGGGTTGGAAAAGGCGTTTCCGCGGTTTTTTACAGCCACCTTGGCCATCTGTCGCTCTGTCAACCCGTACCGATGTAGATACTCTCTTGCTTCCAACGCGCACTGGATGGGGACATTTAAGCCAATGGGGCGAACGAATGCCTCGTCATATACTGTATTAAACACCGCTTGTGCTGCTTCGTTTTCACTCATCTTTTCAAAACAAATCACAAGCACAAGATCATACAAACCTGATGCCACATGTGTATATCCAAGGATGGGTGTGGAGATCGCCGTCGACCCACTGGTACTGTTGCGCATGGTCGGCTTTAGAAGACCGCAAGATGCTTCTATGGCGACCTTGTCCGAATTATGGATACCGCAAAAGGCATCTACGGCTGAACCAAAGACGACAGCATCGATGTCGTGCTTTGAAAGGTGACTGTTCTCCAAGGCATTTCTGGTGACATCAAAGATCATCTCTTCAACCGTTTCATCTTTGTGGAATTCGAATTTCTGCATTCCTACTCCAACGATGGCGACTCTTTTGGGCATATCTATTCTCCCTTCAAAAATAACGAGAAATTTCCAGGGGTCTGGTTGTATTCACTTTGTTACCATTTGCTAAGGACAGTGACCCCCGCCGTCGCTGTCGGTATTCCCCCCCAAGACTGGGCTAAGCCCACTTCCGGTCTTTGGATCTGGAAACCGTTGGCCTGGACCCTGATCTGGTCAACTACCTGTGCAACACGGATTAATCCTGAAGTTCCTATAGCGTTTCCACTACCAAGAAGGCCGCCTGATGGATTGACAGGAAGTTTTCCTTCCTTGTCAAACCTTCTGTCCTTAGCACAGTTTTGGATTTCACCTGAAGAACATAGACCCAATGCTTCACAGTGCATCAATTCCCTATGAGCATACCAGTCGCTAACTTCAGCAAAATCGATCTCTTTCTCGGGTCGGCGAATCCCTGCCATTTTGTATGCTTGGCGGGCTGCCCACTTTGTTTCTCTGGATATTCCTTGATCTCGAAAAGGGAGGTGACTCCTATCTGAGGCCCAGCCGACACCACTGACAAAAACGGGTTCGTTTCTCAGGCTTCCAGCCCTCTTCTCAGAGGCCAGGATAACCGCACAGGCCGCATCCGCTTCCCTCGCCTTGGTCATCCTTCTAATGGGCCATGAAAGCGTCTCGGACTTCAATACGGTTTTCATGTCTGGCTCTGAGCCCTTTTTGCCGCAATGCGACTTCAAATTTTTGACAGCCACCTCTGCCAGATCTTTTTCCCTCAGTCCTGTTCGCTCCATGAAAGCCCGTGCCTCCATAGCAGCCAAAATGGACTCAAGGTTTAACAGATTAGGGATGCTTTTGCAGACGGGCCTGGAGAATACGGGTTCCATAGCATCGGCAATAAGTTTCTGATAGCCCAATCCTTCGGGGTCTCTCTCCGAGGCCTTTTGAACAGATGCGACCAGGACGATCTGGGATGGATCAGACATGACCTCCATATACCCTGCAAAGAGGCTGTAGATCCCATCCTCACCCAACCTTAAATCACAAGGCTTCATAACACCGCCTATGGAGTCCAAGGTATACTGATTGGACAGGCTCCTTCCTTCCAAAAAATCAAAGGTGGCGGTTATGGCACTGCCGATATCCTTCCTTTCGAGGCCTGCGTCATCCAGGGCCTTCCTGGTGGCATGGAAAAGCATTTCCTTGTGGGATAGCTCCAAAATTGGGCCCTCGGCTTCAATGGCCCCAACACCTACGACACAAACACGCATATTCATGACGGTTCTCCCTCAACGCTTCGGGACAGCAAAATATCCCATTGTCCTTCCATGACGACTTCTTCATGCTGGTTCACAACACTCACCCAAAAGATTACCAGCCCCCTGTCCGGCTTTTTACCGACTGTCTTATTTTTCACTTTGATATTTACATATATCGTGTCATTTATATGAATCGGGGCTGAAAAACGCCATTCTCTTATCCCTTTAAAGGCGACGGTGGTACCCTCTATTAAGCCTGAACGATTCAGGCATCCTGATGCGATGGTCATACCGCACATGCCGTGGGCAATTCTCTGTCCAAAAGTCGTCTTTGCTGCAAATTCGACATCGGTATGAAGTTGGTTGAAATCTCCCGATACGCCACAGAAATTTACAATATCGGCTTCCGTGACCGTCCTGCTGACGGTCGTAAATTCATCACCAACATGAAGATCATCGAAATACTTTCCCGGGATCCATGCCTTCACCACTCAACCTCTTATGCTTCTCCATGGGATGTCAACGGAATATCCCTTAATCAACCGGTTCAAAATAATCTATATCCAAGATATTCCCCTCTCTACTCTCTTTCCAGACAGCTCTGACCTTTTCTCCTATGCGAACCTTTTTGGCCAACTCGTCGAAGTCATCCATGGGGACACCTCCAATAAAATGGGGAAGTCCCACATCGGCCCCGTCCAGCTCAATAATTCCCAGAATATAAGGGGGTTCCTTGGGCTGACCTTCATAGGAAAAATTGACGGCAACCCAGGTCTTAATTACACCTTCCTGGCCAACTTCCACCCACTCATCAACGTTGTCAAAACAGTGCGAACAGAAACTCCGAGCAGGTATCAGGACACGGTTACACTTGCCACATCTGGTGCCCATAATTTTTTTGTTTTTGAATTCATCAAAAAAACGAGTGGTGGTTTCACCCATTGCCCATCGGTAGGGCAGACTCACATATCCTTCTAAGATCCTGGATTGTCCGCTCATTAGAGCCCCCTGTTATTGTAATGTATTTGAAATAATCATAACACCGTTAAACTGATCAAGTCCGCCCATGGCGTGTGCTAGGCCTGTTTTGGCTCCGGGAATCTGACGTTCTCCAGCTTTTTTGGTCACCTGCAAAACAATCTCTGCGGTTCTCTGCAAGCCGGTTGCCCCTATGGGATTGGTACAAAGCGTTCCACCAGAGGGATCGCAAGGAAGATCGCCTCCCTTCATGACAACCTCCTGTTCCACAAGTTCACAGGCCTTTCCAAAATCACAGAACCCAAAACACTCGTAAAACAGCATTTCCTGAAACGTGAAAGGATTATAGACTTCAGCCACGTCCAGTTCCTTGCGTGGGTTCGAGATACCAGCCTGCTTGTATGCGCCTTTTGCCGCATTGATGGCAGACTGCCAGACCACCTTGTCCCCTTCTCCAAAAAAGGCCTCCTCCCCACAATATCCAATCCCCCGCACCCAAGCAGGCGTCTTAATGCCCAATTTTTTAACCATTTTTTCGGAGGCCATAATAAGCGCACAGGCCCCGTCTGATCCTGGACAGACATCCAGCATCCTGACCGGGTAAGCAATGACACGTGATGCGAGGACATCTTCGACTGTTGTTTTCACTTTGATATGGGCATAGGGATTAAGCAACGCATCGTTGTGGTTTCGAACAGATAGTTGGGCGGCAGCCATTCGCACCCGTTTTTCTTCAAGGCCATAACGATGTGCCCACTCATTGGACTGGAGTGAAAAGATGCCCGGGGCACCGGCTAAAAACGGTCTTTGGAAAAAGGGATCCGCCACAGTAGCCATGGTCCCCTGCGGATCACCCTCATACATTTTCTCGGCTCCAATCACCATAACAAGGTCGAAAAGGCCGGATGCCACATGATAAAAACAGGTATGTGCCAGGGACATACCCGTTGACCCACATGTCGCTGTCCTGATTAACGGCTTATTGGCCGCTCCCATGGCGTCTACCCAGTAAAGGTGGGGATTGGCAACACCTTCCATGGCAGGAGGCATAGACCCTGACACCACCGCCTCAATATCTTCCGCCTCCAATCCACTAGCTTCAAATGCCCTCCTCACAGCCTCGTGAATTAACTCAGGATAAGAAACATCGTCTCTTTTTCCGCATTCCGTTTGACCTGTGCCTATTATAGCTACTGCTTGAGTCATATTAAATTCTCCCTATACTCCAAGAACGACAACAGAGTGTAATTGACCGCCCAACCCATGGACACTGTGAGCGAGACCTCTCTTCGCATCAGGGACCTGTCTCTTTTCTCCTTCCCCTTTGAGTTGAAGTGCTATCTCAGCAATACGAATCAAGCCTCGGGCAACGTAGGGATTGGCACCAAACAATCCCCCGGATGGATTCACGGGAAGCGCTCCGCCCATCGAAGTGATCCCATCCTTTAGAAGATCGGTTCCCTTTCCGGGTGCACAAAACCCTAACTGTTCAGTCCACAGTATCTCGTTAAACGAGGTGGTATCACAGATTTCAGCCACATCGATGTCATCGAGAGGCTTCTCAATGTTTGCCATCTTGTATGCCATTTTTGCTGCCTTGGGCAAGGAACCATTCAGGAGATCCCGGTCTCCTAAGAAGGTTTCGCTGACATTCCAACCGAGCCCTTGAACAAAAACAGGTCTTTTTGTAAGGTCTTTTGCAACCTCTTTTGTGGCAAGCAAAATAGCACACGCCCCATCGGAAGTATTTGGCACATCAATTTCCCGCAAGGGGGATGCCATCGTGGGGGAGGCCAGGACATCATCCAGAGAAAGCACGCCTTTTCTGTGGGCGTTGGGGTTGTTCTGGGCATTCGCCAAATTTTTTATGGGAACTCCGGCCAGATCCTCTTCATTCAGCTCGAAACGATGTAAATACGCCTTGGCTTGAAGCGCGGTCGATATTGTTTCATTCAAACCCACCGGTCGCTGGAAAAAGGGATCCGTTGCCAGATGTGTCAGCGTATCTACAGGGGGGGCCTCAGAGCATTTAGTAATACTCGTCACCAGAACTGTCTTGTAGTGTCCAGAAAGGATACGCATAGCACCATAGTGGAATCCCAAAGCTGAATCTTCGGCAGCCTTGGAACCGCTCTTTAAGTTTGCCCCCGCTGCATCATAATAGTAACTATTGGAACAACTGATTCCCTGCCAGTAATCAGATGAAGAGGAGACCATTGTACCGATTTCAGATTTTTCGATACCCACACGATTAAGAAGTTGTCTTACCGTACTGAACATTATTTCGCGAATATTCTCTTTTAGCGCCGACCCGTGCCGGGTTTGCACCGCATCCACAATTGCGACTTCTTGTTCCATCTTTCACCTGCGCTTATAATGAGTGATTGAGAATGGGTTTCTATTTCTAACGGTTTCGTCCAGATATTACACTTGGCAAATGGGAAAAAGCCAATTGGAATTTATATGAGAAGCATATCTTGTGCCGCAAAGAATAGTGAAACGAAATTGGTGCAGAAAAGAGAAAGGCTGGCTTATTATGCTGAGTAATAAAATAAACTTTATCAGTAAGTTAAAGACAATCGGCTCAGTCTACATCAAGGGGAGCGGGGTGGGGTATATGAGACACCACATGAAAGTTTTTTGGACATGTCGTATTCGGACATGTCCAAAAATTGCACATTGCTTAATTTTCGGGAGACACAGTTTCACCGCAAACCAGGGGAGCGAGTGAGATCACCGAAGGGCTTGGGTTTCAATATTATATTGCTTCAGCTTGTTATAAAAAGTGGAGCGGCACATATTCAGATAAATTGCAGCCTGGCGCTTGTTTCCGTTTTTGATTTTAAGGGCTTGTCTAATCATGTTTTTTTCGATTGCTTTCCTATCGCCAATTTGCGTGATACGGCCTTCAGAATCGATCACTTCGGATATAGTCGGGGGACTTATCTTCTTTCTTACCTTGGAGGGTAGTGATTGCATGTCTATCGATTCGCCGATATTCAGATTCATAGCGCCTTCCAGAACATTTTTTAACTCCCGTACATTTCCCGGCCAGTCATAACCCATGAAACAATCAAGCACCTCCTGACTGACATTCTTCACCTTACTTCGAGCGCGATTTTTGATGAGCGGGATGAAATGTTCAATCAAGAAGGGGATATCCGCAATTCTCTCCCTCAGCGACGGGACATGGATATTGACCACATCGAGACGATAGTAAAGGTCCTCTCTGAATTGACCCTTATCGACCATACCCCAAAGGTCTCTGTTGGTTGCAGCAATGATCCTTACGTCCACTTCATAGGTTACCGTTCCGCCGACACGTTCAAACTCACTTTCTTGTATCACCCTTAAGAGTTTGGCCTGCATACCCATGGACATGTCACCTGCCTCGTCAAGAAAAATAGTTCCATTGTGTGCAAGTTCAAATTTGCCTGGCTTTCCGGCTTTGTGTGCCCCGGTAAATGACCCGGGTTCATATCCGAACAATTCTGATTCGAGAAGGGTTTCCGGAATTCCAGCGCAATTTACCCTAACAAGCGGACCATTTCTGCGAAGGCTTGCCATATGTATGGCTTGGGCAAAAAGCTCCTTGCCTGTCCCCGATTCCCCGGTAATCAGTATAGTGGAATCCCCTTCTGCAACGCGAAGGGCCTTTTCCTTAGCATAATTGATAGCCTTTGACTGGCCGACAATATCATCAACGGAAAACTTGCATCCAGAGGTGCTCTTGAGATGAGGTTCGGTCTTTTTTGCTTCATCCAAATTTTGCATCCTGGTGATAAATTCATTGGCTTGGTCCATATTCGTGAAGACGCTCCTGCATACAGCGCCTGAGACCTCGCTATTCTTCCTGATCGGGGTGACCACACATGGCACAACTTCCTTATGTGGCCTGGAAATCCTACCCACATACGGGACACCGGTACTCGCCACCTTTTTCAGATGGCATTTGTTGTCAATGGCAGAGATATCTCTGCCCAAGATTTCATCCCGGGATACCCCCATATTCTGGGCGGATTTTTTTGAAACATACGTTAACTTCCCCTCCTTATCAACAGCCCCCAACTCCTCAAAGGCCTCATCGAGCAACCCGTCGAGAAGACTGTATTTCTCCTGCAATTCACTCAATTCACCTAAAACGGATACATTGTCAGAATTATCGAATATAAATTCCACAGCGGAGAAGACCTTGCCATGAACTTTGATGGGGATCGTGCTGAATTTCAAATGTCTTCCGTTGATCAACCTGTGCTTTTCGTAATGAGGAATCCCACGGGAGAGGGTGTCGACAATTTGACTCTCCGGGATTAACGCCTCGACCGGTTTTCCCAGTGCGCGCATAGGCTGAACACCCACAAAAAAACCGGCAAGGGAGTTAAAGAAGCGCGTAATGGCATTACGATCAATAACAATGATGCCGACAGGGAGGTCTCCAAAGGAATCCCAGAAGGAACCAAGGATGAAATCCTCAAGTGCATAATGCAAGTCATTAGGTCCCACATCTTTTTCGGTGGCAATTTTCATAACCCCTCCTTTTAACTTTATCCTTTTAATTTTACTTGCGCACCATAGGCAGTGTCAAATTTTTTTTGCCTGACAATTAGGATGTCGGATATACTCTACTCCACATTATCGACCTTTCCTTGAATTCCAGAAACAACCGGCCTTAGTCGGTCCGATTCAATTGGAACCCGAAATCGATGCCTTTCTGAAGCATCGAGGATCCGGTAAACATAACGGCCTCTTGGGAGACCTTTGAAAAACGCCCCTTTGTGGTCGATCTCGGCGTCAGACTCAAATTTCAATCTTCGAAATATTCAGTATATTCCCGTGGTTGAGATTTTCGTCTTCCTTCAGCTAAACCAAAATTGAACATTTTTCAAAGGTCTCCTTGTGTGAAAAGCCAACTCCAGTTGATCTCGACCTGCTGTGCGCCTTCTCTCATTTCCATGGAAAGGACCATATTGTCACCGGAAAGAAGTATCCAACTAAGGTGCACCCTACGGATCGCGCTTCGGGAAAATGCGCTGAGACCAGCACGCTTTCTGAGTCTGTAAAGCTGTCCCGGGGAAAAAGCGAACAAAACAAATCTCGATCACCTTCATTTTGTGAAAGGAGTTGGCCAGCCTCGCACTCAAGGCGTCTTTGAGCATTTTGCTTCTGCCATTTGCCACAGCTTGGAATCAATATTTAATATGGCCCCTACCCTTCAACCCGTATTTCTTGAGCTTGTATCTGAGCATGCGTTCGGATATGTGGAGGGATTCAGCGG
>JAIPDZ010000184.1 GCA_021737425.1 Deltaproteobacteria bacterium
CACAGCGAGCGTGAGCTGGAACGATCTCTCATCGCCCGGATCGAGGATTTTCTGCGAAGCATGGGCGGCATGTTCGCCTTCATGGGCAGTCAGTACCGGCTGGAGGTGGATGGAAAAGAGTTTTTCATCGACCTTCTCCTGTTTCACCGGCGCCTGCGTTGTCTTGTCGCCATCGAACTGAAAATCGGTGAATTTCTGCCGGAGTTCGTCGGAAAGATGCAGTTCTATCTGACGGCGCTGGACCGGCTGGTCCGCCAGGAGGATGAAAACCCCTCCATCGGCATCATCCTCTGCAAGGAGAAGAATCGCACGATTGTGGAATATGCCCTGCACGACGCCC
Source organism: Deltaproteobacteria bacterium (assembly GCA_021737425.1). Taxonomy (GTDB): domain Bacteria; phylum Desulfobacterota; class DSM-4660; order Desulfatiglandales; family Desulfatiglandaceae; genus JAIPDZ01. Next base: position 341 of record JAIPDZ010000184.1, read on the forward strand.
GAAAGCCCATGGGCGTGGCGACCTATGAAATCACCAGAACGCTGCCGAAATCGTTGAAGGGCCAACTGCCGTCACCGAAAGAGATCGCTCATTTGCTGGAGGATTTGTGATGCCGACCGACACGCGCGAAAAAGGGCTGGAAACGCTGATTGTCGAATCCCTCGTCAATGAGGCGGGCTATGTGCAGGGCAGCAACGACGATTACAGCCGCGAGCATGTGATCGACCTGGCAAAGCTTCGGGCGTTCCTGGAGGCCACGCAGCCTGAAACGGCCGAGGCCCTGGCGCTGGATCAGGACTGCCCGAAGCGCACGCAATTCCTGCACCGCCTGGACGGGGAGATCGCCAAGCGCGGCGTGATCGACGTGCTCCGCAAGGGCGTCAAGCATGGGCCGGTGAGCCTGGACCTGTTCTACGGCACACCCTCGCCGGGCAACATCAGGGCGGCCCAGCTTCATGCGGCCAATATCTTCAGTGTGACGCGGCAGCTCCGCTACAGCCAGGACGAGACCCGGCTTGCATTGGATCTGGCCATCTTCATCAACGGCCTTCCGGTGGCGACGTTCGAGTTGAAGAACTCCTTGACCAAGCAGACGGTCGATGACGCCGTGCGGCAGTACAAGCGGGATCGCAGCCCGGATGAGCCGTTGTTCAAGTTCGGCCGCTGCGTGGTTCATTTCGCCGTGGACGACCACGAGGTGCGGATGTGCACCCACCTCAAGGGCAAGGACTCGTGGTTCCTCCCTTTTAACCAGGGGTGGAACAACGGGGCTGGGAACCCGCCCAACCCGAACGGGCTCAAGACCGACTACCTCTGGAAGCGAATACTGACCAAGCCCGGCTTGACCGACATCCTGGAAAACTATGCGGAGATCGTCGAAGAGAAAGATGAGCGAGGACGAAAGAAACACCCCAAGCAGATCTTCCCCCGCTTTCAGCAGCTCGATGTGGTGCGTAAACTTCTGGCCGATGCGGCAGCCAAGGGCGTGGGTGAAAGATACCTCGTCCAGCATTCCGCAGGGAGCGGCAAGAGCAACTCCATTGCCTGGCTGGCCCATCAGTTGATCGGCCTCGGGGATAGCGGAAAGCCTATATTCGATTCGGTCGTGGTCATTACCGACCGGCGCGTTCTGGACAAGCAGATCCGAAATACGATTCGGCAGTTCGCTCAGGTATCATCGGTGGTTGGGGCGGTGACCGGCGACTCGGGCAGCAAAACGCAGCAGCTCAGCGGATTTCTGCGGTCAGGCAAAAAGATCATCATCTCTACTGTACAGACCTTCCCGTTCGTCCTGGATGCAATCGGGGACGAGCATCGCGACAAGAAGTTTGCCATTATTATCGACGAAGCCCATTCCAGCCAAGGGGGCAAAACCTCCGCCAAGATGCACATGGCCCTTTCGGAACAAGGTGGCGGGGATGAGGAAGAGGAGACCTTCGAGGATAAGATCAACAAGATTATGGAGTCGCGGAAAATGCTGGCCAACGCCAGCTACTTCGCTTTTACGGCTACGCCCAAGAACAAGACGCTGGAAATTTTCGGCATCCCTTGCGAGCCGGTAGACGGGAAGGTGCCCCACCGCCCGTTCCACAGTTACACCATGAAGCAGGCGATCCAGGAAGGGTTCATTCTGGATGTGTTGGCCCATTATACCCCGGTGGAGAGCTACTATCGACTGATGAAGACCGTGGAAGACGATCCGGAGTTCGACGCGGAAAAGGCCAAAAAGAAGCTCCGACGTTATGTGGAGTCCCATGACCATGCGATCCGACAGAAAGCGGAAATCATGGTGGACCACTTTCACCAGCGGGTGATGGCCCGGCGGAAGATCGGCGGGAAGGCTCGGGCGATGGTGATTTGCAGCGGCATCAAGCGGGCTATCCAGTATTTCGAGGCAATGTCGGCGTACCTGAAGGAACGAAAAAGCCCCTACCGCGCGATTGTGGCCTTCTCGGATTTTGAAGAGAACGGCAAAAAGATCACCGAGGCTTCGCTGAACGGTTTTCCCAGCAGCAAGATCGAGGCCTATTTCAAAGCGGATGAAATCAGGGATATTCCCGGCAAGGCCCCGTACCGTTTTCTCATTGTAGCCGACAAGTTTCAGACCGGTTACGACGAGCCGCTGCTGCACACCATGTACGTGGACAAAATTCTATCCGGTATTAAAGCGGTTCAGACCCTGTCCCGGCTGAACCGGGCCCATCCCTTGAAAACCGATACCTTCGTGCTGGACTTCATGAACGACGCAGACACGATCACAATGGCCTTTGCCGACTACTACCGCACGACGGTGCTGAGTGAGAAGACCGATCCAAACAAGCTGCACGACCTGAAAGCGGCGCTTGATGGGTATCAGGTCTACAGCGACACGCAGGTCGATGAGCTGGTTCGCCTTTTCCTCGAAGGAGAGGATCGCGACAAGCTCGATCCGATCCTCGACGCGTGTGTCGGCGAGTACAACGAGCACCTGGGAGAGGACGGCCAGGTGGACTTCAAAGGGAAGGCCAAGGCGTTCACCCGAACCTACCAGTTCCTGGCCTCCATCCTTCCCTACACGAACGCCGAATGGGAGAAGCTGTCCATCTTTCTGAACTTCCTGATTCCCAAGCTGCCGGCGCCCATCGAGCAGGACCTGTCCAAAGGTATTCTCGAATCCATTGACATGGACAGCTATCGGGCAGAGGTGCGGCAGACCATGAAGCTCACACTGCCTGATGAGGATGCAACGATCTATCCGTTTCCCACGAGCGGCGGTGGCAGGGTGGCCGAGCCGCAAATGGACTATTTGAGCAACATCATCAAGTCGTTCAACGACCGCTTTGGAAACATCGATTGGGAGGACGCAGACCGCATCCGCAAGGTGATCAGTGAAGAGATCCCTGCCAAGGTGAAAGCGGACCAGGCCTACCAGAATGCGATGAAGAACAGCAGCAAATCGGCGGCGAGGCTTGAGCATGACCGCGCTTTGCAGAAGGTGGTCATCGAGATGCTCTCCGACCACACGGAGCTGTTCAAGCAGTTCAGCGACAATCCGAGTTTCAAGAAATGGCTCTCGGATACGATTTTTGGTGTAACCTATGAAGAGGCGGTCTAATGGCGGTGAGTAGGGTGCGGGACGTCCATAACGAAGTAAATAACTTTTGGATATATCTATCTGTATAATAGGGGAATTTTCAAGAGGCCTTGTCAAAGCATGGGAAGAGGCGACCAACACCTGATAATGCGAATAGTGCCATGCACACGGGCGGGAAGATCCCGTGATGCATTATCGACGGTGATGGCAACTTTCGATGCCATCTAAATAGTCATTGACATTTCTACGGCAACGCCGTTTGAGCCGGGATATGATCCGCTACGTCCTTTTTCGAATACGGGATGGAAAAAAGATCGAGGCTGTAGGGAAAGGACGGGGTGGCAAGTGGAAAAAATTGGCGGAAAAGGTACGTTAATGGTGTAATTGAGGCCCCATATTACACCAATAATGGGGTCCATTACATCATCTCCATTAGAGTCACAAATTCTATGTCTACTTTTGCCAAGGATACCTCTCTTTGCCCCGTTTTAAGGGGGGTCGTTATGCGCTTAATGACTCATAAATATTGTTGGGGCAATAACCCAAAGCGGCAAATTCTAAAAGGCCGAAAGTGCCGAATTATTGCGTCAGGAAAGATGAACTCTATTCTGGTCGAATTTGAAACCGGCCAGCGTGAGTGTGTCAGCCGCAGGGCGGTTAGGCGCATAACAAGGCCACTACAGCCGACCAGTAAAGCTGGCGGCTGACCGGGACGTCCGGTGAGGAAGATGGAAAAGGTTACCATCGAAACATATCGGCAGGACAAGCTCTACCCAAAGGTGGTTCGGGCGACCGCCGAATTACTCAGGGAGTCAGACGAGATATCGCCGGTCGCCATCCTGATGAAGATCGGAAATCTCACGCCCCAAGATCATGATGCGTGGCGTCGTGGGCGCATTCCGTATCTTGAGCGTGTCTTCCAGGGCAGCCTTTCCAAGGCCAACCGATATCTCCGCATCATCGGCTTCCACGCTCATGACCTGAACATGGTGCCCAGTCAGCATGCGTATCGCCAGTTTGGCAAGAAACGCATCCTGCGTTTCTCCCGTTCAGACGACCCCAATATAGAGGCGTCGTATGCTCGGCACTTCCGATGGAACCAGTCGCAGAAGAAGAAACAGGAACTCATTGAACGGACGCTGACTGAATAACAACTTCGACCCGTCAAATTTTAGCGCACAATACGCTGGTATTTTCTCTTTTGCAGCTCCAATGCCGCCTGAAAGGCATGAAATTAAGGCCCCGTCAATTTAGAATTGTATGGTAGAGTGGCAAGATGGTTTAAAAAATATGGATACGAAATAACGTAATGGAATTGAATGTTTGGTAACTTGAGAGTCCAAAGTTCTCTCGTCATGCCGGACTTGATCCGGCATCCAGGATATGCAACCTATTGAAACAAGACTGGATTCCGGCCTTCGCCGGAATGACGTCACGGAATCTTTGTATCTAATGATATCAAAACGTTACAAGGACTTCGGACTGTGAAGTTGGTAAGTCTGATAAAGAAATTGATGAATTATGGGCAAAAGAGGCTGAGGATAGAATTGATGCCTATGATCAAGGAAAAATCAAGGCGATATCTTTAGAAAATATTCTTGAGAAATTGGGTTTTTCAATACTTTTGTCGAAATACTGGTAGAAAATCAATAGGATAACTCGGGATAGCTTGGTCCGACCCACGAATCCAGGTGCCTGAAATAAGTAGATTTTTTGGAATAGTGATCGCAATGTTTTATAGGGAACATATGCCTCCGCATTTCCACGCCAAATACGCTGGACAATGGGCTGGCTTTTCAATTGAGGATCTCAAATTGATTGAGGGTAAACTTCCACGGCGGGCAATCTCGCTGATTTTGGAATGGGCCTTTCAGCATAGAGATGCACTCATGGTCAACTGGGAAAAGGCCCAGAGGAGAGAACCTTTGGATAAAATTGAACCCCTTGATTAGGAGAAAGATCATGCGATGGGTAAGTGAAGCAACCTATCTTGGTGGTTACAAGCTCAAAATACGATTTGATAATGGAGAGATTAAAGCCGTTGATTTGCAACCGCATCTTGATGGCCCAATTTTTGAGCCCTTAAAGGACCCGGAGTTTTTTAAATCCTTTTACGTTAACCGAGACATAGATACAGTTGCCTGGCCAAATGATGCAGACTTCTCGCCGGATTTCCTTTACGAGATCGGCCAAGAGGTCAGCGAACAAGACGGTTCAGCCGACGCTCGAAACTCGCAAGGTTGAATCGCAGCTTTGGGTGCGAGAGACGAAGCCCAAATACTGATTTTTTAATTTGCGCCATGGCCAACAGAACCAAGTTTTCAATATTTACTATTGACAAAGATTTCGAGCTATTTTCGAAGCATATAAAAATTATTCTCCACAAAACCGCATAATTCCAACAAGGGTTTCCACGGTACGCGATAAACCGCTCCCGTGAAACCAAGCATTCGCATGGGAGAGATAATGAAACCGAAAAACCCTGTTCCCGAAACCCCGGAAGCGTGGCTTGACGAAATCGTCCTCGCCTATGGCGACGCTGCAGAGGCGATTCCCTTTGGTCCAGCGGTAAATCGCAAGATGACCGAATCGGACTTGTTCCATCTCGGACCGGCTGTTTGTCTGAAGTTCAGAGGGCTCAAGCAGTCTGCGGCCAATCTGAAACGGGCAACCGACGCCGCACTTTCGAGCTACGTGGCGACGTCTGATCTCGGCCACGATATTCTCGACAGGCCGCAAGTCGCTTTTGCGTTTTGCTACATCGCGAGCCACTTCGGGCTCGGTCTGATTGATGAGGCGACCGCATCCGAAATCCTTGATCATATTGCGGAACATGCAGACAAACTCACAAAAAAAACTGATTGTGAATGAAAAATGGGAGCAAGTCTGCTTTTGATAGGTCCTTTGCTGCGTAAGGCTCATGAACAGAAGGTGAAACATGTGGAACTATCGAGTTGTACGAAAGAGGCATATCTACTCAGATCCCAAGGCTAAGAAGGAAAGGGTGGATTACACGTATGCCATACATGAGGCGTTCTACGACAAAAATGGACATGTGGGATCAATCACCCAGGATCCTATAGAGCCTTTCGGAGAAAACATTGAAGATCTGCGGCATTCGTGGGTAATGATGGCAGAAGCTTTTGGCCAGCCAATCCTCGACTATGACAACATCCCGGAGCCAGGATATGAAAGAGAAGAAGATCCCATCGGATCTGTACTTGATGAAAGAATGAGGGCATTGGAAACCGGTACGGCAAAGACAACCCCATGGGAGGAAGTGAAAAGCGGCTTGGAAGAGAGGCTTGGTCCCTTTGATGAAGAGGCATACAGAAAACGGACAGAAGAAGAGAGAGTAAAAAAAGAACAGGCTCATGGTAAAGCCTTTATCGGCACACCGACACTTGAAGGACTCATGGAGAAGCTATACCTCGACTACAAACAACAGCATCAACGGGAAGAAGTTGAAGATATTCAGAATAATACGTAAAAAACCGAATTTTCGACGATTACTTGTCTGCGAAAGGCAACGGGAACTTTCATGTGGTTGCCTCGCAATGTTGGAGCAGTTTATGCCTGTTCACGTCAAAAAGGAAAAATGGAGAAAATATGGATCCTGAAAAAATTATCGATGGTTTGTTAAGGGAATTAAGTTCTGAATTGAAAGTAATGGCCAAAGCAAAGGAAGTGAATGAAAAAGAGGTTCATAGTCGAATTGTGAAGAATTTATGCGAATCTTTAGGTGTTTTTTTCAATATGGCGAGCGAAATGCTATCATTCGATTCCGATGATGATTTAGAAAGAGAAGATATTCCATTCTGAGGCCTGGTGAGCCCAGAAGGTATACGCCTCATAACAGAAAGCTTTATAAATACCTGAAGAAAAGAGGTTGAAATGGCTTTAATTACCCTTACGGCCGGCATCGGGTGCGGCATCACGGACGTGGCGGAACAAGTGGCCCGACAACTCAAAGTTGAGCTGTTCGATGACCAACGCCTCCAACAGGTGGCGGCGGACATGGGCTTTTCCTCCCAGGATTTAAAGGCCTTTGATGTAAAGGCCCCGGGTCTGCTGGACCGGATGTTTCGGCGCAGTCCGGAAACCTACCATGAACTGATGGAGGGATTGATCTACGAGGTGGCCCGGAGCGGGGATGGGGTGATTGTGGGGCACGGGGCTGCCTCCTTTTTGAGGGATTTCGGTTGCGCCATGCATGTTCTCCTGCGCGCCTCGGAACCATTCCGGATTCAGCGGGTGGCCTCGAAAAGGCAAATCGATTCCCAGGTCGCTCAAAAGCTGATTGCCAAACGGGACACCGAGTTGAAGGGATTTATGCATTTTACCTTTAAGATCGATCGGGATGATCTATCGTTGTACGATCTGGTCATCAATGTAGAAAAAATGGGGACCGAGGCTGCGGCGGCCATGATTGTCCATCTGGCCCAAACCGATGTCATCAATGAATGCAGTCTAACCGCCATGGAGGCCATGGAGCGGCTTTCCCTTTTAAAACGGGTGGAGGCGGCCATTTCCAAGGCCAACATGCACCTCCAGGAGCTTGACATCGCGGTGCCTGATCCCGGGGTGGTAAAGTTGAGCGGTATGATTGACCCCATGCATACCGTGGCCGGGGTGAGTGAGGTGATCAAGCAGGTATCAGGGGTGAAACAAGTGATCAGCGAGGCCCAACGGCACCCTTTGCCCGAGTTGTGAAAATGCATCGTTGAAGAATCAATTTAAAGTATGTACGCATCCGAAATGGGGAGCCAAAGATCCTTATGACACGCCACCATGATGAAACCAAAGGTGTTGAATTCGCCTACCGCACCTGCCCTTTGTGTGAGGCCACCTGCGGGTTGGAGATCACGCTCCGGGATGGACGCGCCGTAAGCGTCAAAGGGGATAAGGCGGATGTATTCAGCAAGGGGCATATCTGTCCCAAAGGGGCTGCCTTGGCTGATCTGCACAATGATCCGGATCGGTTGCGCCACCCGCTCCTCAAGAAGAACGGCACCTGGGTGGAGGTGGACTGGGAGGAAGCATTTGCCGCAGTGGAATCAGGGCTGGTCCCCTTGATGGAGGAGTACGGCCGGGATACGGTGGCCGTGTATGCGGGCAACCCCTGCTCCCACACCATGGCGGGGGCCTTGTGCCTGAGACCCATGTTCAGGGCCTTGAAGAGCCGGAATATTTTTAGCGCCAGCACCGTGGACCAGATCCCCAAACACCTTTCCTGCGGGCTGATGTTTGGTCATCCCGGCACCATTGCCGTTCCGGATATAGACCGCACCCATTTTTTGCTGATCCTCGGAGCAGACCCGGTGGCGTCAAACGGCTCACTGGCCACGGCACCCAACTGGCCGGGTCG
>JAIPDZ010000185.1 GCA_021737425.1 Deltaproteobacteria bacterium
GGATCTGTTTCGAAGAGAGGCCGGCCTCCTTGAGATCAAACTCCCCCGGGAAATCCCCCGGTCCACCACCCATGTGGAGGAAGCGGTAAAACTGATCCAAAAATTGCTCAAACAAGGGTATGCATACTGGCATGAAAAGGACGTCTTTTTTGATCCCCTGAAATTTGAGGGATTCGGCAAACTCTTCAATTTAAATATGCGTCGGTGGCCCAAAAAAAGGCGTCGATTTCGGAAAGACACCTATCCGGGGCAGCGGTGGAACCTCGGAGATTTCATTTTATGGCACGGATATCGTCCCACCCGGGACGGCAGCATCTGCTGGGATACCTCCCTGGGAAAGGGGAGACCGGCATGGAACATTCAGGATCCGGCCATCATTTGTAAAAATCTGGGGTGGCATATTGATATTGCCTGTGGCGGAGTGGACAATTTATACCGGCACCATGATTACACCATCGCTGTCATGGAATCGCTTTCGCACGGACTCCTGGCCCCTTATTGGCTTCATGGAGAACATGTCCTGGTGGGTGGACGGAAAATGTCCAAAACCAAGGGGAACATCTTCTATATAGAGGACATCATGGAGAGGGGCTATACCGCTCAGGATATCCGTTTTTATTTCATAGACGGCCATTATCGGAAAAAGGTAAACCTGACCTTCAACCGACTGCAAAAGAGTGTAGGGAGATTGAACCGTATCAAAAACAGCATTCAGGAGTTATGCAATACCCCGTTCCCTGAGGGCCGACGACCCGCTGCCCCCGGGGACCCTGCCGGTGATCTGATCCGGGGTTTCGAGAATTACATGAACAATGACTTGGATGTGAACGGTGCCTTCGACGATCTCGAAACCGGGCTGAACCGGTTTCTGGATTTCCATCGACGTCAGGGACTGCGTAAACAGGATCAGAAAGCCATTCGCCAGGCCCTGATCCGGATGGACCAGGTACTCCGGGTGTTGTTTTAAAGACGTCGTTTTTCAGGTAGGCAAGTCTGAAGACTGGAAAACCGCATATCAATCTTGCCGATAATGCGAACTTCCATAGGAAAGGAGAACCCGTCATGCCCGAATTCGGACATCCATTCGCTGGATTGGCGCTGGACAGGAAACTGAGCCATGAAGAGCTGATACGAGCCATCCGTTACAGTATCGCTGCGGAGTATGAGGCGATTCAACTCTATATGCAACTTTCAGAATCCACGGATAACAAAAAGGTAAAAGCGGTCCTGGTGGACGTGGCCAACGAGGAACGGGAACACGCGGGTGAATTTTTAAGGGTATTACGGGAACTGGCACCGGATGAGGAAGGCTATTACCAGGAAGGTGCTGAAGAAGTGGAAGAAATGTTCAAGAAGCTACAGAAATAGCCGGTCGTCTTTTCTTGAACAACCGGTAGGCATTATTTTAAATGAGCGTACGTGGTAAGAAAACAGTTTACCCCAAAAAACAGGAGATTATAGCATGACCACCGTAACCTGGAATGAAGATTTGGATCAGGCATTAGACCTGGCTCACACCCGAGATTTGCCGGTATTTGTGGATTTTTTCAATCCGGGATGAATCGGATGCCAGCAGATGGATGCAGTTACGTATCCCAATCAGGACGTCATTGAGGAGATACATAAACAGGTTATTCCGGTTCGCATACCTTTTGACAGTCCCCTGGCTGAAGAGTTTGTAGTAAAATGGACCCCCAATTTGCTTTTTTTGGATAGGGACAGAAAGACGCACCATCGAATCATCGGTTTTCTGCCGCCCGAGGAGCTGATCCCGGCTGTTCAGCTGGGGGTTGGAAAATGCTTTTTGGAGATCGGGGACCTCGACCGTGCTGGTAGCGTGCTGGATGAAACGGTTCAAAAACACCCCGAGAGCCATGCTGCACCTCAAGCCATCTATTTTGCCGCGGTTTCCAACTACAAGAGCAGCCATAAAGGCGATCCGCTCAAACAGGCCTACGAGAGGCTTCAGGCCGATTACCCGGAAAGCGAATGGGCCAAGAGATCGGCCCCCTACCGGCTACTGTAACGGCGGTCCGGTGCAAGGGGGGATATCCGACGCGGCCCCGGCTGGGCAAAGCGTTCCGGGGCCGCGGTAACGGAATTGCCAGCGGCGGGTTTCGAATCTGTTTGACATTCGGTGCAGGGAAGAGGCTTCACCCCAGGTCGTCGAAGCATGATCACCGTTGAACGTCCACTGTCAGCTGTTTGATCTCAGGAACGCCTTTGAGGGTAGAAACCATTCCCAAAAGGGTATTGCGAAATAGATCGTTGACAAAGTCATTGATGGGAAGGGACCTGCCGTTTAGCAGAATCGTGGTCTGGGTTCCCTCAATGGATACTTCTACTTCTCTGATATCCATCACGCCTTCCAGAGAGGAGACCATCCCGGTGATCGTATGATCAAGGAAATTTTGGATAAAATAGTCGATTTCGACAGGAGCGTCGTTTACGGAAAGCCTGATTTTTCGGGTCATTTTGCATATCCCTCGCTTTCATTTTCCGTAACAGTTTAGGCCTCTGAAACGGGGTTACAGGCCATGAGGGGGTCTTCATTCACGGGTCGTTATTTCGACACGCCAAGGTAATACCATTTTCCTATGTTCAGGGTCTTTTCAGTTCATATCCAAGCTCGCAGTATTGTTATTCTTCAATCAGTATGGCCCCATTGGGGCAGAGACTTGCGGCCCTCCGACAACATTCCTGAAGGGCCGAAGGAATCGCGTCCAGCCTAACCGCCGCCCGCTTGCTTCCCTCACGGAACCGAAATACATCCGGACATTCTTTGACACACAGCCCCACTGTCCGGCACTTCAACTCATCAACGGTAACCTTCATTGTCAACCTCCGCCTAATCCGCCTTAATCAGTTTCATTTCCGATACGTACTTAACCCAGGTGTACCCATAATAGTCCTGAGCCACGATGCGAAGCGGAAATCCGTTTCTTACCGGAAGGTTTTTGCCGTTTACGCTGTAGGCCAGAAAGACCTTATTGGAGAGTACATCTTTAATGGGGAATTGCTCCACCTTTTCATAACGTCCCTCGGGTCCTGAAAACCACACATGGGTAATATCTTTTTTTACCCCTGCTTCCCGAAGCAAGGCGGGCATGGAAACACCCTTCCATCGGCCATGGTTGGCAAAGAACCCGGGACAGATCAAGAGGACTTCCTTTTCTATGCTGGGAAAAGCCCGGATCTCCTTATAGGAGAATTGAGTAGCGGTTTTAGCCCCTCCCTGTACACTTAGCCGCCACCTGTCTACGTCTTGCTCGTAGTCCGACAACCCCATGATGCCGAAATCTTCTACGGGCGTCACATTCAAATGCCGGGTATCCAAGTTCTCCGGGTGTTTGTTCACCAGGGTTTTCAGGTCAGTGCCTTTATAAACGATCGTGCGTTGGGTCTGGCCCCAAGCCCATCGAATGGACGGCAAAAATGGCGTTAACACCAGGCCCATGCCCGTTGCCAGTAGGCCCATCCCCGTTTTGATGAATTGTCTGCGCTGATTCATCATCCATTACCCAATGCAGGCCTACGGCCGCAACCAAATCAGTGGCGAGTGTTCAGGTTTCAGGTTTCAGCAAACAATAAACCCTGACACCCGAAACCTGACACCTTTATCGCTAATGATTCAAAGGCGTTAACCTCAACAAAACATCTTCGCTTTATGCATAGAAGTTTCAATCTAAGAATCTACCGGCTCCGGGCTTGAACTCCGAGAGCATCTTGTGTAGCTGGTCCTCGGACAGGGACGGCATTTGCGCCAATGGTCCATCCGTGACCGCATCGCGATACCGGTGGCCGAATGGGTCTTTGGGTTCGCTCTGATATAGAATCCCAATGGGGAATTCGTCTTTGTCCCCCAAGGCCAGAGCCATGGCCGCATCCTTATCCTTGGGATTGTGCTCTTCTCCCAATTCTCTTACCCGATCCTCATACCAGCTTATGGGCCGGTTCCCCCAGGTGATACAGGGCTGAATCACGTCCACATAAGAGAAACCCGGATGCTGGATCGCCTCCACCAGCAACCCTTTGAGGTGATCGATATTCCGGGCAAAACCCCGCGCCACAAAGGCACAATCGTGCAGGATGGCAATGGCCGGCATATTGAGCGGTTCAATATCCACCCCCTTGACCTGAAGGGTGCGTTTCTCGCCTTGGGGAGTGGTGGGCGAGGCCTGTCCCTTGGTCAACGCATAAATCTCATTATTATGGACCACCACGGTGATATCGGGGTTTCTTCGTAAGGCGTGTATGAAATGATTCCCGCCTTCTCCATAACAATCTCCGTCTCCGGTCACCACCACCGTGGTCAGATCGGGGTTGGCCGTTTGCACTCCCAGGGCCACAGGAATGGGGCGGCCGTGCAGGCCGTTGAAGAAATTGCATTTTAAATAATGCGGAAGCTTGGCTGCCTGTCCGATGCCGGATATCAGGCAGACCTGATCGGGCGTTTTCTCCAATTCCACCAAGGCCTTTTTAAAGGCCTGGAGTATACCGAAGTTAGGGCATCCGGGGCACCATTGAATTTCCACATTGTTGGCATAATCATCTATGCTGGGCATGAAACTGTCTCCTTATGTATTCGCCGGTCAAGGGGAGGCCGTCATAACGACGGATATTTTCTTTAAACGAAAGACTGAATTCCGACCGCAACAATCGGGCCAGTTGAGCGGTGGCATTGTTCTCTACGGTCAGCAGGGAAGCATTCTCCGGAAAGCGGTAATCAGGCAGGGGCCACAGTTCGGTAAAATGGATCATCCCCACCTTGACATCTTCCTCCCGCAAGAGATGGATACTCTCCAGAATCGCCGCCCTGGCGGAACCCCACCCCACCAGCACCACCTCGGCATCCTCGATTTGAATTTCCTCCGGAGGGGCTACCTCATTTTTGAGGCCCTCTCCTTTGGTCAGTCGTTTCTCCACCATGGCCGGTACAGTTTTGGAGAGGTCTTCGGTGATATGCCCTTGCTCGTCATGCTCATCGCTGTCCACGCACACCAAATGAGCGCTCTGGCCCGGATAAAGCCTGGGGGAGATCCCGTTGGAACTCAGGTGGTACCGTTTGTAGTGGTCGATTTCCGAGGGGTCTGCCAGGTGATAGCTCGCAGAGGTCGCAGGTTCAAAATCAGTATAACTGTAATGGGCATCCGCCAGTAACTGATCCGTAAGCAAAATGACCGGTATCTGGTATTTATCCGCCAGGTTGAAGGCCCGCACCGTTTTTTGAAAGGCATCTTTTGCATCATAAGGGGCCAGTACCAATTTGAGAAATTCCCCGTGTCCGGCATTAATCGCAAACAGCAAATCTCCCTGGGCGGTCCGAGTGGGCAGACCCGTCGCGGGTCCGGGTCGCTGGGCCAAAACCACAACCACCGGTGTCTCGGTCATGCCGGCCATACTGATCCCTTCCACCATCAGGGCAAATCCGCCGCCTGAGGTCGCGGTCATGGCCCTGGCCCCGGCATAACCGGCCCCCAGGGCCATATTGATGGCCCCGATCTCATCTTCGGCCTGCTCTGCGAACACCCCCAATCGGTCCTGCGCTTTGGACAAAAAGGTAATGATGCCGGTCGATGGGGTCATGGGATAGGCGGAGATGAAGCGGCATCCGGCGTAGGCGGCGGCAATCGGTATGGCGTCATTCCCTCCCACAAAAAAATAGGTGTTATCCCTGGGGGGTAGACTCCAGGGGCACATATCCTGGCAGTCACGCTGGGCCCGCTCGAAACCGATTTCCGCGGCCTGGTAGTTGGCCTCCTGCACCTCTTCACCTTTGGATGAAAATATCTGCTTCAAAACCGTTTTCAGGGTTTCAAGGTCCACCCCCAACACGCCCACCAAGGCCCCTACTGCCACGGTATTGGCATAGATTTTTTTGCCCACCTCCTTCTTGGCGATATCCTCAAAGGGAATGGCAATGACCCCTTCCTTTCCTTCCTCTTGGGCCATGAGGACGCCTTCTTCCTTGAGCAGGTCTTGGTACTTTTCCACTGCCCCCTGGTTCAGGGCCAAGAGCACATCCGCCTTAAATAAGGGGGCGTTTTTAGGCGCTTCACCTATTCGGATGGAATAGCTGTTCAACCCTCCCCGAATCCGTGATTCATACTCTTTCCAGGTGAAAACAGCATACCCCTGGGCCACAAGGGTCTTGGCCAAAACTTCCCCTACGGTTTGAATCCCTTCACCGGCGGCACCGGCAATGACCACGTTTAGATCTTCCATACATACCTCTCCATCAACACAGGACTCTCCTTTTATGGACCTTTCCACACAAATTGGGAATAATGGAATCCGTTATTAACTTACCTCGTCGAAATATCGACCCCCATTTCAGAAGCCTAGATTGTTACGGAATCCGTTATTCCGTAAACTTCAGGGTCACCTTTTCACCTTCCTCATCCCTTTTGGCCTTGACTTTCAGATCGATGCTCCCTTCACGGATCCCCAACGCCAGTATGGTCTTTCCCTTATCTTCTTCCAGGAAGGTCATCTGGCGCAGGTCGTCAATGATCCGGTCCCCAATCGCAGGACCGGGAGACGGAAGTTGCGTTGTCCGGTATTCGGCCAACACCTTCACCTCTCCTGCTTGAGACTTGGATATGGAGATTTTTTTGGCATTCATGTTAATGCCATGCAGTGCAGCCAAGGCCAGCCATTTGACGGCCGCCTCTTCCGGATCGGATTATTTTCCCAGTTCAGACATCTCTTTCAAAGGGTCTGTGGTTGCGAAACAATCGATCATCTCCTGGGTTTTCTTGTGCAACGACTCTTTATCTTTCATAGTGAAACCTCTTTCGTCATATCAGTACTTGGATCCGGAATCTCGTCCTGGAAGTACTTATAATGGTGCTATCCCGTTTCTTGCGTCCTTGCAGATATCCTATATTTTGCACAAATATCATGCACCCTTCGCTTCAGGGGCTTAGGCCTCTCATTTTGCTAATCACATGATTGCATCCTCCTGTTTATTCGTGTCTGGGTTGACCCCCAAGTCCGTCTGAAGGCTTAGAGCGGGCCTCTTATCCGAAAGGGCCCGTTTCTCAATAAATTACCCCAGGTTTACTAAAAGATAAATGGAGTGAATACTGTATTTGCAGGTTGAAATACCGGTATACCCTGACCGGTCCAAAAGACACACCCACATAGGGAAAATTGCAATTTCTATAGTATTTTCCTAACCAAAACACCCAATTAAAATGGACAAGTCCTGGGAACATCACGTGTACCCTCTCGAATTTGACCAAATACAGGATGCACCCCATTGTCAGTAGACCGAGAGTAGATCAATATCTTTACTGTATTCCACATCTTGCTTTTGGTCTTGTTTTGCCCTGATTATGGGAAACAGCTTCCGGGGGGTGTTTTAGCAATAACCATTTCGCTGTTTTCTCAGTAACGACAGAAACGTATTGGTAGTACCCGCATAACCGTATAGAAGGCAGCTATGTCAACCGAAACTGAGAAGCGCGGAGATGAGACATTCTGTGCAAAAAAAACACACCGTCATATGAAGGAGGAACGCTACTTGGCCGGACTTACAGAAAAAGAGAAAAAACTTTTTGAATCGTGCATGTCCTTGTTACATTCCATTGGTGAGAACGGGGGTCTGGAAGAGGCCTGTGAGTGGCTTGAGAAGTACGCTGCCCAGCAGGAATCTGAATCTAAAGACCCACAAGACAGCCAGTCGGATTAAGGACCGATCGGACCCAAAATGGCACGATCGCCGATCGATTTGGTGAAAAGCGAATCCGCACCGGGATCGGTCCTGCTGGGGCGTAACAAAATCCATGTGAAAGGAGATCTTTTATGGAAACCTACATCATGCTTTCCCAACTTGCACCTGGGACACTGAATTCACCCAAGACCTTGGAAACGTTGGAAAAAGAAGTTATGGAACGGATCCGAAGTACGTGCCCGCAGGTGGAATGGGTTCACAACTTCGCCGTTCTGGGCCCATATGATTACTTGGACGTTTTTCGGGCTCCGGATACCCAAACCGCTTTTAAGGTGGCCACACTGGTGCGTACGTTCGGGCATGCCCATACTGAAGTATGGGGGGGCCACGGAATGGGCATTTTTTAAGGATATGGTACGGGACCTGCCGGAGAAATCGCCTTAAAAATCTCCCAATGTTGGTAGCCGCATATTTCTTTGATTTGGAACAAAATAAGGAGGGGCAGTATATGGCAAAGATAATTTATCACACGGAAGACGGTCATGAATTTCATATCGCCGAGGGAGATTTTATCTACCTCAAAACCCGGGAAGGGGAGGAAAGAAACTGGGAGTGGCAATACATCACCTCCATCCATGGCGAAATCGATAAGATTTTCGATCAGATTGAGGGTATATACGACAAGGTAAAAAGCCTTCTTCCTGAAGATATCCCCATGGGGAAACTCAAATAAAACCGGTCTTATGATCACAAGAAAGGAGAACGCCATGAAGGAACGCCAAGGCTTGGTAACGTTTCAGGGAAATCCTTTAACCCTAATGGGGGAGCCTTTGGAAAAGGGAATGGTTGCCCCCCAGGTCGCACTCACCACAAATGACCTTAACCCGACTACTTTGGAGCCGTATAAGGAAAAGGTACTCATCCTGGCCACTGTGCCTTCCTTGGACACGTCAGTCTGTTCTGAGGAAACCAAGCGGTTTAATCAGGAAGCCGAATCCCTCCCCGGACAGGTTACGCTGGTGGTTGTCAGCATGGACCT
>JAIPDZ010000186.1 GCA_021737425.1 Deltaproteobacteria bacterium
TTTGGGTCAGATTTGGTCGTCGCGATTGAGTGAAGCCACAGAAATAGTGACCTATTTCGAGGACTTCACGATTGAGCGGCGGCCGAAGATGGCCCGAAGCTGAGATGGGAAAATGGGAAGTTATTTTTGAGTGAGCCCTAAGGGCCTCTGCTTAGAAAACCCCACAGGTGAGGCGCCCCTCACACGGTCTTTCACACTTGCCCGTAAAAATCCGGGTTCGGACTGGACCTGCCTCCCATGAATAGGGTAACATGGAGATGTTTATGCTATGGCCCTTCAGCCTCAAAAGTGGGTGAATTAAATCGGGAGCGATGGAGGCATGAAATCCAAGGCCCTTCAAGTCAATCTGGAATGCACCCGGGTCGATGTCACCGTAGAGGAGCGGTACAAGATCCTCCTTGCGGTCATGGACCGGTATCCCGGGGTCAAACAGGGCCTTAATGACCTCCTGGAAGAGCTCTGCCACCCTTACAAGAACTGGGAATACATCGTCAAGGAGGCCCGGTCCTATGCCCTCAACTACTTTCATGTGTTAAGGACCCATCCCCAAGGCCCGGAGGCGGCCCGGTTGTATGCGGACATCTTTTTTCAGGCCCTGGAATCGGCCAAAACCGAGCCGGTCAAAAGGGATGCCGCAGACAACCTCCTCTTTTTTCTTCAGCACATCATTCGAAACGCGGATGATTCCCTGCCGGATTTCTCCCCACTCCTGGAGTACGGATTTGACAGAATCCGGCAATACCCGGAGGAGATATTTCACCTGTTCGTAACCAGCTTCTACCAGATCACCGCCATGGCCAGGGACTATCTAAAAATCCTCAAGGCCTCCGGCACCCACCTGAATGTTACGGCCCTCAATGCCCTGCTTGAAGAGGCCCTTCACTACACTTATTCCTTTTGGTTGAACCAGGAGGATCCCCTGGTATGGTTCCAAGACCTCTCCCATGAGGAAACCGGAGGGGCCGCCATCAATGAGATCCTCAGACCCGTATCCCACCAGCAATTGCAGGAATACCAGGAACGGCTTAAGTCTTACCTGAATGAAACCGAAAAAGATCCGGTCAAAAGGCTCCAGCGTCTGGCGTCCCTTCCCGGATTCGGAACACTCGTGAATGACTACGCCTCCCTGCCGCAGGGTCTTCTCCATTCGGTCCGGGACAGAAGCATCGGGCCGCAACTGAAGCTGGTGGCCCTGTTGAACATCATGAACATAAACGGCCTTTCAGCCATTCATGAGCAGACCCTGAGGGACATCAACCGAAGCCTTGCCGGAGTGATTGAAAATGAACCGGTTCAGGAGGTTCAGCGCTTTCTGGAAAAGATCTTCACCACTCTTAGAAGCAACATCGAAAAATTCCCGGAGACCGCCCTGCACGCCGTCCTCAACATGGGCAAGGCCCTGTACCAGACAGACAAGAGCGAACTGGTGGAGTTCTTCATTGACGGCATGGTCTCCCTGGGATTCCAGGCCCCGGAGATAAAGGGCGTGGGAGAGGACTGGCAGATCCGGGCCAATGCCGCCCATCTGCAGAATATCCGGACCTGGCTGGAACTCATCGGACTCAAACCCAAGTGGTCTAAAAAGCTGATCTCCTCCCTGATCATCAACCTCTCCCTGAGCGGGGTGCTCATACGGGACACGGACCTGTTCCCCCGGGACATCACCCGCCTGTTAAACAGTGACACCACACCCGTTTACAACCTGATCAAACAACTGACCCGGCTTCTTCCCGTGTTTTACAGCGATATCGGGGCCGAAGGGGAACTGAGGGAGATCTCCACCCAGATCGACGAGGTGTGTCTCAGAAAGGACCCCCTCTCCCACTTTATCCGCAAGCAGAGCCATGTGGAGAGCAGCAACCAGATCGTCTCCCTGATGGAGGCCACCCTCACCTTCTGGAAAACCGGCGACAAATCCGGCCTGGCCCCCTATCTGCCTGAGCCGGTCTTAAAGGAAGTGGAGACCCGGGGACCCTTTATCGACGGGGTCCGTGAGATCATGAACCATATCATCGATCAGGGGGATATCCGTCAGATATCGGATCTGGCGTGGATGGAAGAAGAGACAGTAAAGGCGCTCATCCGCCAGGTGTCCGGTGCCTCCCCTGTGGATGCCGAGCGTGCGGCCCTCATGATCAGCCTGTATAAGCTCTTGTACCAGAAATACCAGATGAGCTTTACCCGCATGGAGGATTACCTCTCCCAGCTGCGCACCAGCGGCCTCCCTGATCCTGACAGGCTCAGAGAGGCCCTGGCCCGGTCAGGGACCCGGGACCGGCTTCGGGGCATACTGGGTTATCTGGAGGACCTGAAAGCGGTGATTCTGTCCCATGAGACCTATGACGTCAGAGAAGACATCTATCGCAAGCGGCATTTTACCGTAGACATCCCTTCCATGTACGGAAGCTACCACGAGTTGAAATTCGAGGCCCTGGGCCTGACCTTCCGGCTGGAATCGCTCATAAACACCCTGTTTGAGGAGATGGTTCAGGGGATCGATTTGCGGGTGATCACCAAGGCCACCTTTTCCCAGATCCTGGACTACCTCCGGCTCTTTGAAAGGGCCCTCAACTTAGACGGCATTTCCTCCATCGATCTAGGCCGCCATTTGGATTTGCTGGCCAATTCCCTCGAGATCCGGGGGTTTTCCCATACCCAGTACCTGGACATCTTCAGAGGCCTCAGCAAGGCGGTGGGCAATATCGTGAGCGACTATTTCAACAACATTCACCAGGAAAACCTGCTCAGGATCATCAAGCGTCTGCCCAAAGAAAACCTGCTGCCCAAATATCGCGCCTCCGAAGACCTGGAAGATTCCGACAGCCTGACCCACCGCGTCACAGAGGTCTTTTTGCGGGACCGCATTGCCGCCTCCCTGAGCCTGCAGCAACTGGACCTTTTCCTGGGCCGCATTCTGCATACCCTTTTCGACCAGTCTGATAAGCTGCCTGACGAGCGGGTGAAGCTGCTGCTCAGCTACGACCCCCAAAAGGCCATCACCCGAATGGACCGGGTCCGCAAAGGGCTTCTGGACATTATCCATCTCGGGAGCAAGGGATTCAATCTGGTGAAAATGCAGGCCCTGGGCCTGCCCGTTCCCCCCGGGTTCATCGTGACCACTGAGGTGTTTCGGTGCCGTGAGGTCATCGACAACTATCCCCCGGCCAAAAAAAACTTTCAGGATCAGGTGGCGGCCGAGGTGAAACACATTAACAAGGCGTCCGGAAAATCCTTTGGCAACCCGAAAGATCCCCTGCTGTTCTCGGTCAGGAGCGGCTCTTCCGTTTCCCAGCCCGGCATGATGAATACCTTTCTGGATGTGGGGATCAATGAAGCCATCGTCCACGGGCTGATCCGGCAGACCAAAAATGAATGGTTCGGGTGGGATACCTACCGGAGGTTTCTCCAGTCCTACGGCATGGCCTTCGGGCTCATCCGGGATGACTTTGATGCCATTATCAATGAATTCAAGCAGCGGCTGGGCTTACGGTACAAGCGGTATTTTCCAGGGGACAAGATGCGGGAAGTGGCCATGACCTATAAGACCCTGATTCAGGATAACGGCATTGAGATTGCCGAGGACCCCCTGGAACAGCTCTACGTAGCCATCGGCAAGGTCTTTGACTCCTGGGACGTGCCCAAGGCCCGGACCTACCGGCGCATCATGGGGATCTCCGATGACTGGGGCACGGCCGTGACCGTCCAATCCATGGTATTCGGCAATTTTTCACCCAGTTCAGGGGCCGGGGTCTTTTTTACCCACAACCCCAGATGGTCCGGGGACACCCTCATGCTGTGGGGGGATTTCACCCGGGGAAACCAGGGCGAGGATGTGGTCTCGGGCCTGGTCAAGACCCTCCCCATTTCTGAAAGCCAGGCCGAAATCGAGAATCGCGACAGCCAAAACACCCTGGAAACCCTGTTTCCCAAAATCTACGACACCTTGAGGGAGTGGGCCAAGACCCTCATCTATGAGGAAAACTGGAGTCCCCAGGAGGTGGAGTTTACCTTTGAGGGACCCACCCCCGAGGAACTGCACTTTCTGCAGACCCGGGAGATGGCCATTCGGGAGCGGAGAAAGGTGTACTCCTTTGGGACCCTCCCCGAGGGGGCGGCCCAGCTTATCGGCCACGGCATCGGCGTCAGTGGCGGGGCCATGACCGGACGGGTGGTCTTCAGCCTGGAGGAGATCAATCAATGGCGGAAAAAGGAACCCGGCACCGCACTCATCATGGTCAGAAGCGATACGGTCCCGGACGATATCCGGGAGATCTATGAAGCAGACGGGCTGTTGACCGCGCGCGGCGGTTCCACCTCCCATGCGGCCATTGTGGCCCACCGGCTGGACAAGACCTGCGTGGTGGGGTGTCCCACCCTCATCTGCTCGGAAAAGGAGAGGAGCTGTGCCTTTGATCAATTCACGCTTCATTCCGGGGACTGGATCAGCATCGACGGCCTGGAGGGCTCCGTGTACCTGGGTCAATTGAAAATAGACGAACTGGAGGAGGACTAACACCATGCCATCTTCTGAAGGCAGCCGTAAAGCGCCCCTGAAACTGGGGATAAACGGACTGGGAAGAATCGGAAAGCTGACCGTGTGGCACCACGTGGCCAGAAAATACGTTGATGAACTGGTGGTAAATGTGGGACGAGAGGTGGGCCAGTCGCTGGGTGACATCGCCCACTATCTGGAACGGGATTCCACCTACGGCTCCCTGGCCGCCTATCTCAAGGGATTCAATGCCCCGCCGGTCATCGAGGCGGTGGATGAGGCCTCCGGGTCTATTACGGTGGATGGGATGCCCATCAGATTCCTGAGACAGGCCCGCAATCCCCGGGAGATCCCCTGGCAGGCGGCGGGGGTAAGGCTGGTGGTGGATACCACCGGCCAGTTCAAGGACCCCACCTTGCCGCCCGATGCGCCCAAGGGATCGGCTCGGGGACATCTGGAGGCAGGGGCGGAAAAGGTGATCGTCTCGGCCCCGTTTAAGATCAAGGACAAATCCCGATCCATGCCCCGGGATGCGGTGACCACGGTCATGGGGGTGAATGAGAACGATTATGACCCCCGGGTGCACCATCTCATCTCCAACGCCTCCTGTACCACCACCTGTCTGGCCCACATGATGAAGCCGCTCATGGATGTGTTCGGCTCCGGTCGCATCCTGACCGCCTCCATGGCCACGGTGCACGCGGTGACCGGGTCCCAGGCGGTGCTGGACCAGGTTCCCAAGGCCGGGGCCACGGATTTGAGGAAAAACCGAAGCATGATCAACAATATTATTCTGACCTCCACCGGTGCCGCCGATACCCTGGGGCTGGTAATCCCGGAGATGAAGCAGATCGGCTTTATTGCGGAATCGGTGCGGGTCCCCATCACCACCGGCTCTTTGGTCATCCTGGTGGTGAATCTGCAGGAAGACCCCTCCGGGGAATCCATCCGCAGGGACACCATTAATGAAATCTACCAAGAGGCCTCCGGCCGGGATCCCAGAGGGTATTTGCACTGCTCCGATCAGCAGAACACCTCCACGGACATCATCGGGCTCCCCAGGGCCGCGGCCATTATCGAGACCCATGAGACCCACACCCGGAGTGCCGAGGTCAATATCGACCTGGCCAAACTGTGTCCCTGGACCCCGGATGCCGCTGCAGGGGATTCGGCTTCTGAACCCCAGCCCCCGGTGGGAAGGGCCCGAATCGCCATTACCCAGGCCGTTATCTACGGCTGGTATGACAATGAACTGGGGTCCTATGTGAACCTGCTGGGGGACCGCACCGTGTCCATTGCAGAGGATATGACGCCGTAGGCCCCGGTTCCGCATTGCCCTGTTATAAACCGGATGCGACTCAGGGGTCAGCGCCGTCACCGGCCTTGAAGGGCGTTTTCCAAGGCCTGCCAACATGCCACTACCCGCCGCCTCTCTGGTTTGACTTTGTCCTCATATTTAGATATGGTCCTTTCATCTCTTTTACACTCACACCACTTGAACACAAAAGGAGTCACCTATGACCACCATGGCCAAGAAGCACGGTCCCGGGTCCATCCTGGCCTGGGTTATTTGGGCCATCGCCACCGCCTATTTTTTCTGGGACTATCTGCAGCAGGTGGCGCCTGGGGCCATGGGGCCCTACTGGATCAAGGCCTTCCACATTGACAATGCCACTTTGGGGGTCATCGCCGGGTTTTATTTCTATTCCTACGGGATCATGCAGATCCCGGTGGGGGTCATCGGGGACCATTTCGGTCCGCACCGTCCCCTCATCGTAGCGGCCTCCGTGGCCGTGGCCGGCAACATCCTGCTGGCCGTGGCCGACAGCCCCTTGAACGCGGAATTGGCCCGGCTGATGATTGGGGCCGGCACCGCATTTTCCTTTGTATCCTGCCTCAAACTCATCTCCAACTGGTTTCCCCATCAGTATTTCGCCACCCTGGTGGGCCTGACTTCCCTTATCGGTATGATCGGCGGCATCAGCGGGGAGGCCCCCCTGTCCGCCACTGTGGGCGCCTTTGGGTGGCGGGCCACCATCTGGATGCTGGCCCTTATCGGGATCGGGCTGGCCGCCCTCATCATTTTCGTGGTCCGCGATCACCCGGCCCACGCGGTCCGGTGGGAGGATCACCCCCAGAGGAATCGGGGCGGACACAAGACCCTCTCCGACCTCAAGCACGTCTTTTCCAGCGGCCAGACCTGGATGTGCGGAGCCTATGTATCCGGTATGAACGCCATCTACTTTGTGTTCGGGGCCCTATGGGGGGCGGATTTCCTGGTGGATTATTATGGCATCACCAAGGTGCAGGCCGAAGGGGCCATGTCCATGCTCTTTGTGGGCGGCATCCCGGGCAGCTTCTTTTTCGGCTGGTTTTCCGACAAGATCCAGCGCCGCAAACTCCCCATGCTGGGGGCGGGCATTATGGCAGCCGGGGTCCTGGCCTTTGTCATTTACGGCCCCAAAATGCCCCTGCCCCTCCTCTATGCCCTGTTGATCATTCAAGGCTTCATGTGCAGCGCCTACGTGGTATCGTTCGCCCTGGCCAATGATGTGCGGCCGCCCGGGTCGGCCGGTATTTCGGTGGGATTTGTCAACACCTGCTCGGTGGCCAGCAGCGCCGTCTTTCAGCCGGGAGTGGGGGCCATCCTGGATTCCCTGGGCGGGAACACCCCCACTCCGGGCGACTACCGGATTGCCCTTACCACCATGGTGGGTCTGGTGGTCATGGCCATGTTTATGGCCCTGTTTTCAAAGGAGACCCACTGCCGGCCGTTGTATGAGAACACCGGCACCCATTAACCAGGGTCAAACCTATAGGCATGGATTAATCGCAACACTTTAATAGGTATTTCCAGGCGCGATTTCCGCTTCGCTCCGACAAGCAGCGGGGAATGCGCCCGCTGAGCATTTTCAGTATCCCATGAACGTCCGCACGAAAAGGAGGTACACGAGGATGAAGCCACCGGATGGGCCAATAAGGCTGAGAACCCGAATATACAGGACGAGACTCCCCAAAAACCTAAACCGCATCCTGGGGGCCGGCCTGCTGGCCCTCCTTATGGTGTGGGGGGGAGGGGTTCCGGCCGGGGCAAGTGATATTGTGGTGATCGAAAGAACATGTTCTCCCAAAAAGGGGGGGTTGACATTGGCATTGGCCAATATCCACAACCGGGTCTCGGACAGTTCAGCCGGCATTCAGCGCGGGGAGAGTATCGAGGAGAACAAAACCAGAATCCTCACCCTTGTGGATATGGCCAAGAAAAAAGGCGCCAACATGGTGCTGTTTCCTGAATTCTCTTTGACCGGATATTTTTGGCCTGATCCCCAATGGGGCCGGACGCAGGACAAGGCCCCCAAAAGCCCGGTAAACCTTAAGGGAGAAGAACGAAAGCGGGATCCCCATGGCGAAATATTGTCGGCCTACAATCCCCAAGGCGATGCCCACTGCTGGGCCTACATGAACCAGGGGGCGCTGGATCATCACAAGGACTGGCTCAAACAACTGAAGGGCAGATTAGACGACCGGTTGCAGTATATCATCTTTAATGCCTTGCGGAAGAATCCGGCCCATCCCTCATTGGCGGCCGGCCCCCAAAACAAACTGCTCAATTCCACTTATGTGGTGGATAAGGACTTTGATTGTGAGGACCTTTCCAAGAATGATACTACCCATATATCCCCTATTCCGGAAAGGTTTTGACAAAACCTCTATTTTTAGGCGGTTTGCGGATACATGTTCAAAAGTGTAGTCTCAGAAAAAATATATTAAAAATAGCTTTATCCCTCAAAATGGTCTATAAAAAGGGGTTGACAAGTGTGATTTTAAATGGTAATGTAGTCACAGAATTGCTTGAGGGCATATTATGCATCTGGGCTACAGCACCTCCACATATAAGAGACAAAAATATAAGTCTTACGTCATTGCCGAATCTTACCGGGACGGCAAAACCGTAAGAAAACGGATTATTTGGCGGCTTGGAAAGCTGACAGATGAACAGGCTGAACAGATCAGATTGATCTTGGAGGTCGTTCAGAGCGAAGACCAAGTGGTTACCAGAATCAAGGACATTGTAGTCCAGGAAACCAGGAGCTATCTCGACATCGCTGTGGTCAATGCACTGTGGGATCAGTGGCAACTGGACGGGGCAT
>JAIPDZ010000187.1 GCA_021737425.1 Deltaproteobacteria bacterium
TGTTTCAGATGACCCAGGAGCTGGCCCGGATCCTGGGCATTGATCTCAGACGACTCAGACTGGAGTGGATCTCTTCTGCCGAGGGGACCCGCTTTGCCGAGGTGGCCAGGGAGTTTACCGAAGAAATCAAGGCCCTGGGACCCACAGCACTCAAACAGGCAGCATGACGGGTCATGGTCTCCGGTGTTTTACGGTGTAAATGAGGGAAATCAAGGAGAAGCATGGTGAGCAAGGATATACTGGTGATTGGCGGCGGTATCGCAGGGATTCAGGCCTCTTTGGATCTGGCCGAGATGGGATTCAAGGTCCACCTGGTGGAACGGCTCCCCAGCATCGGGGGCAAAATGGCCCAGCTGGATAAGACCTTCCCCACCAATGACTGCGCCATCTGAATTCTCTCGCCCAAGATGCTGGATGTCGGTCGACATCCCAACATTGAGCTTATGGCCTACTGCGAGGTGGAAGGCCTTGAAGGGGAGGCCGGGGATTTCAGGGTTTCGGTCAGAAAAAAGGCGCGCTATGTGGATGAAGCCAAGTGCACGGGGTGCGGGGCCTGCACGGAAAAATGCCCCACCGTGGTACCGGACGCATTCAATGAGGGATTGGGGGAGCGGCGGGCCATCTACAGCTGGTTTGCCCAGGGCATCCCCTCCACCCATACCATTGACCCGGATCACTGCCGCCAGTTGAACGGCAAGAAGTGCGGGATCTGCGCGAAGACCTGCCAGGCCGAGGCCATCAATTTTGAGCAGAAAGACACCCTGGTGGAATTGAATGTGGGTGCGGTGGTGGTGGCCACCGGATATGAGGTCTTTGATCCCTCCCGGATTCCGGAATATCAGTACCAGCAGATACCCAATGTGGTGACCGCCATTGAGTTTGAACGGCTGTTGAGCGCCAGCGGTCCCACGGGCGGACATCTGGACCGGCCGTCCGATCTGGCGGTTGAGGCCGAAATTGAGGCCTTGGAGAAAAAGGCCAAAAAGGGCCAGAAGATGCTGGATAAATTTGAACAGAAATATGAAACCCCTTCTGCCCAATTTTATGAGGCCTTTTTGAAAGGGGCCTATGACGGGGACGAAGATCGGAAAAAGTGGGCCCAGAAATACGAGGCCCAGTTGGAGATCACCCGGCCGCTGGAGGCCCTGAAAAAGAAGGCCGAAGGCTTTGATGCGGCCAAAAAGCTGGCATTCATCCAGTGTGTGGGGTCCAGGGATTTCAGATTTTATCCTTTTTGTTCCGGGTATTGCTGCATGCACTCCATCAAGGAGGCCATTATCGCCCATGAACATGAGCCACAGACCACGTCCACCATATTCGGCATGGATATTCGGGCCGTGGGAAAGGGCTTTGAAGAGTACAAGATTCGAGGCGGAAACCAGTCGGGTGTTCGATATGTGCGTGGCCGGGTGGCTGAGATCGTGGAGGGAGAAAACCACAATCCCGTAGTGGTCTATGAGGACACGCGGGAGCAGAAGGTCAAGTCCGAGGCCTTTGATATGGTGATCCTGGCTACGGCCTGTGCCCCCAATAAGGGAGTGGCCGAACTGGCCTCGGTACTAAGTATTGAGATAAACCGGTTCGGATTTTTCCAGACCGATCCGGCTCGACCCATGGATTGCACCCGTCCGGGGATCTTTGTGTGCGGGTGCGCCCATGGACCCATGGATATTCCGGAATCAGTGGCCCAGGCCAGCGGTGCGGCCTCCAGGGCCGCCCAGGTCTTGATCGGTTCTGAACTGCGCAAGGCGTCTTAAAGGAGTTCGCAAGCATGAGTGAAGCTAAAAACGCAAGCGGGGAGATTCCAGAGCACTTGAGGATCGGGGTGTTCATCTGTGACTGTGGCTCCAATATCGCCGGCCATCTGGATTGTCCGGCCATTACCGAGTATGCCTCCACGCTTCCCGGGGTGGTGTATGCCAAGGAAAATTTATACACGTGCTCAGAGGCGGGTGTCTTGGAGATCCAGAAGGGGATCCAAGAACACAATCTGAACCGGGTGGTGGTGGCTTCCTGTTCGCCCCGTACCCACCAACCCCTCTTCCAGAGTTCCTGTGCCCAGGCCGATCTGAATCCTTACCTCTTTGAGATGGTCAATATTCGGGACCAGTGTTCCTGGGTCCACATGCAGGAGAAGGAAAACGGAACGGAAAAGGCCAAAGACCTGGTACGCATGGGCGTGGCCAAGGCGGCCTTTCTGGAACCTCAAGAAGATATCGAGGCCTCCCTCATCCGCCGGGTGCTGGTGATCGGAGGTGGGGCGGCCGGGCTGTCCGCGGCCCAGAGTCTGGGCGGCATGGGGCTGGAGGTGGTTCTGGTGGAAAAGGATGCTTTGGGCGGCCTCTTAAACCGCATCAACCGTCTGGCGCCCCATGGGGAGAAGGCATCGGACCGGGTATCCGAGTTGGTGGAGAGTGTGAAGGCCATGCCCAATGTCACCCTGTATTCAGGCGCCAGGATTTCATCCATAGACGGGTATATCGGTAATTTTGAGATCACCATCGATCAGGGCCAGGGAAATCAGGCCCAGGAAAAGGCGGGATGCATTGTGGTGGCCACCGGTGCGGTGCCGCTTTCACCTGAAGGGCTATACGGGTATGATAAAAAGACGGTGATTACCCAGATGGAATTGGAGTCGCTGTTTTTGGAGGGAAATTTCCATGCGGAAAAGGTGGTGATGATCCAATGCGCAGGGGCCCGGTCTTCGGAGCGGCCCTATTGTTCCCGAATCTGTTGTCAGACCGCGGTCAAAAACGCCCTGTGGATCAAGGAGCAAAACCCTGCTGCCAGCGTACATATCCTCTATCGCGACATGCAGATGTACGGGACCGAAAAAGAGCAAATGCTGTCCGATGCCCGGGGAGTGGGCGTCAGATTTCATGTGTACGATCCTGAGAATCCACCCGTGGTGGACAAAGGGACTGTCTCTTTTTACGAGTCTCTGACCGGAGAGCAAGAGGATATATCTTGTGATCTGGTGGTATTGTCCACTCCGTTGGTGGCCCGGGAGGATGTGGCGGACTTGAGTCAACTTTTGCGGGTGCCGGTGGATCAGAACAATTTCTTCTTGGAGGCCCATGCCAAGCTGCGGCCGCTGGATTTTGCCACGGACGGCATTTTTGTGTGCGGATCCGCACGCTATCCGGCCACCGTGGAAGAGGCCTGTTCCCAGGGGATCGGCGTGTCCTCCCGGATCGCCACCATACTGTTCAAAGATAAACTGATTGTCAGCGCCCTGGTGGCCGAAATCAACCCGGAGACCTGTGTGGGATGCCAGGGGTGTATGGACATGTGTCCCTACGGGGCCATCAGCTACCGCCCGGATCTGAACATCTGTGAGGTCAACACCATTTTGTGCAAGGGCTGTGGGTGTTGTGCAGCCACCTGCCCCTCTCAGAGCGCCTCGCTGAAAGGGTTTAAGCCGCAGCAGGTCCTGGCACAGATCCGGGGGCTGTAAAACGGTGAAGGCGATGAGTCCTTCAAGGCCTCGGATGATACGAAGCGATGACGTTTCACACGAGCTGTTAGGGAAAAGATAGGCTGAAGCGGGAGGGAGCTTCGTGCGCCCTCGCCATGAAGCCGTGTTTATAATGGAGCCCGCCGGGTGCGGGACAAATCCCCATCGAGGATTGGCTATGACAAACGAGAGTTTTGAACCGAAAATCATCTGTTTTCTCTGTACGTGGTGAGCATACGCCGCTGCTGACCTGGCTGGGGTCAGTCGGTTGCAGTATCCCACGAACATCAGGACCGTTCGGGTCATGTGCTCCGGCAGCGTGTCTCCTCACCATATCCTTCGGGCCTTTCAACAGGGCGTGGACGGCGTGTTTGTGGGCGGGTGACACCTCGGGGACTGCCATTACCTGTACGGTAATTACGCTACGGACAAACGGATTCGATTTTTGAGGAAACTGATCGCATTCAGCGGGTTGGAGGAAGATCGGCTGCGTTCCCGATGGATTTCGTCTGCCGAAGGGCCGGAATTTGCCCACGAAATGAAAGATTTCATTGAAACCCTCCAAAAAATGGGACCGTCACCGTTGAAACGGGACGGGGTCAGGAAGCGTGCCGCCTAAACAAGGCGTTGGGCCTTCTAAAGCCTCTCCTTTTTGGGGGCGCAGCAACCATAGGATACGGATATGATCAAAACGGTTCAAGAACGGGTAAAAGCGCTGTTGGATTCAGGGGAAATCGCAGGGTTTTTGGGATTGAAGGAAGCGGGCGGGCATATCGGCCCGCATCTTTTCACCCCTGAGGAAAACGGGCTGGACGGGTTGGTGCTGGGGGACTGGAAAGGACCGGGGGATGCGCGGTATACCCTGAATAAACAACTGATTCATCTGGCCCGTGCCTATCCGGACGAGACCTTTGGCGTCCTGGTGCGGGGGTGTGATGAACGGGGACTCAAGTCCCTGTATGTATGGAACCAGCTGTCGCCTGAAAAGGTGGTCCCTGTGGGCATCGCCTGCCCGCCGGAACTGGCAAAAGCCTGCGAGTGCTCGAAGCCATACCCGGATGCCCTGGTTGCAGGTGAGAAGGGGGAAGGATGCGCGCAGGAGACCCTGAAACAGGTGGAAGCGCTTGGGCTGGCCGACCGGTTTGGGTACTGGCAAAAAGAGTTTGACAGGTGTATCAAGTGTTACGGCTGCAGGGATGTGTGCCCCATGTGTTTTTGTAAAGAGTGCTCCCTGGAAGATCCGGATCTGGTCAATACCGGGGACGTTCCACCGGATAATCCCACGTTTCATCTGACCCGTGCGGTCCATATGGCCGGACGCTGTATCGACTGTGGCCTGTGCAATGAGGTCTGTCCGGTGGGGATCCCTTTGAGGACGCTGTATAAAAAAGTCGCGGATATCATCGACGAAGAATTCGGATATCGAACCGGGCAGGCTGCGGATGAAAAATCGCCGTTGAACATCTTGGCAGGCGCATCGTAGGCCCATCCGTAGCGCCGGGGAGCCCCGGGGTGCAATGAAGGAGACTTGACCATGGATTACAAAACCGTATTGACCACCTGCCCGTACTGCGGATGCGGGTGTAATTTTTATCTCGAGGTGCTGGACGGAAAGATCCTGGCGCCCATTCCATGCAAAACCAGCCCCACCAATGAGGGGAAGCTCTGTATCAAAGGGTGGAACGCCCACGAATTCATCCAGAGTCCGAACCGGCTGACTGGGCCCCTGGTGCGCAAAAATGGAGAGTTGGTGGCGGTGTCCTGGGACGAGGCCCTGGACTATACGGTCTCTCGACTCAAGGAGATAAAGGATTCCCACGGGGGTGACAGCATTGCCTTTTTTTCCTCTGCCAAGGTGACCAATGAAGAGAATTATCTGCTTCAGAAGTTCGCCCGGGCCGGTATCGGCACCAACAGTGTGGATCATTGTGCCAGGCTCTGACACTCTTCTACGGTGGCAGGTCTTGCCGCTGCCTTTGGAAGTGGGGCCATGACCAACTCGGTCTCTGAGATAGCGGATGCGGATTGCATCTTGGTCATCGGATCCAATACCACCTCTTCCCACCCGCTGGTGGCCGCAAGGGTGTTTGTGGCCAAACAAAAAGGCGCAAAGTTGATCGTGGCCGACCCCCGGAGGATCCCCCTCGCCTCTGAAGCGGACCTGTATGTCAGGCAGAACCTGGGCACGGATGTGGCCCTGTTGAACGGCATCATGAATGTGATCATTGAAAACGGCTGGGCCGACGATGCCTTCGTCTCAGAGCGGACCGAAAATTTTGAGGCATTCAAAGAGACGGTGTCCCAATATCCCCCTGAGAAGGCATCGGAGATCACCGGGGTTGCAGCAGAAGATATTATCCGGATCGCCGAGTATTACAGCAAGGCTGAAGCCGCTACCATCCTTTACTGTATGGGGATCACCCAACACACCACCGGTGTGGACAATGTCAAATCCTTGGCCAATTTGGCCATGCTCACCGGCCAGATCGGCCGACCCTCAACCGGGGTCAATCCCCTTCGGGGGCAGAACAATGTACAGGGGGCCTGTGACATGGGGGCCCTTCCCAACGTATATCCGGGGTACCAGGCGGTGACCATGTTGGACAACCAACAGAAATTCGAGTCTGCCTGGGGGGCACGGCTGTCCGATCAGATGGGACTGACCCTACCGGATATGTTAAGCGGACTTTTGGACGGATCGGTCAGAGCCCTGTACGTGATGGGGGAAAACCCGGTGCAGAGCGATCCGGACACCCGGCATGTCCAAAAGGCACTGGAGGCGGCGGAATTGTTGGTGGTGCAGGATATCTTTCTCACCCCTACCGCCGAACTGGCCCATGTGGTGTTGCCGGGGGCGTCTTATGCGGAAAAGGACGGCACCTTTACCAATACCGAGAGACGGGTGTTGCGGGTGCGCAAGAGTATAGACCCTGTGGGGGATTCCCGGCCCGACTGGGAAATCATCCAGGAGATTTCCAATCGTTTCGGATATGCCATGTCATTCGATTCCCCTGAGGCGATTATGGAGGAAATCAGGACAGTAACCCCCTCCTATGGTGGAATTACCTACGAGCGCTTAGAGGGGGAAGGGATTCAGTGGCCCTGCCCGGATGTGGACCATCCAGGCACCCCGTATCTCCACAAAGAGACCTTTGCCAGGGGCAAAGGGCTCTTCCATGCCATTGAATACCAGCCGCCGGCAGAGATAGTGGATGAGGAGTTCCCCTTCTGGTTGACCACGGGAAGGCTTTACGCCCATTATCACACCGCCACCATGACGCGCAATTCACCCACCCTGGATACCGAGGTGAAGGAAGGGTTTCTGGAGATCAGCCCCCAAGATGCGGAAATGCTGGGGGTGGGGCCGGGGGAAGTGGTAAAGGTGGGCTCGCGTCGGGGCGAGATCAGTGCCAAGACCATGGTCACAGACCGGGTGGCGAAGGGCCTGGTATTTATGCCCTTTCATTTTCTGGAGAGCAATCCCAATGTGCTCACCAACCCGGCCCACGATCCCATTGCCAAGATCCCTGAATTCAAAGTATGCGCGGTGAAACTGGAGAAGGCCGCTTAGGGCTCGTGCAAAAATAAGTTCGCAGAATTGACGCTCAGATTTGGGTTGTGGATTTGGCTGTTGCGATTGAGCGGGCCCTCAGATTGCACCGCAGTTTTGATAGGCAGGAAGCTATGAGTCCTTCAGTGAATAGCCGTAATGAGGAGAAAGCTCATGTTTAGACGGTCCACGATCGGGATGCTTTGTTTGACGGTTTTTTTGCTTACCCCTTTCCTCCTTTCTTGCGCCCATGCCAGGCCCCCCAAGCCCGGCCCCAATTTTGTGTGGGTCGCTCCCCATCACGCCCCCGGCGGGGCCATGGTTCCGGGACATTGGAAATACACCGGCCCGGCGAGGCCGGGACAGGGCTGGATTCCGGGTCACCGTGCGCCCAACGGAAAGTGGGTACCGGGCCACTGGAAAAAGGTGCCCAAGGGAAAGCGAGGCGGCGCTTGGGTTCCGGGGCATTGGGGCCCCAAGGGAAAATGGATCCCAGGCCATTGGCGATAGGAGAAAGAGGTTCCCTTTAGTAGAAGCGCGTGCAACCCCTGTAGGTAGGGGCTGAGAGCAGATGGAATAACTCCATGCCTATTCGGTTTGTTTTTTTCGCCCCGGCTTGGGCAACATAACGGTAAACACCGATCCTTTCCCCAGTTCGCTCTCTGCGAGCACGCGCCCTCCATGCCCCTCTACGATGGCCTTTACCGAAGCCAATCCCAGGCCGAAACCCTCCTTTTTTTCCGTGCCCCTGGCACGGTGAAAGCTGTCAAAAATATACGGTAACTCTTCAGGCGCAATGCCGATCCCCTCATCTTTTACCTTGACCACAATGTGATCCGCGGTTTCATGAGTGGATATGGTGATGGTCCCTTTTGAGTTGGAGAATTTGATGGCGTTGTCCAGAAGGTTCGTAAACACCCTGCGCAACTGGGTGCTGTCCCCTGAGATCACCGGAAGCACTTCGTCATTTTCGAGCTTTAGTTTGAGACCGGCCTGGGACGCCCTCAACTGATAGGAATCTGAAAGCTCCATCAGTTGCTTGTCCAATGAAAGGGTGCTGAAATTCAATTTGAGGCGCCCGGTCTGCAGCCGGGAGAATTCCAAAAAGTCGTTGACCAGCAATTCCAGCTTCCCTGACTCACTTTTGATGATTTCCAGGTATTCTTTTTGTTTTTTAGTGTCGATCTGCATGGACTTCTTGAGAAGCCGATAGACAAATCCGCCGATGACAGTGAGCGAAGACTTCATGTCATGGGCAAACATGGAAACCAGGTTATCCTTTTCGCGTTCTAATGTCTTGATACGGGTGATGTCCTGGAAGGCCTCCACTGCCCCAATAAGATGGCCATTGTCGTCTAAGAGGGCCGCTGTATTCATTCTGACTGGAATGGTCTGGCCGTACTTGGTTTTGATGGTGCTGTCAAGCTTCACCACGGGGTGCTGACGATCAATCGCGGTTTTAAGGGGACAGCTCGCTTTGCACATACCCCCTTGAAGGATCTCACCGCAAAACTTCCCGATGGCTTCGTCCTTGGAATAGCCAGTGATTCTCTCGGCCCAAGGGTTGAAGCTGGTGACCTGCCTTTGTGGATTGACCGTGAAGATGCCCACCGGCAGGCTGTCGA
>JAIPDZ010000188.1 GCA_021737425.1 Deltaproteobacteria bacterium
GGAACCTTTTTTCAGAAAGGAGACGTACATGCACAATACATCCTTTCCAGCCCTGGCAGGCGCCTTTGCCATGGGGATCGGAACCGGTATATTCTATTTTGCCGGGCTGTATTGGACGGTCCGGAAGTTGTCCCGGGCGACCTCGCCGGGTCGCTGGGTCCTGGGGAGCTTTGCTGTCCGGGCAGGGGTCAGTATGGCTGCATTTTATGTGATTATGGGGGATGACTGGCGGAAACTTATGGCCGGACTTGTGGGTTTTTTTCTGATCCGGGTGGTGTCGGTTCGCAGGGTGCGGCCGGTTCGCCAGGCATAACCAGGGGATCACGGCATCATGGACTTGATGAACCTGAAAGATATCAGCCCGGACCAGGTGATTTTCTGGCAATGGGGACCGATCAATGTAAACGCCACCCTGGTGTTTACCTGGATCGTCATGGGACTGATGGTCGGCGGGGCCTGGTTAGTGACCCGGCGCATTCGGCCGGATACCCGGATGTCAAGATGGCAGAACCTTTTGGAGGTGGTGGTGGACGGGATGCGGCGTCAGATTCGGGATATCAGCCAGGAGGATAAACCGTCCTATCTGTATGTGGTGGGCACCCTGTTTCTGTTCATACTGGTCTCCAACCTGCTGACCGTGTTTCCGGGGTGGGTGGCGCCCACCGCGTCGTTGTCCACCACCGCGGCCCTGGCCATCTGTGCGTTTGTGGCCGTGCCTGTTTACGGTATCCTGGACCGGGGATTCCTGGGCTATCTGCGTCAATACATTCGACCCACCATATTCATGTTGCCGTTCAACGTAATGGGAGAACTTTCCAGGACCCTGGCCCTGGCCGTGCGGCTGTTCGGGAACATCATGAGCGGAATGAAGATTGTGGCCATCCTTCTCGCCATCGCTCCCTTTATATTCCCGGTGCTCATGCACGCCCTGGGGCTCTTGACCGGGGTGATCCAGGCGTACATATTCGCCGTACTGGCCATGGTCTACATTGCTTCCGCAACCCGGGTGCAAAAAGCGCGAGAACAGAAAGAAGAACAACCAAACTCAGGAGAGGAGAATCATAATGGATAGTATCACACTTATCGGCATGGGATCCGTGATCAGTGCGGGGGTGACCATCGGTATCGGCGCCATCGGACCGGCCATCGGCGAAGGGCGGGCGGTGGCCCAGGGGCTCGCCTCCATTGCCCAGCAACCGGATGAGACCAATACCATTACCCGGACCCTGTTTGTGGGCCTGGCCATGATCGAATCCACGGCCATCTACGCGTTCGTGGTTTCCATGATTTTACTGTTCGCCAACCCCTTTTGGGACTATGCGGTGTCCAAGGCAGGAGGATAAGCTGTGTTAATGGACTGGTTTACGGTCGTCGCCCAGATCGTCAATTTCCTGATCCTGGTGGCGCTGCTGAAATATTTTCTGTATGACCGCATCATCCAGGCCATGGACGATCGGGAGTCCAGGATTCAGGGCCGGCTGGACGAGGCTCAAAAAAAGTCGAATCAGGCGGAAGAAGCGGCCGAATCCTACCGGGAAAAGCAGCGGAAACTGGAGTCCGAGCGTCAGGAGATCATGGATCAGGCCAAACAGGAGGCGGAAAAGGAACGCAAGGAGCTGGCCCGGAAGGCCCGGGAAGAAGGGGAGAACCTGCGGGTCCGCTGGCGGGAATCCGTGCAAAAGGAGAAAGAACGTTTTTTGCGGGACCTCAAACAAATGGCCGCCAAGGAGGTTTACGGCATTACCCGGCAGGCCCTGAAGGACCTGGCGGACAGCGATATCGAAGAACAGGTGGCTGAAACGTTCTTGTCCAGGATGAAATCCATGCCCTCGGAAGAAAAGGATCAAATGGGGAAGGCGATTCGAAACAATGAAAACCGGGTGCGTATCGCCAGCGGCTTCGAGTTGGCATCAGGCACGCGTCAGAAGATCACCCGGGCCGTGCGGGATGAATTGTCCAAAAAGGCAGAGGTGACCTATGAGACCGACACCGATCTCATCATGGGGCTGGAGGTCAAGGGACACGGAGAAAAGCTGGCCTGGAGCGCGGAGAATTACCTGGAGGACCTGGAACACAAGGCCCAAAACATGCTGGAGAGGCAAGCTGCTCAGGCAGAAGGTTCCGAGGTTCAAGGTTCATAGGTTCAAGGGTTGAAAACCAAAAGACCGGATGTACGCAGGGAAAGCGGTAAACCGCTGAACCTCTAAACCCCTGAACCTTTGAACCTTTGAACCCTTGAACCTCCGAACCCAAATACATATGAAAGCGGAAAATCAACTCACAGAGACTCTTCAACAAACCTTTGACACCCTGGATCAGACCCTGGGCGATCATGAGGCCCAACTAAACATCCAGTCGGTGGGAACCGTTACCTACCTGGGCCCCGGCGTCGTCAGGGTGTCCGGACTGCGGGGGGTCCAGGCCGAAGAACTCCTGCAGTTCCCCGGGGATTCCCTGGGGATCGCCTTTAATATCGACCCCCGGGAAACGGGTGTGGTCCTCCTGGACGAAGGCCATGATCTAAGGGCGGGGGACGAGGTCCGGCGCACCAAACGGGTCCTGGATGTGCCCGTGGGCGAGGAACTCCTGGGCCGGGTGGTGGACGCCCTGGGCCGCCCCCTGGACGGTGAGGGGAGGCTGGCCGGCGGCCGGCGGATGCCGTTGGAGCGTCCGGCGCCGGCCATCATGGATCGGCTGCCGGTGACCGAGCCCCTGCAGACCGGATTGAAGGTGGTGGATGCCCTGATCCCCATCGGCCGGGGCCAGCGGGAGCTGATCATCGGGGACCGGCAGACCGGTAAGACCGCGGTGGCCGTGGACGCCATCATCAATCAGAATGAAACCGGGGTCATCTGCATCTACTGTGGCGTGGGCAAGCGGAGTTCTGCCGTGGCCAAGGTGGTGGCCGACCTTCGTGCGCGCCAGGCCATGGACCACTGCATCGGGGTGGTGGCCACGGAAGAGGATCCCCCGGGACTCCAGTACATCACTCCCTATGCGGCCATGACCATGGGGGAGTACTTCATGGAGCAGGGCCGGGACGTCCTGGTGGTCCTGGACGATCTCACCCGCCATGCCCGGGCCTATCGGGAACTTTCGCTGCTCCTGCGCAGGCCCCCGGGCCGGGAGGCCTATCCGGGAGACATCTTTTATATCCATTCCCGGCTTTTGGAGCGGTCCACCCATTTGAAAGAGGAGTTGGGCGGCGGGTCGTTGACCGCCCTTCCGGTGATCGAAACAGAGGCCCAGAATATTTCCGCCTACATCCCCACCAATCTGATTTCCATTACTGACGGTCAGATTTATCTCTCCCCGGATTTATTCCAAAAAGGAATCCTGCCGGCCGTGGATGTGGGCCGATCCGTGTCCCGGGTGGGGGGAAAGACCCAATTGTCCGCGTACCGGTCCGTGGCAGGGGACCTGCGCCTGGCCTATTCCCAGTTTGAGGAACTGGAGGCCTTTGCCCGGTTCGGCACCCAACTGGATGAGGACACCCGGAAGACCCTGGAACGGGGCCGCCGGGTGCGGGAGATTCTCAAGCAGAACCAGTACAGTCCCATGCCGGTCGCGGAACAGATCGCCGCCCTGGTGGCGGTGAATGAAGGGGTCCTGGACAACCTGGATCCGGATGAGATCCGGGATGCAGAGGCCCGGGTGCGACAGGCAGTGAAGGAGAACTTGCCGGAATTTTGGGATAAGGTCGGGCAGGGTCAGCCGTTACATAAGGACGATATGGAAACGGTTCGCAACCAGGCCCGGGAGGCGGTTTCGGACCTGCTGCCGACTCAACAGTCCGGCCGGAAAAAAGCGGAGAGCCATGGAGACCATTGAGGATCTCAAGCGTCGGATCGGGAGTACTGAAGATCTTCAGTCTGTGGTCAAGACCATGAAGGCCATGGCAGCGGTCAAGATCCATCAATACGAGCAGGCCGTGGAATCCCTGCAGGATTATGCGCGAACCATCGAACTGGGGCTTCGGGCCGTGCTTCGGGACCGGCCGGAGGTGATGGTGGGCGCCAGGTCCAGCGGCGGGAATCGAATCGGGTCCGTGGTCTTTGGTTCTGATCAGGGGATGTGCGGGCAGCTCAACGACCAGGTGGTTTCTCATGCCCTGGAAAAAATTGAGGGGGAATCAGGGGGGGACGCCCATCGCATTCTGGCCGTGGGCCAGCGGGCTGCGGCCCGGTTGGAAGAGGCGGGCCGGCACATAGAGGGAACCCTGTCCACGCCCGGGTCCATCCAGGGCGTGGTGCCCAAGGTGCAGGATCTGTTGCAGCGAATCCAGATCTGGAATCAGGAAGGGGCTGCGGACCAGGTCTTTCTGTATCACAGCAGACCCCTGTCCGGGGCCCGGTATGAGCCTCGGACCGTCCATTTGCTTCCGGTGGATCGGACCTGGTTGTCGGAGGTTCGAAAAAAGAGATGGCCCACCCGGGCCTTGCCCCTGTTCACCATGGATTGGGATCCCCTATTCTCTTCTCTCATCCGCCAATACCTCTTTGTTTCCCTGTTTCAGGCGTTTGCCGAATCCCTGGCGAGTGAAAACGCCAGCCGTCTGGCCTCCATGCAGGGCGCGGAGAAAAACATTCGGGAGCAATTGGATGACCTGATCATGAAGTATCACCAGCGCCGGCAGATGTCCATCACCGAGGAGTTGCTGGATATTATTTCAGGGTTTGAGGCGTTGGACACCGCTGTGTAGAAAGGTTCAGGGGTTCAGAGGTTCCGGGGTTCAAAGGTTCAAAGGTTCAGAGGTTCACCCGCTGGTTTTGTGGCGGGTTCAAAGGTTCAAAGGAAGTGCGACAACCACCCGGCTTTTTCCCCTGTCCGGTCCTATCTCGTTTCCATCCATAAATGGCTCTTTTCCGCAATCTCAGCGTCAAACTGCAGCGTTTCTCGTGCGACGTACTATCGTATGCCTCCTCGTAACCCCTTGTTTTCCTTGACCTTGCGAAAAATGGCACATTTCTGAATTGGAAACCACGTTGTGCCCAAAATTGATTCGTGGAGGGGCACTATCTCAGGTAATGGGCGATCAGGGCGACGATTAAAGCGCCGATCAGGACCCAGAAAAACAAACCGAACAGCACCACAGGGGCCGCACTTTCCCGTGTCTGGGCAACCGGTTGGGTTTTTGTTCTCCGCCCGGGGTCAGGCGGGAGGGCCGCGGTCAGCACCAGTGCGAAAAAGAGTCCCACCAGAACAAAGGAGAGCCATTTCACTCCCCAGATCTCCGGGCCCAGGGGGGTAATCCATACGCCCCCGGCCCATGTTGCCAACAACAGGACCACAAAGAAAAAGATCAATGCGGCCCCGAAACGGTGACCTCTCAGTATGCCTGCGAAAATGGCGGTGAGCAGCAGGGCGATGAGCAAAGCAATCAGAAAATCCATAAAGAACATTGTACCCTCCTCTATTTTGTAGCTTCAATATCATTTTCTAACATTTCGTTTTCATGATAGGGCCTCCGTGGTCCATAGAATATGGGGGCAGGACTCTATTTGATGAGCGGAGGATATGTATTTGGGAGGTTCAGAGGTTGAACCTCGGAACCCCTGTCCATCTGGGGCGAAAAATCCCTGCAATATACTGCATTCACCCCATTGAGCCTTCTATGAGCGATTGATAAATAAGGCTATAAAAGATGGGAGTTTGACTCAAACAGGCCAATGAGGCAGGGAGGGCTCCAATGGAAGAGGTAACCAAGATCAATAAGCAAAAGTTGCGGAATATGGCGTTAAAGGGGGCGTCTGCACAGGAATTGCTCAATGCCCTGGACATATCTGACAGCATGGTGCTGAGCACGGCCCTGCTGGAACTGCTTCGCGGGGAAGAGGAGAGCGACCAAGAGGAAGTGGGCCGTGTGGAACACTATGAAATGAACCCCAAATATGATGAAAGGGGCATCCTGATTAGGCCCGACATGTTGAAGGGGTCCCAATTCAAAAAGGGCGATGAATTCGGGCTCACTGTGGAAGAAGACCGAATTGTGCTGGACAGGGAGTCCGTGGGTTCAGTGGGGCCGTTGTAAGTGTCAAGGTTTTTGGTTTCGGTCTTGGGATATGAGGAACCAGCGGTCCCGATAATTGGGCAAGGGATCTGCCCGAAAGGAGACGAGAGAGCATGAAACAAGAGGACCTTCTCCACTTCAGAAGTCTTTTACATAATCAACTGAATGAACTGCTGCATAAAGCGGACAATACCCTGGCGGATTTGATCGACACCTCTGAACACCCCACGGAAATGATCGATCTGGCCCATATGGAAATGAACCGTGGGTTCACGCTTCGGATTCGGGAACGGGAAATGCGGTTGATCGAAAAGATCATCATCGCGCTGGAAAATATTGAAAACGGAAGTTTCGGGATCTGCGAGGCCTGCGGCGAGGAGATCGCCCTTCAGCGCCTTGAGGCCAGGCCGGTCACCACCTATTGTATTGCGTGTAAGAAGGAAATGGAGGCCCTGGAACAGAGCAGGGGTCCCCAGCGAGCCTCGGGGTTCGGCATGCCGGGTGTCAGGAGGGCCGATTATTCCGCCCTCCGGGCTCAAAGCGAAGAAAACTGAACCCTCCCCGGATTATAAGGTCCAAAGGCTTTGCCGCTCCAAGAGCGGCAAAAAACCTTTCAACCCTTCAATACTACTTCTCGTAAGGATAGATATACTCCTTGAGGTTCTCCTTCTGGATATCATAGACGATTCCATAATCTGAAAAGCCTATGGGTTCGTAGGGCAGGGCCACATGAACCTCTTTCCCCAGAATATCCATGGAAGAAAGGATGATTTTTGTCACCTTCCCTTCTTTGGTGTTGATCAACAGGTCCATCACCGTACCGATATCCTTATTGTCTTCGT
This sequence comes from Deltaproteobacteria bacterium, assembly GCA_021737425.1. Lineage (GTDB taxonomy): Bacteria > Desulfobacterota > DSM-4660 > Desulfatiglandales > Desulfatiglandaceae > JAIPDZ01. The sequence continues at coordinate 6,853 of JAIPDZ010000188.1, forward strand.
TGATCAGGTTTCGATGCATGACCACCGAGGCCAGAAAACGGGGCGGCGAGTACACCCATGGTTCCCTTTCAGGCGGCTTTGGGGTATGAGGACCGTAATAGTAGGTGGGATCCGGATACGGCCCCGGATAGGGTCTGGCTATGTAATAATAGCCGGGACGGAGCCCGTGTGCATAATAGTCATATTCCGACTTCTTCTTCAGCTGTGCTTCCGGAACATCAAGCACCACTTTTCCATCTGTAAGGTTGAAGCGTCCGAACGGCAGGGCCACCAGTTTATCGCCGAGATCCAGGAACCCCCCGAATTCTACGGTGAGCTTTTTAACGTTGCCGCTTCTCCTGATAATAAGGTCATCCACTTCCCCTATCAGGTTTTGCTCTTTATCATATACATCCTGGTCAATGATGTCGCTGGTTAAAACCATGTCCTTGTGTTGCTCGGCCTGAATGGCTGCCGGAGATCCCACCAAAATGAGCGTCGCGAATAACACCCCTACCATCGTCTTGCTGATCATTGAAGTCATACCTTCCTCCTTTCGGAAAACATAAATGAACCTTCCAACCGCAGGGTCATGTTATGGACCCTACGGAAGGGAGGGGTTACATTATTTTACCGTCAAATCATTATCCACGTAGACCGCACCGGCTTCATAGGCGTTATTGGCGGCCGCATTGTATTCCGACCAGGAATCCACGGTACCGGTCAGGGTGACCACGCCGTCGTCCACTTTGACCGTTACCTCATCAGCGTCTACAAAAGGGCTCCAGAACAGCTCATCCCCAATATCCAGTTCCAGCTGCCAGTCGCTCTTGGCCGGGAATCGGGGCCTGTCCGGGTACCAGTCGGCGTCATAGGGGTACCAGCCATCCACATAGGGATCGTAGACAAAAGGGGTGTGATCTTCCGCTACTTTCAGGTTGTTGTCCACCATGATCACCCCGTTGACTTTGGAAGCCACATCCCCGGCCTGGGATTTTTCGAAATAGGTGTCCACGGTCCCGTACAGATTGGCCACGCCGCTTATGACCTCTACGGTAATTTCATAACTCTCCAAATAGGGATCTCGCAGCAGGGCGCTGATGACGTTGGTTTCGATTTTATCATCGCTCAGTGCTTCCACAGGACGGACCTTAATCCGGTTTATCACGCTCACCACGCCCAGGGTATTCCGGGCATCCCGGGCTGCGGCCCGCTTGGCCTTGAAATTGTCCACCGTGCCCCGCAAAATGACGGTAATACCGTCCGCGGCCACCTCCGGGGTGATGGTGAAGGAAGCGACCCGGGGATCGATCCGCAGGGCATCCGTTACCGCCTTTTCGATTTCCTCCGCAGGCTTGCTTGCGTATTTTGTTCCTTTCAGGTCCGGGTCCCGGGCCCATCGTTTTACCTCGAGTCCGGAGTCGTCCACGTTTTCTACCCCGTGGACATAGGCATCCCGGTAGGCCCAGTCCTTTTCAGCCGCGCTTCCCACCACGCCGCTCAGTATGACTTCTGCGTCTTCCACCTTCACATCGATGAGGGCGTGATCCACAAAGGCGTCCCACTCCAGGGCCTTTTCCACTTCCATCTTGATCTCGGCGTCCGACCGCTCCATGGGCCAGACCACCTCAATGTTGTTGTTTATCCCTTCCACACCTTTGATAATCATATAAAGGGCTTAGGTGGTGCATAGCCCGCGGGGGAAGTCTCCTGTGCTCCGACGAGCTTCTTGGGGGCCCATTCTCGCACAGGAGGCTTCCCCCGCTACGTGGCTGTTCGCATCAGCCGTTAGAGTT
>JAIPDZ010000189.1 GCA_021737425.1 Deltaproteobacteria bacterium
GGCACCCTCTACGTAGGTGTCACCTCAGATCTTCGAAAGAGGGTCTGGGAACATAAGAATGATCTGGTTGAGGGCTTTACGAAAAGGTACCATGTCCATCTCCTGGTCTGGTACGCGCTTCATGAGACCATGGTATCTGCAAATCTTAGGGAGAAGAGAATAAAGGAATGGAAGCGAGTCTGGAAACTGCGAATGATTGAAAGTGGGAACCCTGCTTGGAAGGACTTATATCATAAAGCGATTGATGCTCTGGAATCATATGGTCCGGAGAGATGGTGTAGAGGCGTCCCTTGAGATTAGACGCTGTTTCAGTTTGAAGGTTTACCGCTGGGCGGGCTGTGTGATATTAGGGGATCATGAAACGGAACTCTCGGACAGGTGCCATCCGTCCCCTCAATGCCGGGACGGTCAGCGACCGCCCGGTCCATTTCCGGCGGGTGCCCTGCGCGGGAAAGGATTTGACTGATCCATGAAACCCACCCGTATTGTGGTTGCGGGTTGGGGCCAGATCACCCAGCCCCGGCACCAGGCACACGACCTGAAGGACCCTCTCGGCTTGATGGCGGAGGCCGCGCGGCGGAGTTCGGACCAGACAGGGTCCAGGAGCCTGCTCAAACACTTGGACGGGATCATGGTGGTCCGGCCCCTGAGCCGGCATTACCCGGACCCGGCGGCCCAACTGGCCCAGGCCCTGGGCGCTTCGCCGAGATTTAGGCACGTATCCGGTATCGGCGGAAACTCCCCCCAGACCCTGATCAACCAGGCCGCCGGCATGATTGCCGGCCGTGAGCTGGACTCCGTTCTGATCGCGGGTGCGGAGGCCTACGTCCCCAGGGAACCGAAAGGCCCGAGGGCCCAAAACGCCCTGTTCCAGGGAATCCCGGGGGACTATTCGGGAGATGACCTGGTCGGCTTCACCGGGCTTGAAAACCGGCTCGGCATGGAACAGCCCCTACACGGGTTTCCCCTTTTTGAAACCGCACTCTGGGCCGCCTCGGGTCTGGCACTGAAGCCCTATCTTCAGAACATCGGACGGATGTGGTCCGCCTTCAGCCGGACCGCTGCAAGCCATCCCTATGCCTGGACCCGAGAAGTGAAACCACCGGAGACCATCATCTCCCCCGGCCCGGACAACCGACCTGTGGCCTTTCCCTATACCAAGTTCATGACGTCCTATGTCACCGTAGACCAGGGCGCAGCCGTCATTCTGATGTCTGAAGAAGCGGCGCGACGATACTTGCCGAGAGACCGGGCCAGAGTTTATTTTCTGGGCGGCGGGTATGCCGAGGACCGCCAGCGCTTTATGGTTCAGAAATCCGACTTTACGGTTAGCCCTCCGCTCAAGGCGGCTGTTGCCAAGGCCCTGGAACGCGCCTGCACGGTGTTGGAAGCCGTGGACTGTTTTGATCTATATTCCTGCTTTCCCTGTGCGGTCTTTATTGCCAAAAAGATGATCGGCATTTCAGACGACGACCCACGGCCTCTCACCCTGACCGGGGGTCTGGGCTTTTTCGGGGGGCCGGGCAGCAATTACAACCTTCACGCAGTGGCCACCTTGGCGGAACAAATCGAGGCCGGCAAATTCACAAAGGGGATGGTCACCGCCCTGGGATGGTTCATGCACAAACAAGCGGTCGGCGTCTACGGATCATCGCCCCATGGCCGCGACATTGGAAATGATTACCATTACGACCAGGCCGACCCATTGGCGGGCGAAGAACCCGTCCCCATTAGGGATGCCTTCAACGGCACCGGCATTATTGACACCTATACCGTCATCTACGCACCGGACCAGGCCCCTTCCTACGGGGTCATCTACGGAAAAACCCCGGATCAGGAACGGTTTGTGGCCAAGGCCCGGGACGATTCGGACCTGTTTGCCTGGCTGATGGAAAAGAACCGCATCGGGCAACCTGTCCAGGTCCGGTTTAATGCTTCTGCAAAGGTGAATCTGGCCGTGCGCTGAGGGCCGTGTAGGGTCGGGTATGCTGCGAGAAAATGCCGGGGTCAACCGGCTTCCGGAGCGGCGTATCGCTTCAGTACGCTCGGTGGTGATTTCTGTGATTTGTCGGGTGAACAGAGCGGTAGGCCCATCTCTTTGATCTCAGAAAATCAGCAGGAGAGACGATGCTGATGTGTTCATAATTTTTGAGGGATAGGAGGTGTTGATCGCCGGATATAATGATGCGGGCCTGTGCCACCATGGCACAGCGAATGAAATGATCATCCGACGGATCTTCTTTTACGATAACGGGGCCGGGCTGCTCTTGAACGCTGTAAAAGAAAGGGAGGATTTCCTGGTATAACAGGTAGTCTATTTCCTGTTCGGAAAGGTTGAATCGGGGATAGGCCAAGACACGCAGCACCTCGTCTAATATCTCTTGGGAGGTGTAGGGTTTGATGCGGCCTTCTTGCCAAAGCGGGATCAGTTTTCCGGGAGTCCCGCCAAAGAGTAGGGCGGAGACCAAAACGTTGGTGTCCATCACCACCCGAAGGGATCTCATTTTGACCTCGCCCATTTGATGGCTTCGTTGACGCTATCCGGCGTAAGCCCGAGTGTTTTCATCTTGGACCGGATCTGTTCCAGGCTGGTGTCGTAGACCTTTACCGGCTTGAGCAGAACCACCCCGTCCTGAATCCCGATGTCGAAATACTGTACATCCGGGAGCTGGTCGATGATCTTTTTAGGGATAGAGATCTGATTTTTGGAAGTGATTTTGGCGAGCATGGAAGTTCTCCTTTTTTCTTTACATTCTTACATTCTTAAGTTAGTACATTGCCTTTGAAAAATCAAGAAAAATGATGGAAACGTGGGGGAGGCGACCAGTCAAAGGGGCACATAAAAGGGCATTGTTCGGGAAAAACCGTTCAGGAGGGAAATATGCCGGTTCAATACCAGAAATTGAAGGTAAGCCGGGACGCCAGGGGAGCGGTCTTTGAACCGCTGGGGGAAGCGGCCCTGTCTCATCAGCGGAACGTACATGTGGTGATCAGCGAACCGGGGACCGTCAGGGGCAACCACTATCATCACCAGGGAGAGGAGACCATGGCGGTCATGGGACCGGCCCTGGTGGCGGTTCGCGACCGGGGGGAAATCGAGGAGATAGAAGTTCCCCCGGGGGAGGTGTATGCCTTTTTCTTCCCCGCGGGCCAGTCCCATGCCGTAAAGAACCTGAGCACGGGAATCAATGTGCTGGCGGCCTTCAATACCCTGGTGCATGACCCTCAACATCCGGATACGGAAACCGATGTCCTTTTGGCGTAAAAGGCGTAGACAAAACTGGATTCCCGGTATTAACTTAGCCCGTCGAAATAACGACCCGTGAAGGAAGACCCCCTCATGGCCTGCAACCCCATTTTAGAAGCCTAAACGGTTACGATTCCCGCTTTTGCGGATGACGAAGGAGGGTAATTTCTGGCTTACCATGGATTCGTCCATTATTGAGGCTAAAAATCATTTTCAGAAAAGGAGACATGCCCATGAAATATCACGAAAGTGGACGGCGGGTTTGGGTGTTGGTGTTGATACTGGGGTGTATGTATGCCGGATGTGCAGGACTTCAGCAGAACCGGGTGGCGGATGTGGAGGGGCTGCTTAAGCGGGCGGGGTTTACCCAAATGCCGGCCGATACCCCGGAGAAACTGGCCCATCTAAAATCCCTCCCCCAGCACAGGCTCATTCATCATACGCTGAACGGCCAGAACCGGGTGATGTATGCGGACGCCGCCTATTGTGTCTGTGTGTACGTGGGGGATGAGGCCCAGCTTCGGCACTACCGGAACCTGGAAATTCAGCAGAACGAGGACCCCATCGCCTTAATGACCGATCCCGATATCGTGACCGGGACCGAATGGTCGGATGTGTGGGGGCGTTCCAGATAGGGAGAGACTTTCCCGGGATGAGCCGAGTGTCCTTCATGGGGTGCGCCAGGGTGACTTACCCCCCGAGATAGAGCCGCTGCACCTCCGGATTGTTCAGCAGATCTTGTCCGGTGCCGGTGAGCCGGTTTCGGCCCAGTTCCAGGACATAGCCCCGATGGGACACAAAGAGCCCTTTTCGGGCGTTTTGTTCCACCAGGAGAAAAGAGATGCCGGTTTGATTCATTTTCGCGATCTCCTCGAAGATGAAATCCACCACCAGCGGGGCCAGGCCCAGGGAGGGTTCATCCAAGAGCGCCACCCTGGGAAGGAGCATGAGGATGCGGCTGAGGGCCAGGATCTGCCGCTGGCCTCCGGACAGGGACCGGGCAGGATCATGCTCCTTTTCCTGTATCATGGGGAAGGCCGCCCACACGCGCTCAACGGCCTGGTGCAGAATTCCCTTGTCCTGAAGCATGGTCCCTGCCATTTCCAGATTTTCCAGGACCGTGAGATTGGGAAAGATATTCTCCCCCTGGGGGATAAAAATGAGGCCTTTTGCCGCCTTTTCCCGCAGACCCTGCCGGGTGACATCCCGGCCCTCCAACATGACCCGGCCGGCCCGGGGCATGAGCTGTCCGGAAACCGCCCGCAGGACCGTGGATTTGCCCGCCCCGTTGGGACCGATGATGCAGACCATTTCATGGTCCCACAGTTCCAGGCAAATCTGATGCAGGACCGTGACCGGGCCATAGCCGGCCGTCAATTGATCCACCTCAAGCAGCACGGTCTTCTCTCCCGAGATAGGCCTCGATGACCCGGGCGTCCTGCCGGGCCTCTGCGGGCAGGCCGGAGAATATGAGCCTGCCCGAGTCCATGACAAAGACCTTTTCACAGATCTCGGCCACCAGCGGCATGTTATGCTCGATCAGAAAGATCCGTATGCCCCGCGCTGTAAGCCCCCGGAGGATGTTCACCAGGTGACGGATCAGGGTGGGGTTGATTCCGGCCGTGGGCTCGTCCAGAAGAATCATCCTGGGCCTGGCCATGAGGACCCGTCCGATCTCCAGGAGCTTCTGCTGGCCGAAGCTCAGCCGGCCGGCAAGTTGATGGGACAACGGGGTCAGGTGGACAAATTCCAGGATCTCCTTGGCCCGCTCCCGATGGGCTTCCTCTTCCCGTCTTATCCGGCCGGGCCGGAAAAACACGGAACACAGACGCTCCCCGGCCTGATCCGGTGCGGCCGACAGCAGGTTGTCCATGGCGGTCATAAAGGGCAATACCCGGGTGTGCTGGAAGGTGCGGACCATCCCCTGTCGGCTGATGGTATGGGGAGGTCGTCCGCTGATGCATCTGTCCTGAAAATAAATCCGGCCCCGGTCCAGCGTGTAAAACCCGGTGATCATATGAAACAGGGTGGTCTTGCCGCTTCCGTTGGGGCCGATCAGCCCGGTAATGCCCGTATCTCCCACGTTCAGGGTGATATGGTCGACCGCCGTCAGACCGCCGAAGCGCTTGGTTACCTGTTCCACCCTCAGCATACCCGTGACCTCCGGTATTCCGAGATGACGCCCTCGGGTCGTTGGAGCATGATCAGGATCAGGGCCAGGCCGTAGACCATTCCCTGGAGCGGGGCGATGAGCCGGCCCAAATCCGCAGGGATGGGAAGGAAGCGCAGGGCCTCCTGAAAGAACACCACCGCAAAGGCGCCCAACACGGGTCCCCAGTTGGTGCCCTTCCCCCCCAGAACCACGCACAACAGCACCAGGATGGTCTCATTGAGGGTAAAGTCTCCGGGGCTGATATAGGTGATGTAATGGGCCCAGAGGGAGCCGGCCAGTCCGGCCAGGACAGAGCCTGCCACCACGGCCCTGGTTTTGAGGGAAAAGACGTTCTTGCCCAGGGCCTGGGCCACATATTCATCCTCCCTGACCACCTTCAAGGCCCGGCCGAAGGGACTGACGGCCACCCACCGGACCAGGAGGAATACGCTCACGGTCAGGAGGAGGCACAACACCAGAAACATGGGCATGGCCGCGATTCCCGTTCCCACCCAGGAAGGACGGGGGATGCCCGGCAGTCCCATGGGACCCTTGGTCAGCCAGCGTTCGTTGAGGAAGAAGAGGCGGACCATTTCCGCAAAGACCAGGGTGGCGATGCCGAAGAAATCCCCGGTGAGCCGCAAGGCCGGTACACAGAGCAGGGCCCCGGCCATGCCCGCAGCGACCATGGCGCAGGCCATGCCCAAGGGTACCGGGAGGCCTGCGAGGCTCAACAGGGCCGAGGTATAGGCCCCGATCCCGAAAAAGGCCACATGGCCGAAATTATACAACCCCGCATACCCCAGCTCCAGGTTGAGGGACATGGCAAAGACGGCATAAATCAGGGCCACAATGAGGATGTGGAGCAGGTAATCCATGGATCAGCGCATACCGGTCAGGACCCCGAAGATCCCCTGGGGTCTTAAGATGAGGAGGAGGAAAATCAGGGCAAAGGAGATGAAGTCCTTGTATCCCGGGGAAAAAAAGGCCACCCCGATGTTTTCGGCCATACCGATAAACAGCCCCCCCAGCAGGGCCCCCCATACGTTTCCGGCCCCGCCCAGCAACACCGCGGCAAAGGATTTGATCATATTGGTCATGCCCATGGCCGGTTCCAGGTTGGTATCCAGGGCCAGCAAAAACCCTCCCACCCCGGCAAACAGTGCGGCCAGCACCCACACGGTCACTCTCACCCGCTGCATGGGCACCCCCATGACGGCGGCCAGCTCCATGTTGTCGGCCACGGCCCGAAGCGACTTTCCCAGGAGGGTGCGGGTGAGGAGCACAAAGAGGATGACGAGAAACAAAACCGCGGTGCCGGCCATGAGGAGCTGGGTGGGCGTAATGCTCAGGCCGGCGAACTGGATGCCCCGAACCGGCCGGATGCCGTAGGTCATGAGGTCCGACCCCCAGATGAGGCGCAGGGTGTTCCTCAAAAAGTAGGAGACCCCGATGGAGGCGATCAGGAGCGTAATGCGGTGGCCCTGTAACAGGTGCCGGTACACGAACCGGTCCTGGGCCACCCCGATGAGCACGGTGCCCGCAATGGCGGGAATAAGTGCCAGATACAGCGGGAGAGAGATGGGGGGGAGCGCAAAGAGGAGGACCAGATAGGCCCCCCAGGCGATCAGCTCCCCGTGGGCGAAGTTGATAAACCGGAATACCCCGTAGACCAGGGTCAGTCCCACCGCGAACAGGGCATAGATGGATCCGGCAATTACCCCGTTCAGGACAAGCTGGGCATAGTAGGCCATGGCGTATTCCGGTGAATAGAGATTACGGATAATCCGTGATTCCGCCCTGCTTGACGGTCCAGCGGCCATAGGCGGCCCCCACGTCCCCGTTGGCGTCAAAGGTCTTATCGCCGGTCACCCCCCTGTAGCCTTTGCTGACCTCCATGAGGGCGGTCCGGATATCTTCCGGGGACATGGATTCGGCGGCCTTCAGGGCCCTGGCCGTGAGCTTGACCATATCATAATTGTATTCGCCGAAGATGGGCAGCTTTTTGCCCGGGTATTTTCTGTCCCACGCGGCCTTGAAGGCCCGGTATTGGGGAGTCTGCTGGGAAAATGTGGGATAGGTCCCGATGACCCCCTCTGCGGCCCCGCCTGCCAGGGCCACCAGCTTGGGGGATTTGGAGGCGGACCCCATGAGCCACTGGACATCGACCCCGTTCTCATAGGCCTGTTTCAGCACGGTCGCCCCTTCTTTGATATAGGTCAGGTTGACCACGGCCTCGGGGTCATTTTTCTTGATCCGCAATACCTCACTCCGATAATCGGTCTTTCCCTCGTCGTGGGCGAACTCATCCAGCAGTCTGCCCCCGTTTTTCAAAAACACCTCCTTGAATACGTCTGCCAGGCCTACGCCCCAGTCATTATTGACATAGGTGAGCACCACCTCCTTATAGCCCAGATCAAGGGCCAGTTCGGCCACGCCTTTTCCCTGAAGCCGGTCCGAGGGAAAGACCCGAAACACGTAAGACCCGCAACGGGTGATGGCCGAGGCCGCGCTTTCCGCCCCGATAAGGATCACCCGGTTCTGCTGGGCGATGGGGCAGACGGCCAGGAAGTTGGAACTGGCGGCCGGGCCGAAGATGACCGGAAATTTGTGGATGGTGATCAGCTTCTGAATGGCGGACACCGATCCCTTGGAGGTGGAGTTGTTGTCCTCGAAGGCGATTTTCATGGGTTTGCCGTGGATGCCGCCCCGGGCGTTCACCTGGTCCAGGGCCAGCAGCATGGCCTGCTGGAACCCTTCCCCGTAGACCGCCAGTTTTCCGGTCAGGGGGGTCACGGCCCCCACCGTGATTTCATCGGATTCGGCCATGCCAGGGCTCCAGCAAAAGAGCACGCCCAACCCCAACAGCAAAAAGATCATTTTTTTCATAGGGACCTCCTTAAGATATGGTTGGATGGTGACTGCAAAACGACAAATTTGCGGTAGGATATCCAAAAGCCGGGTCCCGGTCAAGGTCCGTTAAGGTGCGACCTTTGGAAGCCGGGGTCGCCGCCGGTTTCTGACGCGTCTTTCCAAAAAGACCGGATGGGACCACCTTTCCCTCTCGGACCCATTGATGGTATATGGGGGGCGGTAATGAAAATTTCAATGACAACCCATACGTGGAAAAAATCCCGGGAGATGCATATGAAAACCAAGATATTAATAGTCCTCATTATTCTGGCCATCATGGATATGGTGATTCCCGTTCCCTTTACTGCGATTTT
>JAIPDZ010000190.1 GCA_021737425.1 Deltaproteobacteria bacterium
CTGGAAACGGCCCTGGGCCTTGGGAATGCCATTGCCAGAGTCTCCTGTTCCATGGATTTCAAAAAACGGGAGAAGACCGAAGAGCGATATCACCCCGATGATAAGGCGGTGCGAAGCGAACAGATCTTCAGCGAGAGCGGAGGAGATGCCGGAGGCGCCTCCGGAGGAGTACCGGGTGTGCTCTCCAATACCGAGGAGGGTCGGGCGGCACTGGCCCAAAGGCGGAATGCCGACGGCGCGGCAGGGCAGGCATTTGAAAAACAAGAACGGACCGTCAATTATGAGATCAGTAAGATCACCAGTCACACCGTGGAATCGTCTCCCAAGATTACCCGAATATCGACGGCGGTTATCGTGGACGGCATTCACAAACACATTGAAGGGAAGGACGGGAAAGAAGAGTGGAAGTACTTCCCGAGATCTGAAGAGGAGATGGCCAAGCTCGAAAAAATCGTGAAGCGGGCGGTCAATTTTGATGCCGAACGGGGAGACGAAATTGAAGTGGCCAATATTCCGTTTAAGCAAATGGACTACGACGTGGGAGAGACGGACGAGCAGGGCGGGGGCTGGCTCTCTTACGCCCGGGACCACGGCCCTTCCGGAAAATCCGTATTTCTGGTGGTTTTGTCCATAGGCATGTTCCTGTTTGTGGTGAGGCCGCTGCTGCGCTGGCTCACGGTTGGCACGGCCGGGAACCCGGACATGCTGGTGCGGCTTCCCAAGACCGTCTCGGAAATGGAAAGCGAATACGGGGGGGAACAACAGTCGAACAAAGAGGAGGCCATAAGGCTGATTGCATCGGATGAGGAACAGTCCCTCAAATTGATGCGAAGTTGGTTGAAGGAGGAACAGGCGTAGATGCAGTACTTCACGTGGTCACCAGCTATGAGGTAAATACCCTATGGACCCAAGAAACCTACCCGGTCCGCTGAAGGCGGCTATCCTTATTCAGTCCGCTGGAAAAGGCATGGCGGAAAGGATTCAGAGCAGGCTCGATGATGAGGAAAAGCGACTCATCAGGGAGAACCTTTCCGAGATGGGAGAGATCTCTTCCGATCTGGTGGAAAAGGTTGCTGAAGAATTTGTCCAGCTTTCAAATCGCATGAAAACGCCCCAGATTGAAAACGCTTCTTCCCCCGTACCCCCGGAGAAGCCGGAAGAGGCCCAGCCAAAGGCTTCAAAGAAGACCTCTGATCTCTCGGCCTTGAGATCCTTGGAACCGGATCATCTCCTGGAACTGGTGAGAGATGAACACCCCCAAACCGTCGCCATGATTTTGGTCCATGTCCAACCGGAGGTGGCCAGCGCGGTGTTGGCCAACCTGTCTGACGAAAGGAAGGCGGATGTGGGCAGGCGGATTGCCACCCTGGATAAAGTCGGGGCCGGAATGCTGGAAGAGATCGCTAAGATATTTGATGATGTGCTGAAGGAGAATGAGGAGTCTGTGAGCCACGTGAAGGGGGGGGCCGGACTCATGGCCGATATACTGAATCAGACCGACGCCATGTCCGGAGAGATTATCCTGGATGAAATTGAAAATTTTGATCCGGAGCTGGCGGCACAAATCAAACAGAGAATGTTTACGTTTGAGGACTTGATCCTGGTGGATAACAAGGGCCTGCAAAAGGTGCTGCGGAAGGTGGAATCCAAAGAACTGGCAGTTGCCTTGAAGGCCGCTTCCGAAGAAGTGAAACAAAAGATATTCTCCAATATGTCGGAACGGGCCGCACAAATGGTGACAGAGGAGATCGAGGAACAGGGGGCCGTGAGGATGAAGGATGTGGAAGATGCCCAGCATGCCATCACCCGGATCATTCAAGAAATGGAAGATCAGGGGGAGGTGGTGATCAGTGGCAGGAAGGGAGAACAGCTCGTTGTATAAACCCATCGACCCAAATGGCCCGGTCCATGGAGGCCCGGTAAATCGGTACGCATTTCCCAGTCTCACTACCGAAGCATCCGAAACCCAGACCCCTGAGCGCGGGGACAGTGGGGATTTTAGGCCGTCCAGTTTCGGCGGCAGTCATGGTTGCACCCCGGAATTCACGGGTTTATTTGATGTAAAACGCGATTCTGAGCAAGCAGCGGAAGCGCCGCAAGAAGAGGATGTCCAGGAACAGATGGAAGAGATTCGGGAGAAGGCCTATACAGAAGGATTTGTGGAGGGAGAAAAGGCCGGCGCGGAAACAGAAAAGGCCAAACTGAGGGGAGCCCTGGAGGCCTTGTACACCGGGATATCCAATCTAAATGCTGAGAGACGGAAACTCCTCATGGATTCGGAGAGATGTGCAGTGGAGATAGGACTGATGATCGCCAGAAAGATCGTATGCCGTGAGGTTTCCATTGATAAGGAAATGATTTTTGGCGTACTGAGGGAGGCGCTCAAGAAGATCAGCGACCAGAAGGACATTCATGTAAAGCTCCACCCCTCCGACCTGACGGCCGTGAATGCGGCCCAAATGGATATCCTCAATCTCAGTGGAACAAAGGAGAACATTATCCTTGAACCGGCTGAAAATATGGGCAGAGGTGAATGTGTGATTGAGACCGATTTGGGGGGGATTGACGCCAGGCTTGAATCCCAGCTGCAGACCGTGGAGGAATCCTTGCGGCTTGCACTCGAAAATGGCCCCATGGACGGAGAAATCTCCAAGCAATGATGGCAATGCACCTGGAAAAATATTATTCACTCATCGACGCCATAAGCCCTATAACCGAAACGGGTCGAGTGACAAAGGTGGTGGGGTTTATTGCAGAAGCGGAAGGTCCTGCATGCAGTCTGGGGGGCGTGTGCGACATCTATCGTAAAGGGAATCGGGACAAGATAAGGGCCGAGGTGGTCGGTTTCAGGGACAACAGGGTCCTGTTGATGCCCTTTGGAGAAATCCGGGGGATCTCGCCTGGAAGCCGGGTGGTGGCAAGAGAACACCGTGCGGTCATCGGCGTGGGGGACGGAGTCCTGGGAAGGGTCATAGACGGGCTTGGGAAGCCCATTGATGGAAAAGGCCCCATGGAAACGAACTCGGTATATCCCATCTATGCGAAGCCCCTAAATCCGTTTTTGAGAAAAAGAATCCATCAACCCTTGGACCTCGGAATCCGGGCCATCAACGGTGCGCTGACCGTGGGATGCGGCCAGAGGATGGGGATTTTTGCCGGTTCAGGCGTGGGAAAGAGTGTTTTATTGGGGATGATTGCACGAAAGACCAGGGCTGACGTGAACGTGATTGCACTCATCGGAGAGAGGGGAAGGGAGTTGAATGAGTTTATCGAGAAGGAGCTGGGAGAAGAAGGGTTGAAAAGATCTGTTGTGGTGGTGGCCACCTCGGACAGCCCGCCCCTCATCAGAATGAGAGGCATATTTGTGGCGACAGCCATTGCAGAGTATTTCCGGGATATGGGAAAACAGGTCGTATTGATGATGGATTCGGTTACCCGGTTTGCCATGGCCCAGAGGGAAGTGGGACTCGCCGTCGGGGAACCGCCCACCAGCAAGGGGTACACGCCTTCTGTCTTTACCCTTTTACCCCAGATCCTGGAAAGGGCGGGGACCTGTTCCGGGACCGGGACCATTACCGCCTTGTATACGGTTTTGGTGGAAGGGGATGACATGAACGAACCCATAGCAGATGCGGTCAGGTCTATCCTGGACGGGCATATCGTTTTATCAAGAGAGATCGCCGCACAAAACCACTATCCCGCCATCGATATCCTCAATAGTGTCAGCAGATTGATGGGCGATATCTCCGGCCCGGAGCACCGGGCGGCGGCCAACCGCCTGCGGGATGTCCTGGCAACCCATCGAAAGGCAGAAGACCTCATAAACATCGGTGCGTATGCTGCGGGGAGCAATCCAAAGATCGATCATGCCATTGAAATGATAGAAAAGATCAATGGATATCTCAAGCAGGAGATCACAGAGGTGGAACCGCTGGAGGTCAGCATACGGAATCTTTGCGCCATGTTCGCAGATTCATGAGACGGCCCTTGACCAGGTCAGAGTTCAGTGGCTTTTCCGTATATCCGGGTCTTATCAGGGCGTGTGTGAGGAAAGATCCGTAATCGCCGTGAGGGAAAATGTACAGGTTCAGTCTACAAACGGTCCTGAATCACAGAAAGCACAAAGAAGAGGCATTGCAGAAGGAGCTTTCGGCAAAAAACGCCCAACTCCTTACGGCAAGAGAAGAGTTGGCCCGTCTCCAATCGCTCAAAATGGATAATCTATCCGCATTACAACAGAAACAACGCGACGGGGCGAGCGTCTCCGACATTGTGCTGTATGATGGGTATATCCGACAGATTTCCGGGAATCTCCGGGATCAGTCCCACCGGATTACGAAGCTGATGCGCGAATTCAGTGAAAAGCGAAGGGAATTGATTGAAGCGGTGAAGCAGCGAAAGATCCTGGATAGACTCAAGGAGAAGGAATGGGCCGCTTATAAGCGGCGGCTGGAGAGAAAAGAGCAGATCCTCATGAACGAGATTGCAGTCAGCGGATTCAACCGAAAAAAGGCCCTTCATAAGCTGCCTTCCTAACACCGTTCCCCCGCCCTTCCGGGGCCGAAGACTCCCCCTTAATAAAAACCGATCCTTTTTTAATAGAGGCCTCCCGCTGTTCCATGCGGCAAAAGCTGCCCTTTTGGGGTAAACTTTTGCCGTACAAAGGAATGAGGGGGCGGGGCCGGATCTGTAGGGGACGGGTGGACTCCCAGTGATTTTTCAACCCACCTTTGACAAAAAAAGCTATTATTGCCATAACTTATCGTAGCCTGACGATTTTGAGGCGGTTAGATGGAGACTGGGGGCGCCCTTGTCCGTGGGTATTGGCATCAAGGTTGCAGTACCGGTTCGGCAGCAATCCGAAGTTTCCAACCGGACTCAAAAAAAGAGGTGAATGGTGTCAACTGAATTTTTTCCAATTATGGCTCAAGAGAGAATGACTCCTGAACAATCGAGCCATACCCAAAGCAAGGATGGGGCTGACCCGGCGGCGGCCAATGCATATGATGAGAAAAGTGGAGGCGAGAACGACTTCCATTCCGCTTTCTTAGAAGTTGCTCGCCGGAAAAGCGCGGATTCCCGAGAAGCGGCCCAGCAAACAGAGACGGCAGAGGGCCGTGAATCTTTTGGAGAGGGGATGAATGCTGAACACGGCTCCGAGTCCCTGAGGCCGCATGGAACAGAAGAAGGGGATGGCCAGGATGCGGATGGATCAACGCCCGTCAAGGAGACAAAGGGGGCTGAAGAAAATGCGGTTGCACCTCTTGAATTAGGCAAAGCGGCTTTAAAGCAGGGGCAGGGAGGAGACCTTGGTAAAGACGGTGGTAAGGAGATGAATGTAAAGGAATCACAACCGGACAAACCCCCATCCTCGGTTGACCCAAAGGTGACCCGGGAGACAACCGCCCCGCTGACCCGATCAGGAGTCAAAGGAGGTTCGGAGGCCACGGATGCCGGAAAATCAGGCCGGGAAGAGAAGCAGGAGACATCGGTTCTCAAGGGGATGACTGCGGGTGCCAACAGAAGCGACACCTTGCAGACCGGAGAGAAGGTGGAATCCGGGCACGATGCGAGCAAGACCAAGGGATCTGAGAAGCAGGAGACACCGGTCCTCAAGGGAATGACGGCGGAGACGAAGAGGAATGACACCTTGCAGACCGGAGAAAAGGCGCAACCCGGGAACCATGCGAACAAGATCAAGGGATCGGAGAAGCAGGAGACACCTGTCCTTAAGGGAATGACGGCGGAGACGAAGAGGAATGACACCTTGCAGACCGGAGAAAAGGCGCAACCCGGGCACGATGCAAGCAAGACCAAGGGATCGGAGAAGCAGGAGACATCGGTCCTCAAGGGGATGACGGCGGAGACGAAGAGGAATGACACCTTGCAGGCCGGAGAAAAGGCGCAACCCGGGCATGATGCAAGCAAGACCAAGGGATCGGAGAAGCAGGAGGCATCGGCCCTTAAGGGGATGATGGCGGATGCGAAGAGAGGTGATACCCCGAGGGCCCAAGGGGGAGTGGAATCTCAGCCTTCGGAAGGCCGGATAAGGGGTGAGGGAGTAAAACAAGCGGATCAGGTGTCTGATAAAATCGGCACAAAGGCCTCTAAACAGGAAAAAAGAGAAGCGGTTTTGGCCCGTAACGGCTCATTCACGGACGCAGCGGCCGCCTCGGCCGCAGATAAAAAAAGGGCCGCAAACCATACAGCGGAGGCTTTCAAAAGAGGGGAATCCCCCAAGGAGGCGCTTCTAAAATCCCAAGCCTCCGATGTAAGGTCCACGCGCTCGGCGCATGAAGGAACAAAATCCAACAGCAGCCGACAAGAGGGGCGAGGATCAGAACCCGGAGAGCAGCGCAATACCGCCATGCAAGGCAAAAGAGAAAACGAGGCCTCTTCGGTTAGGCTCGCCAATAATACATCAAATCCGGGGGGCGAATCCGGTTTCGATCGGAGTATGCAGAAGTCTGAGATAAATATCCAGGATAATCCGACTGCGAATTCCACCGACTCTTCCTCCTCACCCAAGGTACTGGCGTCCAATGCTCACCCGGAGGAGGCAGCAATGGTCAAACGCTCCTTTCAGGAAAATGGGGTAAAGCACTTTGTGGATAAGGCCTCGTTGAATCTCAAAAACGGGCAGCAGGAGTTTAAGATCGAGTTGAAGCCTGAATCCTTGGGTCAGGTAAGGGTCCAGGTGTCCACTGAAAACCATCAGGTGACCATCAGAATTCTGACCGAACTCCCCCTGGCAAAGGAGATGATCGAAGGCAATGTCCAGCAGCTGAAGGCCGATCTTCAGGCCCAAGGCCTGCAAATTGACAAGTTTGATGTCTCCCTTTCCCAAAATTCAAGGCACAATGGGGAGGCCCATCGGCCTTTGGATTCCAAGAAAATGAAAAAGGGCAATGAAAGAAGTAAGGCCTCTGACCAGGCAGCGGCCCTGCAGGATATGAACCCAAATGATTGGATGGAAAGCGGGAACTCGGGCATGCGGACGGTCAACCTGTTCGCGTGATGCCGAACCCCTGACCAGGAACATAATGCGGTGGACCCGCTGCTACAGATGGATGGAATGTCCAAACAAAGGAGATGAATATGCCCATTTCAGCAGTTTCCAATACCCCAGTGACCAACCGCACCGCTTCTGCCGAAGTGGGCGGTGAGCTTGGCAAAAATCAGTTCTTGGAACTATTGGTGACACAGCTTCAGAACCAGGATCCGCTTGACCCCATGGACAGTACTGAGTACATTTCACAACTTGCCCAGTTCAGCTCCTTGGAGCAACTCCAGAATATCAATTCCCAACTGGAAAGTCTGAACAAAACCATCTCAGATGCAGATGACCAGTCGGATGGCGCCAGCCTGATCGGAACCGAGGTGGAAGCTGTGGACACCTTGGTGACTGTTGAGGGAGGGGTCGCGGATGGGATCCATTTTGAACTGCCTTCAGACATCGCAGCAGCCTACGTTTCCATCACTGATTCTGACGGTAACCATGTGAGAACGCTTCAGACCGGTTCGTTGAGCAAGGGCGAACAGGCCATTGCATGGAACGGGACCGATGATGACGGCGAAAAGGTTCCCGATGGAAGATATACCTTTGATATTCAGGCCATGGACGGTGACGGCGACAAGGTTGAGGCCACCTGCGAGGTGACCGGAACGGTTACCGGCGCCACTTTCGCGGATCATACCACATACCTGCTTATGGGCGATAATGAAGTGACCATGGACAGTGTGACCCGGATTACCCAGGGGTCTTAGAATGCCCCCTGCATGAAATGGGTTTAAAAAGAACAAGATATGAAAAGGGTTCCAACAGTTAAAAGGAAGGTAAAGGAGGGGTAAAAAATGATAAAATCACTATTCTCTGGCATAACGGGGTTGCAGGCCAATACTGAGGCACTGGGGGTGATAGGGGACAATATTGCAAACGTCACCACCTACGGTTTTAAGAGCGGAAGGTTGGATTTTGCGAATCTTCTCAACCAGTCCGTGGGCGGGTACACAGGTCAGGAGGTGGGCAGCGGTGTTACGGCGGCGAATTTGAGCCGTGACTGGACCCAGGGTTCCATTGAGAACACCTCCAATGCCACGGACCTTGCCGTCAATGGGAGGGGCTTTTTTGTGGTACAAGACGAAAACGGCAACGAATACTACACCAGGGCAGGAAACTTTCATTTTGACAAAGACGGATATCTGGTGGACAACTACGGGTATAAAGTGCAGGGGACCGAAGGGGACCTGCAGCTTTCGGATACCACCGGCGCCACAAGCATGTCCATATCCAGTACCGGCGAGATCACGGCATTTTCTTCCGGGGACACCACCGGCACCAGTGTAGGAACCATCACCCTGGCCACCTTTGCATGTGACTGGGGGCTTGCGGCCATGGATCGGAACATGTATACCACCACCAATCAGTCAGGGGATGCGTCCAAAGGAGCCCCGGGAACGGGGGGCAAAGGGTCCGTCAGTGGCTATTCACTGGAGATGTCGAATGTGGATTTGGCATCCCAATTTGGAAAGATGATCACCACCCAACGCTCGTTTCAGGCCGCTGCCAAGGTGGTGACGGCAAGTGATGAGGTGCTTCAACAGCTGCTCAG
>JAIPDZ010000191.1 GCA_021737425.1 Deltaproteobacteria bacterium
GGTTCTCCACTGAAAGGCGCCTCCACCGGCCAGAGATAAAGCTCTTTTTTTTCTATAATCGGATAGCGATAAGGGGTTCCGTTCAAGGGCAGCACCGAACTGCCGGCCACTCGCCCGATAACCGTAATGGTTCTTTCCCTCCGATAAATGGCAGGGTCCAGAAATTCAGGGACATGGACCATGAACCGGCCTTGGGATTGGTCCTCGCGGACCGGTTTGTGGTTGGAATCGAGCATCCGCTGAGAGACCATAAGTACAGTCTTTTCGGAAAGGTTCCGGGTTTCAATGATCTTCCCTCCCAGCAATACGGTCTTTCCCTGAAAAGCCTCCGGGTTTCTCTGAAGGTCTCTAAATGAAATGTCGGAGTCCACCCTTTTCAGGGATTCGGAAGAGAAGACAGACGCGCATCCGAGAGACAGGAAAAGCAGCGTCCATATGGACCACTCTGCAAATCGGCCTCTCCATAGCGGCAAGACTTGTTTCTCTGTTCTTGAGTAGAGTCCGCTCATGATTTTCCCCGGGCGAAATAGAATAGCATATCAAGATAGAACTGTGGAGGAATTCCGATGGCACGTCAAGGGAATGATCACGCCCTGATGAGGATGGAGGGCACCTCAAAACACGTCTTCACGGCGTCCACCGCTGCGTCCACCTGCGTGTTCATCACAACGCCGCTGATGGATGCGATGGAACAACTGAGGCCCAAAAGCTCCACCCGGGCCCGGTTCAGGGCTTCCAGCAGATCTCTCACGATGCCGTAGCGGTCTCCGAAGTGGGGGCCGTTCATGGAAAACACGGTCACGGGCGAGCGCCTCCCCCATATATCGTTGTCCGGCAGACTCGCCGGGGCAGGGTCGGGGGAGGCCTCCACGGCGCGCAGGCAGAACAGTAGACCGCATACATCCGGTTGAACCGGCCAGGAAAGGAGAAAGGTGAGAAAACGGCCTGATTCGCCGATGGTCTTAAAGGCCTGCCCCATCCGGGTCATCTGATTGGCGTTCAAGCGCACCTCCCACAATTCCTGCGCTTCATAAAGTTCCAGGGCATAGACCTTGGGACGCCTTTCCTGGTAAGAGGCCACCACCTCCCGATACAGGGCCTCCTTCCCTTTCTGGGCCAGTTTCCAGTCCGCGGGGGTGCGATAGGCGCTGAACTCGAACCGATCAAACAGGGCCGATACCCCGGGCTCGCTGCTTTCCCGGTCCACCACTACGGATATGGCGGAATGGGAGTTGGCCAGGGCCAGGGGATGGATCCCCTTCCGGCCGAATGCCTCCAGCAGCAACCCCATGACCATGGGATCGCTCTTGTGGGGGAAAAGAGAAAACACGGCCGCCTCTCCCATGGCCGCATCCGGCCGTCCAAACTCCCGGCCCAGCACCTCCCGAACCTTCGGGACATCCTGCACATCCACCACAAGATGGGCTCCCGGAGGATGACCGCTCCCCCCAACGGTGAGAAAAGGCAAGTTCACGCCCGCACCCGCGAGTGCGCGGCACAACCGTTCCGGGAGGTCTTCATCTCCTGCCGGCCCGATGACAGAGGACCATGCAACATCTGTCAGGATCTTAAATCCCCCGAGTCTCGGTAAAGGTTTCATGGGGCCCCGGCAAACCAGAGGAGGGCGGGCGGCTTACAGCAGTGAGGTCACCACCTCCCACAACCCTTCGGTGTCGATCGGTTTTGCGATATATTCATCCGCCTCAGTGGCCATGCCGTCCGCATGGGTATAGGAGGTGGTGGGCACCGCTTCGCCTACCGCAGTGAGCAGCACCACAGGGATGTCCTTGGTCTTCTCATCCCTCTT
This sequence comes from Deltaproteobacteria bacterium, assembly GCA_021737425.1. Lineage (GTDB taxonomy): Bacteria > Desulfobacterota > DSM-4660 > Desulfatiglandales > Desulfatiglandaceae > JAIPDZ01. The sequence goes on from JAIPDZ010000191.1 coordinate 1,808, forward strand.
GAGCTCCGCACAAAGGACATAGCCGTCCTTTCGGGGCATCATGATATCCAAAATCACCAGATCGGGACGCCTCTCTTGGATGGATTCCTCGCCCTCCACCCCGTCGTAGGCGCGGCCTACTTCACAGCCCTTGCTCTCCAGCATCATGGCCACGGTCTCCACCAGATCCGGATCATCGTCCACTACCAGAATATACTTTTTGTCCATATCGCCCTCCTCTCAGTGATCCTGCGTTATTGGGTATATGGTTATGGTCCTGTGTTTCCAGTTTTCGGTGTTTCAAGGCTTCAGCGTTTCTAAGGTGAGTATTCGGGGTGCCTCCGGCGTCCCTGAATCCTGTCGAAGATCCCGCTGTCTGCGGGGACACCTGACACCTATACCTGCGGTCTGGGATACAGCCCGCTTCTCTCCACAATTTCAGGGACTTTCTCCTCCCATTCAATGGCCATGATATGGAATCCCCTCACCCCCTCACACTCCTGTAATCGCGTTATGGTTTCCACGCAGATATCGATCCCCTCCTGGGGCTGGTTCTCCTTGGGCACGCCGCTCATCCGTTTGACCACGTCGTCGGGCACGTCCATGCCCGGCACCCGGTTTTTCATGTACTTGGCCATGCCTGCGGACTTGAACGGGGTCACCCCGGCCAGGATATGGACCTTCTCATGCAGGCCCCTATCCCGGGCCAGCTTCATCCACTCCTCGAATTTTTCCAGGTTATAGATGCACTGGGTCTGGATGAACTCCGCGCCTGCGGCGATCTTTTTGGCGAGGCGCGGCACCCGGATTTCAAAGGGATCGGCAAACGGGTTGGCGGCCGCACCCACCAACATCCGGGGAGGCCGCTGGATGTCGTCTCCACCCAGAAATTTTCCCTCATCCCGCATGCGGCGCACGGTCTGAAGCAACTGCATGGAGTCCAGATCAAACACGTTTTGACCCTGGGGGTTGTCCCCGAACTGCTGGTGATCGCCCGAAAGGCACAGCATATTATAAATATCAAAAGAGGCGGCCCCCAGGATATCGCTCTGGACGGCAATCCGATTGCGGTCTCTTACCACCATTTGCAGTACCGGCTCCAGCCCCATCTGCTTGAGATGGATACAGGCGGCCAGGCTGCACAACCGGGTCACACTGGTTTGGTTGTCCGTGATGTTAATGGCATCCACATAATCTTTGATCATCTCGGCCTTTCGGGTGATGGCCGCAGGATCACTCCCCCGGGGCGGACCGCACTCCGAGGTTACGGCCAGCGCCCCGGAATCCAGTATCTTTTCCAGCTTGCTCGGTGTCTTGGTGCTCATTGTCTCACGTCCTCCCTGACCACGGTTCTGGGACCCCCGGCCCGTTCCGTGGACCAGTCCTTGATGGGGGCAATCTCCTCATAGTCATCGAGACGATCCAGCTCCTGGAGCCGATCGATGATCAGCTGCCAGGCGCAGTCCAGGTCCTTGCTGATTTCACACTTGCCCTTGGCGGAGCCCCCGCAAGGGCCGTTCAACAGCCGCTTGGCGCACCGGGAGATGGGGCATATACCCGCGGTCCTCCCCAGGATGCATTGGCCGCACCCCTGGCAGCGCTCGCTCCATACCCCCCGCTCCTCGGTCACCCCCATGAAACAGGTGTTCACCCCCGGATAGACCGGGGTGTTGAAATAGGTTTCGGCCATGAACTGGACCCCCACACCGCAGGCCAGGGAGATCACCGCATCATACTGGTCAATGCGGGCTCGAAGCTCTTCTAAGTATTCATGATCGCATTGTCTTTCCAGGGTGATCTCGTCAATGTCCACCTTTTTCCCCTGGTTCATGAAATACATGCGCAGGGCCGAAGCCAGAACCCCCACCTCTTTTTTTCCTCCGGCCTCGCACACGGTAACGCATTCATTGCAGCCCACCACCAGGAGCTTCTCATGGTCCTTGACCATGTCAATGATCTCCTCAATGGGCTTTTTTTCCGCCACAATCATAGGGAAGTCCCTCCTCTTTCACAGGGGCCGCGTGGAAAACGGCTTTGGGGCCGTCTCACGCCGCCAATTTTTCCTTTGCCTTCTTAATGGGATTGGGCCCCAGGGCCTCAATCTTTTGGGTCATCTCCACCGCATATTCCGCAAACTTGGGACCTTCACCCGAGGAGAGATTGAACATCTTGACCCGATCCCCCCCGATTCCCACCTTGTTTAGAATCGCCTTCGCCTGTTCCACCCGCTTGCGGGCTCTCAGGTTGCCGTTTTCAAAACGGCAGTCCCCTTCCAGGCAACCCACCACGTATACCCCGTCAGCCCCCTTTTCAAAGGCCCTCAAGATATGGAGGACATCCACCTTTCCGGTGCAGGGGACCCGGACGATCCGGATGGTGTCCGGGTATCTCAAACGCATGGAACCTGCCAGGTCCGCAGCCGTGTACCCTCAAAAGTTGCAGCAAAATGTGACAATAACCGGTTGAAATTCGCCCATTATAATGCTCCTTCCAGTAAAGCCTCCACCTTACTGATGATCTGATCATCCTCATACCAGCTCAGTTCTATGGCCTTGGCCGGGCACTCGGACGCGCAAATCCCGCATCCGTGGCACAAGGCCTCGTCTATCTCGCTGACCCCGTTTTCGTTGATGCGCGGGACCCCGTAGGGGCAGGCCCGCACGCAGATCAGACAGGCCGCACACCGGTCCTGATCCACCTTGGCGGTCACCGCGGAGAGCCGGATCTCATCCTGGGACAGGAAGGTCCCGGCCCGGGAGGCCGCGGCCAGGGCCTGGGCCACCGACTCGGAGATGAGGTTGGGGCCATGGGCGGTCCCGCACAGGAAGATCCCCTCATTGGCCAGGTCCACGGGTCTCAACTTCACATGGGCCTCGATAAAATAATGGTCTTCGTTTCTGGGGAGTTTGAGTATGGAGGCCAGTTCATCCGTATCTTCGGCCACCATCCCCGCACTGAGGGCCAGCCGGTCCGCAGTGACCTGGATATCCCGGCCCAGCACATGGTCCTTGAAGGTCACCTGAATGCCGTCATCGGTTGCCTCCGCCCGGGGCGGGGCCTCCTGTTCATATCGGCAGAATATAACCCCCTGGCGCCTGGCCTCGGTATAATACTCTTCCAACAGCCCGTACATGCGCATATCCCGATACAGGATATAGACCTCCGCATCCGGGTTGAGGGCCTTGATATGCAGGGCGTTTTTGACCGCACTCTGGCAGCAGATGCGCGAACAGTTGGGGTGTTCCTCGTTGCGGGAGCCTACGCACTGAATCATAACCACCTGATTCAAATCATCGGCCCCCTTCGCCTCCAGCCGTTTGCCCAGGGCCAGTTGGGTCAGGACCCGGGGGTCCTCGCCGTACAGGTATTCACTGGGGGTATATTCCCTGGCGCCGGTGGCCAGAATGATCACGCCGTGATCCAGTCTTCGTTCATACATGGCCGGGCCCACCATCACCTCGGTGGTGAAATTCCCTTTGAACCCGGTAAACCCCACAATCAGGGCATCGGTCAGGATCTGCACCTTCGGGTGATCGGTCGCCCTTTCCACCAGTTCAAGGATATATTTCTGGATATCCATACCCTCTATGGTGGTGGTCAATTCCCTGCCCAGGCCGCCCAACTGGCCTTCTTTCTCTACAATCACCACGTCAAATCCCTGGTCTGCCAGGCCCAGGGCCGCATTCATGCCGGCCACGCCCCCGCCGATCACCAGGGCCCGCTTGTTCACGGGAATCCGTTTTTCGGTCAGGGGTTTTAAAAGGCCGGCCCTGGCCACGGCCATCCGTACCAGGTCCTTTGCCTTATTCGTCGCCGCTTCCGGATCGTTCCCGTGAACCCAGGAATTCTGGTCCCTGATGTTGGCCATCTCAAAGAGATACTTGTTCAGGCCGCAGGCCTGTAGCGTCTCCTGAAACAAGGGTTCATGAGTCCGGGGTGAACAGGAGGCCACCACAATCCTGTTCAAATTATCTTCTTTGATGACCGCCTTGATTTTGTCCTGGGAATCCTGGGAGCAGGTAAAGAGGGTCTCGTCGGCCAGCTCCACAAAAGGAAGCCGGGAGGCATATTCAACCACAGCAGGCACATCCACGACCCCCCCGATGTTTACCCCGCAGTTGCACACAAACACCCCGATCCTCGGTGTCTCTCCGGTCACATCCGTTTCAGGCGGTATTTCGAGGGACCGGGTGTCCTGGTCCCTGGCCTCAAAAAGGGCCATACTCGCCCGGCATGCCGCAGCACCGGCTTCAGTCACTGAACTGGGGATATCCTTGGGCCCCTGAAAGATACCACAGGCGTACACCCCGGGTCTCGAGGTGGCCACCGGCGTAAAGGGGTGGGCGGACGCAAAATGATACTTGTCCAGTTTCACCCCGATCCGCTCGCCCAGCCCGGCAGTATCTTCTGAAACCTGAAGCCCCACCGACAGGACCACCATGTCAAAGACTTCCTCGTGGATAATCCCCGCCTCATCCGAGTAGCTGATCTGAAGATCATCGGTCCCGGGTACCGGATCAATGGTATGCACCCTGGAGCGAACAAACCGGACCCCGTCCTCGTCCCTGGCCCGGTTGTAATACAGCTCATAGTCTTTACCAAAGGTCCGCATATCCATGAAGAAGACGGCCGCGTCCAGGTCTGCTCCGGCGTGTTCTTTGGCGATAACCGCTTCCTTGACCGCATACATACAGCACACCGAGGAGCAGTACCCGTTTCCGCATTTATGGGTATCCCTGGATCCCACACACTGCAGCCAGGCGATCTTTTTGGGTTCCGTTTCATCCGACGGCCTCACGAGATGGCCCATGGTAGGCCCCGATGCGCTCAGGATGCGCTCAAACTCCAGGCTCGTCATCACGTTGGGATGGCTGCCATGGTGGTACACATCCTCACTCGGCGCCGTATCGTAGACCTCTGCCCCCGGGCAGAGGATCACGGAGCCGACGGTCACCTCACGTTCGGTCTGCGTTTCCTCGTGAATCACGGCCTCTGCCAGGCAGGCCTTGCCGCATAGATAACACTCCGAGCAGATGCCGCACGAGATGCACCGTTCGGCTTCGGCCACGGCCGCTTCCCGCGTGAAACCCAGCTGGACCTCACTAAAATTCCCGCCCCGCTCCTCAACACTCAGCCGGGGCATCCCCGTCCGGGGGACGGAAGCAATCCCTTCGGTGGGGACATCTTTCACCGGCTCCCACGCCTTTTCCCTTCCCGCTTTCAGAGCTTCACCCCGCATGAACCGGTCCATGGATATGGCCGCCTGCTTCCCCGCCTCAATGGCCTCAATCACCGTCCGGGGGCCGCTCACCGCATCCCCGCCCGCGAACAGATCCGGATCATCGGTCTGAAGCGTCAACGGGTCCACATTCATCGTCCCCCAGCCCGACAGCGTGCACGCGCATTCCGGACCGAGACAGCTCCAGTCCGAGGCCTGACCAATGGCCGGGACCACGCCGTCCACCTCCATCACAAACTCGGACCCCTCAATGGGAACCGGCCGGCGGCGGCCGCTCTCATCCGGCTCACCCAGCTTCATCCGGATGCATTCCACTGCCTTCACCCGGCCGTTGTCCCCGATAATGCGGATCGGATTGGTCAGGGGATGAATCTCGATTCCCTCTTCCCGGCATTCCTCAATCTCCTCCTCATTGGCGGGCATCTCTTCATAACTGCGCCGGTATAAGATAAAAGGCTTCTTGCTCCCCAGCCTCATGACCGTCCGGACCGCGTCCATGGCCACGTTCCCGCCGCCCACCACCGCAATCCGATCGCCCAGGTCCACTTGCTTTCGGAGATTCACGTCTCTTAAGAGGTCCACACCGGGATAGACCCCCGCCAGGTCTTCCCCTTCGATCCCGAGGCGTTTACACTCGTGGGCGCCGACGCCGAGGAATATGGCCCGGTATCCCTCTTTGCGGAGCTGGTCGATGGTGATGTCCTTGCCCACATCCACGCCGGTCCGGATCTCCACCCCCATCTCCCTTATGCAGTCGATCTCCGCCTGGATGATATCCCTCGGAAGCCGGTATTCCGGAATGCCCAGGCTCAGCATGCCGCCGGTCACCGGCGCCTTCTCATAGATGGTCACCGGGTAGCCTTCCCGGGCAAGGTAATAGGCGCAGCTAAGTCCCGCAGGCCCGGATCCCACCACGGCCGCCTTCTCTTCCTTCTGCTCTTTCTTCTCAGGAATATAGCGGGTCTCGGCCCCGAGGTCCTGGTCCGCCACAAACCGTTTGATGAAATCGATGGCCACGGGCTCGTCCACCGCGCTCCGGGTACAGACGGACTCACACGGGTGGTGACACACCCGCCCGCAAATGGCCGGTAAGGGGTTCTCCTCCTTGATCAGACCAAGGGCCTCCTCAAACCGTCCCTGCGCCGTCAGGGCCACATACCCCTGGACACTGATATGCGCCGGGCACGCCGCCTTGCACGGCGCCGTGCCGCGTTTACTGATGGCATAGGCCCCGGGCATGGCCTGGGCATACTGCTTGTATATCGCCTTCCGGGTGGAAAGGCCTTCATTGTACTCATCTGCCACATCGATGGGACAGACCTGGGCGCACTCGCCGCAGCTGGTGCATTTGGATACGTCCACATGACGAGGCTGCTGGATCAGACGGGCCGTGAAACGACCTTCTTCTCCCTCGAGTTCTGCGAGTTGGGTTCGCGTAATCAGTTCGATGTTCAAATGCCGGCCGACCTCGACCAGTTTGGGCGAGATCACTCACATGGCGCAGTCGTTGGTGGGAAAGGTCTTGTCCAGTTGGGACATGAGCCCGCCGATGGCCGACGACTTTTCCACGAGATATA
>JAIPDZ010000192.1 GCA_021737425.1 Deltaproteobacteria bacterium
ATGTCCTGGAACTGGGCCGGGAGATCCGTTATGCCCCCTATGACATCTTTGCCGAATTCCCCCGGCCCCTGATCCCGAGACGGTTCCGGTTCGAGGTGGATGAACGGGTCAGGAGCGACGGCAAGGTGCTCACGGCCCTGGACCCGGACCAGGTCCGGTCTGTGGTCCGCCGCATGCGGGATATGGGCCTGGAGAGTATCGCGGTTTGTCTGATCAACTCCTTTGAAAACCCCGCCCATGAACTGATGATTAAGGAGATTATCCAAGAGGAGGCCCCTGGGATCTCCGTCTCCATCTCCTATGAAGTGCTCCCCCAGATCAGGGAGTACGAGCGGACCAGCACCACGGCCACCAATGCCTATGTCAAACCCCTCACCGGAAGATACCTGGAAAGGCTGTCCCGGCGGCTCCAGTCCATCGGCTTTCAGGGGAGACTCTTTATCATGCTCTCCAGCGGCGGGATCACCTCCATTGAGACCGCGGCCCAGTTTCCGGTGCGGATCATCGAATCCGGTCCCACGGCCGCTGTGATCTCGGGCCAGTACTATGGGAAGCTGTTTGATATCCCGGAGATGTTCTGCTTTGATATGGGCGGCACCACGGCCAAGTCCTGTCTCATCCAGCGGGGAGAGGCCGGGGTGGTACCCACCTTTGAGGTGGGGCGGGTGCAGCGGTTTATGAAAGGGAGCGGGCTCACCATCCAGGTGCCGGTGGTGGATCTCATGGAAATCGGGGCCGGGGGCGGCAGTATTGCCAAGGTCAGCAAGATGGGCACCCTCCAGGTGGGCCCTGAGAGTTCAGGGGCCGATCCCGGACCCATCTGCTACGGCCGAGGGGGTGTGGATCCCTGCATTACCGATGCAGACCTGCTGCTCGGATACTTGGACGCTGATTATTTCCTGGGCGGGGAGATGCAGTTAGACAAAGACGCGGCCCGCCGGGGCATCGAAGAGAAGATCGCCCGGCCTTTGGGTGTCCCTTTTATCCAGGCGGTATGGGGAATCCACGACCTCATCAATGAGACCATGGCCGCGGCGGCCAAGACCCATATTGCGGAAAAGGGCGGCAATCCCAAGGTGGTCACGGTGAGCGCCTTTGGCGGAGCCGGCCCGGTGCATGCCTATGGCCTGGCCAAGAAACTAAGGGCCCCCAGGCTCCTGGTGCCCCCCAATGCGGGGGTGGGATCGGCCCTGGGATTTTTCACCGCGCCCCGGGCCTTTGATATGGTCAGAAGTCATAAGAGCGCCTTGGACGATGCGGATTTTGCAGACATTGAACAGCGCTTCAAGGAGATGGAACAGGAGGCCCACAAGGCCCTGGAAACCTCGGGCAAGACCGATCAGATCCGGTTTGAACGCTCCGTGGATGTGCGGTTTGTGGGACAGGGCTCTGAAACCAACATCCCGGTCCCTGAAGGGGATTTCAGAGATGTGAATCCCGATCAGATCCGGAAGCGCTTTGACCAAACCTATGAAAAGCTCTACGGCCGGACCTATCCGGACTCGGCCGTGGAGTTCATCAACTTCAAGATCCGGGCCAGCCTGCCCGAACGATTGCTCAAATTGCCCAAACTCCCTCAGAGCGCCAACGACCTGAAAGCGGCTGTCAAGGGAACGCGGGAGGCCTATTCCGCCGTGGCAAAAGACTTTGTTTCTTTTACCGTATATGATCGGTATAAACTGGCCGCGGGCATGGCGTTTGAGGGCCCGGCCATTATTGAAGAGCGGGAGTCCACGCTGATTGTGGGCGAAGCGGCCCCCGTTTCTGTGGATGAATACGGCTTTTTGTGGATTGATCTGAAGGGGGTGTAATCGTTTTCGCGCAGAGGCGCTGAGACGCTGAGAGCCCCCCTCAACCCTGTAATGGAGTAAGGATATGGCGCAGCAGTTTGATCCCATTACCATAGAGATTTTGTGGAGAAGGTTGACCTCCATCGTGGACGAGGCGGACAGTTCGGTGGCCCGCACCGCCTTTTCCAGTCTGCTGAGGGATGCCCATGACTACACCTGCATGTTCACGGACCGAAGGGGCCGGGAACTGGCCCAGGGGACCTTTGCCACGCCGGGTCAGTCCGGGGCCATGGCCCTGGGGATCAAAAACCTGGTCACCGCGTTGCCCCGGGGCGGTTTCGGCCCGGGGGATGTGTTCATCACCAATGACCCCTGGGCCCTGGCCGGGCATCTAAATGATGTGTGTGTACTGAGCCCCATCTATTATAAGGGGGATCTCACCGGCTGGACCGCCTGTGTGTTCCATCATTCGGATATCGGGGGCCGGGTCTCGTCCGACAATCACGATGTATATGAAGACGGGCTGTTTATCCCCCTGGTCAAGCTGGAAGCGGGCGGCAGGCAGAATGATGCGGTGGTGGAGATGATTAAATACAATGTCCGCACCCCGGATGAGGTGATCGGGGATATCCGGTCCCAGATTGCGGCCAATCATGTGTGCGCTGAAAAGGTCTGCCAGATGCTGGCGGAATATGAGATGGCCGGCCTGGACGCCCTGGCCGACGAGATCATCGGACGGACCGAAAAGAGCATGAGAAATGCCATCTCCCAGGTGCCGGACGGTATATACCGGGCCCAAGGGATCGTGGAGCAGATGAAGGGAAAAGACGATGTCGTTATCCAGGTGGCCGTGGAAGTGCGGGGCGATGATATTGTGGTGGACCTGGCAGGGTCCTCCCCCCAGGTGGACTGGGGAGGGAACGTGGTGTACAATTTCACCTATGCCTATGTATTCATGGCCATGAAGAGTATGTTGGACCCGGACATCCCCAACAATGACGGGTGTGCGGCGCCGATTTCCATGAAGGCCCCCTTGGGGAGCGTGGTCAACTGCCGGTTCCCCGCCGCAGTGGCCGCCCGCATGCAGATCGGCCACTTTGTGACGGAAATCATCTACCGGGCCATGGCCGAGGCCCTGCCGGACCGGGTGATTGCCGGCTCCGGCGGGACCCCGGCCAGCATGAACGTGCTCTATGGAAAACGGCATGACGGCAGACCCTGGCATTCGGTCCGGATCCGGGGCGGGGGTATGGGCGCCAGCGCCCGGGCCGACGGCAATTACGTTTACATCTTCCCGGCCAACGGGGCCAATACGCCGGTGGAGATCCTGGAAAGCGATACCCCGCTTATTGTGGAGAAGCGGGAGCTTCTCCCGGACTCGGGGGGGGCGGGCGGAATGAAAGGGGGCCTGGGGAGACGGATGATCCTCAAGATTCCGGATGACGACTGCGCCCCCATCCCGCCGGTAAACCTGGGGATCCAATCCGGGCGCTACCGGTATCCGCCCGAGGGGTTGTTCGGCGGTAAAGAGGGATCCAGGGCCCAGTTTCTCATCAACGACCAGCCCGGAAACCCCTATGGACTGACCCAGTTGAAACCGGGGGACCGGGTGTTGATCGATGCGGCCGGCGGCGGAGGCTACGGCCATCCCTTGGAGCGGGATCCCCAAAGGGTGGAAACGGATGTTCAGGAGGGATATGTGACCCTTCAGGGCGCAAAGGAGGACTACGGCGTCATCATCGACCCTGAGACCTTGCAGGTGGACCCGCAGGCCACCCGCCGGGAACGAGAGGCCTTGGGCACAGCAGACGGATACCCCTTTGATTGATTGCAAATACAGGTTTCAGTGTTCAGGTTTCAGGGATATTGATATGGAACCATCCTCATCCTGAAACCCGAAACCTGAGCACTGGGCCCTACTTGGGTTGCGGCCGGCAGGCCGCCTTAGGAAATGGACCGCGGAGAACTCCCTGTTTTCAGATACGATCTCCAGTTTTTTCCGGTTCAGCACCAGGGCCAACAGCTCATCCTGGTGCAGGACCCTCTGGGGTTGGCGCGGCAGGGACTGGCCCTGCCCCTGTCCCTGTACCGGTTCATGATCCTTTTGGACGGCACCCGTTCCGTAAAAGACCTCCAGATGGAGATGATGCGACAGCAGGGCGGGCTCCTGGTGGGGGAGACCGAGATCCAGCGACTGCTGAGCCATCTAAATGATGCCTTTCTCCTCAACTCTGAAGCATTTCAAAAGGCCAAAGCCGGGCTGGTGTCGGCGTTTACCTCTCAGCGGGTGAGACCGGCCGCGCATGCCGGGGAGAGTTACCCCGAGGCTTCGGCCCAACTCCGGCAAAGACTGGACGACATCCTCAAAAGCCGGCCTCCTGGTTCCGGTCCCGAGGGAAGCATCAAGGCCCTGGTGGCCCCGCACATTGATCTGTCCGTGGGATATAAGGCCTACGCCAGTACCTATGGGCTGCTGAAGCATACCCGACCCACCCGGGTGATCGTCCTGGGTACCGGTCACCAGCTGCAGGAGGGTCTTTTTTCGCTTACGGAAAAGGATTTTGAGACCCCGTTGGGCGTCACCCCCACGGAGGGGAACAGGGTCAACGATCTGCGAAAGTCAGCCCCGGACATTATGGCGCCGGATGATTTTGTGCACCGCTCCGAGCATTCCATCGAGTTTCAACTTATTTTTTTACAACACCTGCTCAAGGAGACCCCCTTCACCCTCATCCCCATCCTGTGCGGCAACCTCCAGGCGGGACTGCCTGAATACAACAGAGGGACCTATCTCCAAAAGGCCGGTCCGTTTCTAAATAAGTTGAGGGAGTTGCTCCATGATGGGGAGCGCGAGACCCTTGTGGTGGCCGGAGTGGATTTATCCCACACCGGCCCCAAGTTCGGGCACGAGATCCCCGCCTCCCACCTGGAGAGCCGGTTTCACGCCCACGATACCACCCTCATGGAACACCTGTGCCGGCTGGATGCCGATGGGTTCTGGCAGGAATCGGGTCGGGTTTATGATCAGTTCAATGTGTGCGGATTTTCAGCCCTGGCCTGTCTGCTGGAGATCCTGCCTCGGTGCCGGGGGGAAATGCGTTACTATGAAATCTGGCACGAAGAACCGACCCAATCGGCGGTGAGCTTTGCGTCGGCGGTCTTTAGGGACTGACCCACGTGTATTGACCGGGCGCCAACCTCGGCGCCCGTCCACACCCACAAAAGGAGGAAGTTCTGATGCTTGAACGTTTGACGCAATCCATTGATCTGCAGGCGTTGATGACCCGGATCGCAGAATATGTCCCCAATATCATTGGGGCGTGTCTGTTGGTGTTGTTGTTCTTTATTCTGAACAAAATCATCCGAAAAACGGTCGTCTCAGCCATGGCCAAAACCAAGGTTTCCGAAGAAGCCACGACCCTTTTGCTGCGCTTTGCCAAATATGCACTCATCGTTTTTGGGTTTCTTACGGTGGCCGGACAGTTATCCATTAATGTCGGGTCCCTTGTGGCCGGCGTGGGTATCGCGGGCCTGGCCCTTTCTTTTGCAGCCCAGGACACCATTGCCAACCTGATTTCCGGAGTGGCCATCATCATAGATCGCCCCTTTAAAGAGGGGGACTGGATCGCCGTGGGGGACATGCATGCCTCGGTGGCCAAGATTCGGCTGCGAACCACCACCCTGACCACCTTTGACAACGAAACCGTGGTGGTTCCCAACAAGCAGTTGGCCCAGGAGAGGGTGGTCAATTTCACCCTGACTCCCAATGCACGGGTCCGCGTATCCGTGGGCATTGCGTACAAGGAGGACATTCAGGGGGCCCGGGAAGTCATTTTATCCACCCTGGAAGGGGATGCCCGGATACTGCCGGACCCGGCTCCGTCAGTGGTGGTCACCGGTTTGGGGGACAGCAGCGTCAATCTGCAGCTTCGGTTCTGGACCGAAGACCCGAACCAGAAATACGGTCTCATGTGGGAGTATACCGAAAAATGCAAACAGGCCCTGGATCAAGCCGATATCGAGATCCCATTTCCACATCTTCAGCTTTTTTTAGAGCAGACCCGGGCCGTGGAGACCCTGGCAAAGGCCAAGTAAGGGAGAATGGAACACCAATGGCAATCCACTGTCAAAACGGCCCTTTTGGACCGCAGGATGCGTGCCGTGCACCGGGCCTGATTACCGGGCTTGGGCCTGATTGCCCAGGAACGCTTCAGCGATTCTTTGTGCAATGAGGGGGGCGTTTCCGCCTGCCCGGTTGTTGATGAGGATACGGGTGTTGATCCCTTCGGTTACCGCCTTTTGCATAAGATGGACCGCCTCCTGCACCATCTGCGGCTGCAGCATTCCCTCCAGTAGTCTATCAAAGGGATGGGCCTGGGCATAGGCATCAGCGTAGCGCATGCCCCTGGGCGTCATCAGACGAACCATCCGCTGCCCTGAGGCGTTAAACCCCCGGTTGCCGGCCTTTGTGAGTTGTCTGTTGAGGGACGGAAGCCAGGTCCAGTGGGAAAGCACCTGGCCCACGCCGTAATGCTCCAATACCTTGAAGACCGGCCCACTCAGGTAGGCCTCGGTCCGCAGTTCCATGTGGTAGCGGGGATCTCGGGGAATCGCTTCAAAGAACCTGGCGAGGTCCCCGGCCATTTTCTGGACCGGGACCCGGTCCTGCTTCCGCTGGTATTCCTGCTCGAATATCATGCCGTCCAGTACAGGGCCCAGGACCTCCGTAGCCGGTTCGTAAAACTGCCGGGTGAAGAGCGCCGCGTTGAGATAGGTGTCGTTTTCAAGATAGGTATTGCTCCGGCGGATCTTCTGGGCCGAAACCGCTTGGGGCACCTTCAGGACCACCCGGTCCTGTTCCCTCATGTATTGGCGGTACCGGTTCAACACATGATAGATCCGGGTGGGCTCGCCCGCCTCGTTTAGAAGCGGGGAATAAAACGTGTAGTCGATCTCCAGCACCGGGAAGTGTTCAAAATACTCGGCCACGCTCTCCACGGGCAGGGTTTGTTCCACAAAGGATTTGCCCCCCACCGTTTTGGTCCTGCGGCTGATCCGGCCTTCGTAGCGCTCCCGGGTATAGATCTGGCCCGTCCATCCCGCATATCGATCAGAGGCCGTGCCCAGAAGGATGTTGGGCCCCAGATCACGGAACAGGAACCGTTCTATGTTTTGCATGTCGTAAACCTTTCCCCTTCTCGGCAAAGCCCCATGACCCCCGCCATGCGCACGCCCACCACCAGGACCGCCGGCGTCAACAAAGGACTGATATGTCCCGGCATAGATCAAATCCGTGAAGGTATAGTGCCTTGCCCAACAAAATAGAGCAAATAATCGTATCAGGCCCAATGTCCCGGGGCAAGACCAAAGGGACCCCTTTCACTCAATTCCGCTGCCCTGGGTGCCTTGGAGATGGGGGGTAGGTGCCTGGAGTTCCCCACGGACAGAGGTCAAGAAAATGACAGCTATGTGGTATTGTGAAATATGCCCGGCTCTTTTGGCGCAAATCGTCACCCTATTTATTTCACCCCTCTACCCTTTTTCCTACCATGATGGGTCATCTATTCCCGCTTTTTTAGAGGGTTGCCCCTTGCCTGCACCGCAATTCACAGCCTTGGTTTTGAAGCGGAACTTCCTGGGGAAACTCTGGCATATATCTTGCTGCCTATCGTGCAAATTCTTTCCACTGCCACTGTATTTCTTAGAAAGGAGCGGAATATTCCCATGAAAATGAGTTTGAGAAACAGGTTTTTATTCCCCATGCTGTTGCTGATCATTCTCGGTATGGGCACATCCACACTGGTGTCGTATATCAAGGCCAAGAGCGCCCTGGAGGAGGAGATCACCTTACAACTTGACCAGATAGCGGATTCGACCGTGAAGGTGATTGATGCCTGGTTCAAAGACCAGAAGCGGAATGTCGCCAACTGGAGCCGTCAGAAGACGTACATGACGGCGGTGAAAGACTCTTTTATCGGCAAGGCCGCGCGGAAGTCGGCTGACGCCGAACTGCTCAAAGTGAAGCGGGATTACAAGTATTATGAGGATATCTGCGTTACGGACAAAGAAGGCACACTCGTCTCGGCTTCCAACCCAGAAATCCTCAATATGAGCATAAAGGACAGACCCTATTTTAAGGGGTCCATGGAGGGCAAGATTTATATTTCCAAAGTGTTGAAAAGCAAAGGGACCGGTAATCCGGTGTTCGTGATTTCTGCTCCCATACGGGAAAATAACACCATAACCGGGGGGTGCTTTTCGGTGTCGTGGACCTGAATTCATTCACCCAATTGTTTGTGGATCCCATTCGGGTGGGAAAGACCGGGTATGCGTATATCTATGATAAGAGGGGGCTTTTGATCTGCCATCCGGACAAGAGCAATATCTTGACCCTCGACATGAATGATTTTGATTTCGGAAGAAGAATGATGGCCCAGGGAAACGGGATTATCCAATACGAATACCAGGGGGTTGAAAAGCTGGTGGCCTTCAAGACCATCCCCGAGATAGGATGGACTTTGGGGGTGTCGGCCGCAACCGATGAACTTCTGGCGCCGGTCAAAAACCTCAGTTACTGGAATCTGGGGGTGGCCGTGAGTGTATTATTGCTGGCGGCGGCGGTTATTTTGATGCTGGTGCAGTCCATTGTAAAGCCCATCAACCGAATCGTGGGCGGGCTCCAGGAAGGATCGGAACAGGTGGCTACAGGGGCGGATCAGGTGTCGGCTTCCAGCCAGTCCCTGGCCGAAGGGGCGAGTCAACAGGCGGCCTCCATTGAGGAGACGTCGTCCTCCATGGAAG
>JAIPDZ010000193.1 GCA_021737425.1 Deltaproteobacteria bacterium
ACCCGAAAAGCACTTTTAAAACCCGTCAAACGGGCGGTGGTCAAGGTGGGAAGCGGGGTTTTGACCACCCAAAACGGGCTGAACACCGAGGTGATCGGCGAATTGACCGCTGATCTGTGCGGGCTCAAGAAACAGGGGCTGGAGATCATATTGGTCTCCTCCGGGGCCATTGCCTCGGGACTCAAAAAAATCGGCATGTCCAAGCGCCCCCAGTCCGTGTCCCAGCAGCAGGCCATGGCCGCGGTGGGCCAGAGCAGCCTGATCCGGGCCTATGAAAAGGCCTTTCAGGGCCACGGATATCAGGTGGCCCAGATCCTTTTGACCCGGGATGATCTGACCCACCGGAGACGCTATTTAAATGCCCGCAACACCCTGCTGACCCTGTTGTCCTGGAATATCGTACCCATCATCAATGAGAATGATACGGTGGTGGTGGATGAGATCAAGTTCGGGGACAACGACAATCTGAGCGCCATGGTCACCAATCTCTCCGATGCCCAGTTGCTGGTGAATCTGACCAACATCGACGGGCTCTATGACAAAGACCCCAGGGAGCATACGGACGCCAGATGCATCGAGGTGGTGGAAAAGGTGGACCGCCGCATATCGCGGTTTGCCAGTTCCATCCCCGGGTTTCTGGGCACCGGAGGGATGGCCAGCAAGCTGAGGGCCGCCAGAAAGGTGGCCATGCGGGGGGTCCCCACCGTTATCGCCAACGGGTTGAAGCCCCATATCCTGGCCCGGGTGTTTGAGGGCGAATCCGAAGGGACCCTGTTTCTGCCCCAGCCCGTGGCCCTGTGCAGCCGCAAACACTGGATCGCCTTTACCAAGGCCCCCAAGGGGGAACTGGTGATCGACCGGGGGGCGGAAAAGGCCATCTCAGGGAACGGCAAGAGCCTGCTTCCGGCCGGAATCAAGGAGGTGAGGGGGCGGTTCAGCCTGGGGAACTCGGTGGTGCTCCTCAATGAGGACGGAGAGGCGGTGGCCGTGGGCATGGTCAATTACCATTCCGGCGACATCCGGAAGATCATGGGGGCCAAGAGCAAAGAGATCGCTGATCGGTTGGGATTTAAACACGATGATGAGGTGATACACCGGGACAACCTGGTGTTACAGGAACACATGGAAGAGGGAGACATCTTATGCCTGTAGACGATTTGATCCGGTCCATGGCCCAGGCGGCCCGCACTGCGGCACGGGGATTGAGAAGCGTGGGCCGGGACCGGAAGGATGCGGCCCTGCACCTGCTGGCCCAAAAATTGATGGACCGGCAGGAGGAGATCATAGAAGAAAACCACAAAGACCTCTCCCTGGCCCGGGAGTCCGGGCTTTCCGCGGCCATGCTGGATCGGTTGACCCTCAACCCGGGGGTCATCCAGGGCATGGCCGAAGGGGTGAGGGAGGTGGCGACCCTGCCCGATCCGGTGGGGGAAATCGAGGGGATGTGGAAGCGGCCCAACGGCCTGATGGTGGGCCGGGCCCGGATTCCCTTGGGAGTGATCGGGTTTATCTATGAATCCCGGCCCAATGTCACCGTGGATGCGGCGGCCCTGTGCATGAAATCAGGGAACGCCGTGATCCTCAGAGGGGGCTCCGAGGCCATCCATTCCAATATGATCCTGGGGAGGCTCTTGGAGGCGTCCTTGGAGGAGGCCGGGGTCCCGGCCAAGGCGGTGCAGGTGATTCCCAGCACGGACCGGGAGGCGGTGCGGATCCTCATTGAACTGGAAGACGACCTGGACATGGTCATTCCCAGGGGCGGTGAGGGCCTGATCCGGTTTGTGACCACCCATTCGCGGGTACCGGTGTTAAAACACTATAAGGGGGTGTGCCATACGTACGTGGATGTATCGGCTGACCTGGACATGGCCGAGTCCATATGTTTTAATGCCAAGGTGCAGCGGCCGGGCGTGTGCAATGCCATGGAGACCCTGCTGGTTCACGAGGCGGTGGTCCCGGACTTTCTGCCGTCCATGGCCCGACGGTTTGAAGCGTCCGGGGTGGAGCTGCGGGGGTGCCCTCAAAGCCGGAACCTGGTGCCCGGCATGAAAGCGGCCCGGGAATCGGACTGGCCCGAGGAATTCCTGGATCTGATCCTGGCCGTAAAGGTGGTGCCGGGCATGAACGAGGCCATGGATCACATTGAGCAGTACGGCTCCAAACACACCGAGGCCATCATTACCCGTGACTATCAGCGGGCCCGGCGGTTTTTGGATGAAGTGGATGCATCCGTGGTCCTGGTCAATGCCTCCACCCGGTTTAACGACGGCAACCAGTTGGGACTGGGGGCGGAGATCGGGATCAACACCTCCAAGCTTCACGCCTTCGGACCCATGGGGCTGAAAGAATTGACCACCACCAAGTTCATTGTATTTGGAGAAGGGCAGACAAGGGGATAGTGGAACCTCCTGTAAGATTGGGGATACTGGGCGGCACCTTTGACCCCATACATCTGGGTCACCTCCGCTCCGCTGAGGAGATCGGAGAGAAACTAACCCTGACCCAGGTGTACCTGATCCCCTCCGCTTCCCCTCCTCACAAGACGGACACCCCGGTTTCCCGGTTTGAACAGCGGCTGGCCCTGACCCGGGCCGCTGCCGGACAATCCCCCCTGCTGGAGGCCCTGGATTGGGAAGGGAAACGTCCCGGGCTCTCCTATTCCATTGAAACCCTTAAGGAGTTCAGGGCCATGTTCGGCCCGGATGCAGAGCTGTTTTTTATCCTGGGAACCGATGCCTTTCTGGAGATTGATACCTGGAAGGCGTACAGGGACCTTTTTGCCTATGCCCATTTTGTGATCATCCCCCGTCCGGGCTTTGAGCGTCAGGGCCTAACGCCGGTTTTTGAAGATTTGGGGATAGGGCCTGCCCAAGGGAAGGACGAAGCGGTGTACGCGGCCCCGTCCGGGAAAAAGATCATGCTCATGTCCACCACGCTCATGGATATATCCGCCACCGGGATCAGAGACCGGGTGAGAGCCAGCCGTTCCATCCGTTTCCTTGTCCCTGAAGTGGTGAGGATTTATATTGAAAAAGAGGGATTGTATCAGGACTATGAATACGCTGGATAAGGCGAGACTCTGTATGAAAACCGTGGGGGAACGAAAGGCGGTAAATCCGGTTCTCCTGCACGTGGAAGGATTGACCTCTTTTACGGATTACTTTCTCATTGCGGGCGGACAATCCACCCGGCAGGTGCAGGCCATTGCCCGACACCTGGAAGAGACCCTGCGCAAGGCCGGGGTGAAGTCCATGGGTGTGGAAGGGGAACAGGAAGGGACCTGGGTCCTGATGGATTACGGTGATGTGGTGATTCACCTGTTTTATGAACCGGTTCGGGAATTCTACGACCTGGAGGGGTTGTGGGTGGATGCCCCCCGGGTCAAGACACCCGAAACCTGACACCCGAAACCTGACACCCGAAACCTGACACCTGAAACCTGACATAGGATACCCCATGAGACGATCCATGACACAAACGCGACATATCCACTCCCAAAAGAGGCTCCTCATCGGCCTGCTCATGCTGGTTTTATGGGGTGTTGCGGCCGGTGTGCCCGATGCCCGGGCCCTGTCTGTGGAAGACGAGCGCCAGATGGGAGAGGAGTTCCTGCGACAGGTGGGCGGCCAGTTCGAGATGTTGCAGGATGCCTATGCCAATCAATATATCAACGATCTGGGCCACTATCTCATCGCTCCTTTGGAGGTGAAAAACTTCCCCTTTCATTTCTATATCATCAAGGACAATACCCTGAACGCCTTTGCCGCGCCTGCGGGCCATATCTTTATCTTCTCCGGCTTGATCGAGGTCCTGGAGGACGTGGATGAACTGGCCGCGGTGATCTGCCACGAAATCGGCCATGTGTCGGCCCGGCATCTGGCTCACCGGATCGAGCAGAGCAAGAAGATCGGGTTGGCCACCCTGGCCGGGGCCCTGGCCGGGGTGCTCCTGGGCGGAGAGGCCGCCGGGGCCTTGATCACCGGCTCCATGGCCGCGGGGATGCAGGCCCAACTCCACTACAGCCGGGAAGATGAACGGCAGGCGGACCAGCTCAGTTTTAAATACATGGAACCGGCCACCTTTGATCCGGAGGGAATGGTCCGGGCCCTTCAAAAGATCCAGAAAGGGAGCTGGCTGGGAACGGACAAGGTCCCGGCCTACCTGTTGACCCACCCCACCGGGCCGGAGCGAATGAGCAACCTGGATTCCCTGTTGAGCCGGTACACCCCCCCGCCCGTGAGTGCCGAGGCCGAGGCGTTCAAGGCCCAGTGGCCGGCCTTTAAGACGGTGGTGAGGGCCCGGTGTCTAAACCCGGCCGATGCAGAGCGGATTTTCAATAAAGAGCTGGCTCAGGATCCGCACGATCCCCTGGCCCATTTCGGCCTGGGCATGGTGGCCATGGAAGAATCGCGATACCCTCAGGCCATCGGGGAACTCCAAAAGGCGGCGGACCAAAAGCCGGACTTTATCCCCATATTGAGGACCCTTGGCCAGGCCTATCAGTTGAACGGCCAAAACCAAAAGGCCGTGGCCACGCTCAAACAGGCCTTGGGTCTGAGACAGGGGGACCGGGATACCCTTTTTGTCCTGGGAACCGTATACGAGAGCATGGGCGACAATCAGGAGGCCCTGAAGATATTCGAGCGGCTTTCCTACTTGAAACCGGTGCGCCACGATGTGTATTATCATCTGGGTCTTTGTTACGGCCGAGAAAAACAGCTAGCCCTGGCCCACTACAACTTCGGGGTATATTTCAGGAAAATGGGACGGATGCAAAAGGCCCAGTTTCACCTGAGGAAGGCCAAGGAACTCTCCGGGCAAGATCCGGCCCTGAGACGAAAAATAGTAGAGGAACTGAAAGGTGTTGAGGAGGGGAATAGAGGCGGGGCGTAGGGAATGGTGATTGACGATTGTTGATTGATGTCAATGGATGGTGATCTTTGAGAAACGGTCTTTTTGGTCAACAGCCAACCATCATACATCAAAATGGACCGTCAAATTCGTACATTCTGGTCTAAGGGCTCACTCAAAAATAACTTCGAATTTATTTTTGAGTGAGCCCTACCATCTCGATGAATGTGGGCAAGTTCCCCTGGATTCCCGCTCCCGGATCGGGGTCCGGGACAAGCTTCGCGGGAATGACGAGACAGGCCGACTGCACGTCATTCCGGGCTTGACCCGGAATCCAGAAAAGTGAAAATGGAAAGCCGTTCCGCCGAATTATTGAGGTGAAATATTCTGACATTTTTCAATCGACAATCAACAATCAGCAATCATAAATCCAAAGAGGGGAGGTTTGACATGTCCGAAGCTATATCAGGTACATCGCAGGCGTTTGAAACGGCCCTCAAGGTGGGCCGCCCGCCCAATATTACCCGGCTTTTTCCCCATTCCAGGGCACTGATCGTCAGCGGAAAGGTGATCGACCGAGCCATGCTGGCCAAAGGCAAGGCCATGACCATAGCGGCCAACGGCCGCAACCACTTTGTGATCCGGGGGGCCTTGATGGCGGCCCAGCGGGCCAATGCCGCCATTATCATGGAAATCGCCAAATCAGAAGGGGGCGCCAATCCCTACTGTGCGGTAAATTACTGGAACCTGGCCCGTCAGGTGGACGCGGTCATGAATGAACTGGGGATCACCGTGCCTGTGGCCCTGCATGCGGACCATTACGGCATCAAGGGGGAAAAAGATGTGACCTCGGCCAAGACCGAGATCCCCTCCATGTTTGATGCGGGAATCACTTCCATTGCCATTGACGCCTCCCATTTGCCCGATGATGAAAACCTGCTGGCCAGTCTGGAACTGAGTCCCCTGGTGCCCGGGTGGGCCGGGTTTGAAACAGAGGTGGGTGAAATCAAGGGAAAAGAGGGCCTTTCCACCAAAGAAGAGGCCCTGTTTTTAATCCGGGGCCTGAATGCCCTCGATCGATTCCCGGATTGGATTGCCCTCAACAACGGAACTACCCACGGCATTGAGGCCAGTGACAAGGGGATCCAGGTCCCTTTGACCATGGAGATTCACGAGGCCCTGGCCAAGTATCGGGTATCGGGGGCCCAGCACGGGACCTCGGGCAACAGTTCGGAGCGACTCAGGGAAATCGCCGAGAAGACCCGTACCACCAAGGCCAATGTGGCCACGGCCCTGCAGATGATTACCTGGGGGGTGGAGGTCAATGAGTACGGGAATGCCATGCTGAACGAACAGGGGGAATTTGTTAAGCGCTCTGACGCGGGGGTCACGGATGAGCTGTGGGCGGAAATGGTGGCCTACGCCGATTCAGCGGGGCTCAAGGCCGGGAACTACAAGAAGCTGAACCTCCCCTTTGAAAACAAGCTCCTGGGACTTCCCCGGGAGGTCCGGGAGAGGATGGCCAAGGGGGTGGCGGATTTTGTCTATGAGCTCCTGGTGGACGTCTTTAATGCCGGGGATACCGCGCCCATCGCACTGGATGCCGTCCTGGATAAAGGATCCTTTGACCTGGGACCCAAGGGGACCCGTCTGGAAGATCCCCAAGAGTGGACCGAGACCAAAATCAGGGAGCGGGGAGGCCGGCTCATGGCGGCCCACGGGCCTGAGGGGGATTTTGACGATTGATGGCAAAATAAGGGTGTCAGGTGTCAGGTTTCAGTGTTCAGGAACCCCTGACACCTGAAACCCGAAACCTGAAACCCGAAACCTGAAACCCGAAACCTGAAACCTGAAACCTGACACCTGACACCTGTCGAAGATTCCGTTTTGCGAGGACACCTGTACCCCATGCCTGATCATACCCAAGCTCACCGGCCGCGCCTCTGGATAAAGGACATGAAAGAGGAGGACCGGGTCAACGATTGCTACCTGGTGACCCACAAGCGGCTGGCCAGGACCAAGAACGGTAAGCCCTTTGTAAGCCTGACCCTGGCCGACCGGACCGGGGCCGTGGATGCCAAGATCTGGGACCAGGCGGAAGCGCTGTCCAGCCGGTTCCTGGAAGGGGATGTGATCGAAGTGGACGGTATGGCGGGGTCTTACCGCAACCAGCTCCAGCTCACGGTTTCCAGGCTCAAGGTCCTGGAAGAGGCCGTGGATATGGGGCTCTTTGTGGAGCGGGCCCCGGATGATCCGGCAGAGATGATGCGCGAGCTCAGGGAACTCCTCAAAGGGGTTGCGGACATCCATCTGCGGAGATTGGCCGAACGCTTCTTAGGGGACCCGGAGTTTGTGGCCCGTTTCCAGGAGGCCCCGGCAGCCAAGAATTTTCACCATGCCTATATGGGCGGGCTGTTGGAGCATACCCTCATGGTCTGCCGCCTAACCGTCCAGGTGGCCGAGCATTATCCCGGGCTCAACAGGGACCTGTTGATCACCGGCGCCTTTGTCCACGATATCGGGAAGATCCGGGAACTGGCATTCAAGCCCCAGATCGAATATACGGATGAGGGACGACTGGTGGGGCATGTGGTCCTGGGGGCGGGCATGGTGGATGAGCGATTGCAGGGGATGAAGGATTTCCCCAAAGAGTTGGCCCTGAAGCTGAAACATCTGATCCTCAGCCATCACGGTCAGTACGATTTCGGTTCTCCCAAGGTGCCCAAGTTTCTGGAGGCCTTTGCCCTCAACCTCATCGACGACCTGGACGCCAAACTCAACGGTCTGGCCCGATTCATGGAACAGGACCGAAAAGAAGGGGCATGGACCGAGTTCAACCGGCTCTTCGGTCGATATTTCTTAAAGGGAGAGCTGGAGGCCGCGGACGGGGGAGCGGATAAACCGCCGGAAAAGAGCGATGCCCAGGGAACCCTTTTCTCGGCAGGCCCATAGGGGTCGAGCCGAAGGTCTCTTACCCTCCCTCCAGCGGTGGAAAAAACACAAGGATATCTTCCGGGTTGAGGATATGATCAGGGGGTTTGTGGCGGCCGTTGACAAAGATGACTTTCCGTACCGTGTCCGGTACCTTCAATCGGTGGAGTATGTGTTTGACGGTAGATCCTTCGGGGACCATCAGTTCCCCTGTGTCCGGCAGATGGCCGGTGTACTTTTGGGGGAAACCGTGGCTTTTTACATAGACGATCATTACGGGCCTCACATCATGAAGGGTGCAGGCCTTCACGGATTCAAGGTTGCCTCAAAAGACCGTTGCCCGTCAACCGTTATGTTGCCGGACGGGTGCGGGCTGTAAATAATAAATCAAACCAAGAGGAGAGCGTTTCAATGGGATTTGCAGGAAATATCCTCCGGGTGAACCTGACACAAGGGGCGGTAACGGTTGAGCCCATAGACGTGGAAAGGGCCAAGGCCTTTGTGGGCGGACGAGGTCTGGGGATTGACTATTTATTGCGAGAGGTGGACCCCCGATGCGATCCCCTGGGGCCGGAAAACGAATTGATTATGATGACAGGCCCGCTTACCGGGACCCGGGCGCCCACCGGAGCCAGGTATATGGTGATGACCAAGTCTCCCTTGACCGGGGCGGTCACCTGTTCCAATTCCGGGGGACGCTTTCCGGCCATGCTCAAACAGGCGGGATTTGACGGGATCATATTCGAGGGCGTCTC
>JAIPDZ010000194.1 GCA_021737425.1 Deltaproteobacteria bacterium
GACCTCAGGCAGGATTTCCCGGATGAAACCAAGCCTTATGTGGCACTGGCGCGTTTTCATATCCGCGAAGGCCACCCGGCGGAGGGCGAGACAATCATCAAGGAGGCCTTGGGCAAAGGGCTCAAAAGCGCTAATCTGCATGAAACCTTATTTGAAATCGCACACAAACAAAAGGACCACCAGGACGCCCTCCGGCACCTGAGGTCCGCCGCAGACCTTTCTCCCCATGACCTTGGCCGGCGGATACAACTCGCGGACTATCTCTTCTTTTTGAAAATGTACGACGAGGCCCACAAGACCTATACCCGAATTGCCCGCAAATGGCCCCGCTTTAGTGAGGTCAAAAACAGAATCGTGCAACTGTTGATAGCCCGGGGTCAATACGTGGAGGCCCTGGAACAAATCCAAGTCCTTATTGCCGAATCCCCTCAGAATGCCGAGGGTCATCTTCATCGCGGCGTCATATGGCTCAGACAGGGACAGACGGACCGGGCCAAAGAAGCATTCTTAAAGGTCCTTACACTCGATCCTGAATCAGTGGAGGGGTATTACTTCTACGGGCTGGCCTTGTTCAAAGAGCAGGAATATGGACCGGCCCTTTCCGAAATTTTACGGGCGGTTGAGCGCAGACCCGATTCCATCAGAGCCCGCATGGCCCTGGCCTATGCCTATTTCAAAACAGGTCAATTCCAGCTGGCATTGGATGAGCTTGGCGACATCCTGATTGCCCAGCCGTACCACCCCCAGGCCAGGGTCCTCAGGGCCACGGTCCATCTTCAGTTGAAGAATTATGAGGCGGCAGCATCAGACTACCGGCACATCATTGAGAATGAGCGATCCTCTCCTGAAATACGCGTTCGCCTGGCTGAAACCTATCACCTGCAGGGGCATCTCGAAGAGGCCTTAGGGCAACTTGAAAAGGCATTGGCGGACCATCCTGAATCCCTCAAGGCCTTGAAAAAACTGATCTCCATTTACCTTGACAAAGGGCAATACCAAAAGGCGATTGATCTGTGCGATACGTATTTGAAACGGCGACCGGAAGCCCTTGAGGTGACGCTGACAAAGGCCAGGATCCTGTACAAACAGGAAAAATTCCATGAGGCCGATCATATTCTGAAACAACTGAACCGCAAATTCCCTGAATCGGACCGACCGGTGATGCTATTGGCAGAAATGCTCAAAAGCCGCCGCCGATACGAATCCGCATTGGGCTATTACCAGAAGGCCATCGACAGGAATCCGAAACAAATCAAAGCCCGCATGGAAATAGCCGCCATTTACGAAATCCAAGGGGAACTCGACAAGGGAATCAACGCCTACAAGGCGATTTTACGAATGGACGAATCTTACGGACCGGCCGTCAACAATTTGGCCTATGTGCATGTGAACCGCAATCAAGAGCTCGACCATGCCCTGGTCCTGGCCAAAAAAGCCCATGAGCTGATGCCGGACAGCCCTCATGCCACAGACACCCTGGGGTGGGCGTA
Organism: Deltaproteobacteria bacterium; assembly: GCA_021737425.1. Classification (GTDB taxonomy): domain Bacteria; phylum Desulfobacterota; class DSM-4660; order Desulfatiglandales; family Desulfatiglandaceae; genus JAIPDZ01. Next base: position 1,491 of record JAIPDZ010000194.1, read on the forward strand.
CCTGAAAAAAGGGGCACTGTTTCTGGCCAAAAAGTATTTGGATGAAGCAGTACGCCAGATGCCCCAGGAAGCCCTGTTCCGGTATCACCTTGGGGTTGCGTTTTATGAGGCAGAAGATTTCTTAGAGGCCCGGGAAGCGTTTGTCACGGCCATTGCATCGGGCCTTCAAGGGAAAGAATCCGTACATGCCGAGGACCTGTTACAACAAATGGGGATGGAAGGCCGTTCATAGTCTTGTTTTGGGACCACTATGAAAAAGAAGGTCATACTCTTTATTTCTACGGTCTGCCTAATGCTGTGGGGGATCCATATTCAGGCGGCGCCCATCCGAAATCTCCCGGATACAAGGGGGGGGGCAGGTCGCGGATTGGGGTTGGAGGATGCCGGCCCTACGGGCGAAGGACTCCATATGATGGATCAGTTGGGTCGAATCGATATTGATGACGAGTACTTTTTCGAATTTTCCCTGGAAGACCACGGGGAACTGGGGCAGAGGTCCTCTACGTATCGAGTGGATTTGTACGTTACGGGCGGGGGGGGGATTCGCCGTTCAATCTTAGGCTTTGACAGAGGAACGGCATTCGACCAGGGGACAAAGTTCGATCAAAGATTGACATTTGACGAGGGTCGGAAGTTTGACCAGGGAGCAAAATTTGATAAAGGTGCAGGATTTGATGCTGTGCGAGGGTTTGATCGGGAAAGCCTTCTTCGAATCAGGGAGGGCCGGGAAAGGGATTCGGTTCGATTTCGACCCGATGAGGGTTTCCCGGTTGACAAACCGGAGCAAGAGACCGCCCTGTTGGAAACCCGGCCCCGGGGCCGGGAACAAGTCGGGCCGGGAACAGGGGACAGAAGGTCCGAGTTGTTGAGCCCTGGAAAAGGGCCTTCCAGGCAAGATCTATTGCGGGGGGATGAACTCAACCTCAATGCGGTTCGACCAGTGGAAAGGGGGTTTTTGATCAAAGTCGGCATGTTCGCCGTCGCCCTGCTGGCCCTTTTGGCCGGGACCCTGAAAGGCCTGATCCCGTTCAAGTTCTATTTCTTCCTTACCATCCTGGTGCTGATTCTCTGGAATCCCATGGAAAGCCTGTTTATCTCCATTATCATCGGACTGTCCGCCCTGCTGGCCCCCATATTCGGTTAGCAGTTTCTCCGACGTGGGGCGGTCAAACCCTTGAGTTTCTATAATGTGATGGTCGACCCCACGCTGTTGAGGATAAAGGCATCCGGAAAGGCCTGGGAGATCTCGCCAATGGCCTTCCACCCGGTGCAATGCATGGGCGCCACAAACTGAGGCCCGATCTGTCTGAACGCCTCAATGGTCTGTTCGATAATCCTCTCAAAATAGGGTCCTGAGAGGTGGAATCCCCCCATGACGGCATACACCTCCCGGACGCCGGTCACCTTCCGGGCATAAAGAATGGTGTTGATGATGCCGGCGTGGCTGCAACCCGCAATGACCACCAGACCCTTGCCCTTCAGAAGGACCACCAGGGCCTGATCATCCAAGATATCATCTTTTTCCACCTTGCCGTCCCTTTCCAACACCGCATTGGGAAGCCCCTTTTCAAAATCCGTGATCCGGTCCACCTGACCGGTCACCAGGATCCGGTTTCCGGCCAGGCCTGTGGGCGAGGTTTGCTCTATCAGGTCAACATTGCGCTTTTCTAAGTCCTCTCTGACCAAGGTCTGGGGAAACAGAAGCCTTCGTCCATCGGCCAGACCAAAAAATCGGGGGGCTGAAAAGGCCTCCGGGTGAACCACCAGCGGGACCCTTCCCTGGATCCGCTTTAGCACCGGATACAAGCAACCGGTATGGTCCATGTGGCCGTGACTCAATGCCACGGCCTCCACGTCACGTAGATTCATACCCAGCTGGTCCAGGTTGTGCGGAACCCCCACTTGGCTGTATCCGGTATCGAACAGCACGCCATGTGCCTCCTCCCCTTCATACACGGTGACCAGCAGGGAAAGCCCATGCTCTGCCAGGAGGGTGTCCGAGGGGATGTTGCCGCTCTTGGCCAAGGGAGGCCGGGTGACCACCCCACTGTTGGTGAGCAATACATCCACGTAGTTGTCGATCACGGTCAGGATCTCCACCCGATCCACGGGTTTGAGGGATAGGGGTGATGTTTGCATGGGTTTGGCCTCCGGAGTTTCAGGTGTCAGGTGTCAGATTTGCCCGCTGAAGCAGGATCTTCGACAGTAGATGTCAGATGTCGGACATCAGAAACCAGTAGGGCCCATAACCCGCCTATCTCGCAAGCGAGACCACGACGTGCGCCCCCTACGAAAAAGAACAGGCTGACGTCTGACATCTGATGTCTGATCGCTGACGTCTGAGGTTAGATATGCAATTCCACCACGTCGCCGTCGTGGAGCACATGATCCCGCTGGACCAACTGGCCATCGTATACAGACTCCCCCCAGACCCGGGCCGCCTTCAAATTTTTCGCAAAATCCTGGTGTACCTTGGCGGCAAAGTCCGCCAGCGTATCCCCCTGCTTCAACACAAAGGGGGCGGAGCGGTCGGGGTCTTTTCCGGGGGCCTTGGAATACACCCGGATAATCTCCAATTTTTCAAAAATGAGCTGCTTCAGCCGGTCCAGATTTCGACCTGTGACAGTGGATATGGGGAGCATGGGCCAATCATCTTCCAGGAGTTCACGCAGTATTCCAAAATCCTCATCCGAGCTTTGATCATCGTTTTTGTTGGCCAGGACCAGGAAGGGGATAAATTCCAGACCGGTTTTGTCTGTAAAACGGTCCTTAAGACGTAAAGGGACGATATGACGCTCCTGGAGTAAGGCTGCGGTATCCTCGATCTGGTGAACCGGATCCGCCTTAAGGTCCACCACCAGAAGGACCAGATCCATGCGCTTGATCAAATCAAACAGCTCCGGTTCTATGTATTCCCTGTATAAGGGGGGGGTATCGATGAGCTGGATCTGGATGTTTTCATATTCTAAGATCCCCGGGGTGGGCCGCCAAGTGGCATATGGAAAATCCGTAATTTCGGGCGCGGCATTGGTGAGCGTGGCCAAAAGGGTGGATTTGCCTGTGTTGGCCGGACCGGTTACGGCCACCTGGGCTGCGCCTTCCTTATCCATGCGGAAGACCGACTCTTGTCTTGCCCCACCCTTCTGGGTCTGGGCAGCCGATCTTTGCTTGGAAAGCTTTCGTCGAAGATCGGCCCGCAATTTGTCCGTCCCCTTGTGCTTGGGGACAATGCTGATCAGGGCCTGTAGACAGGCGATTTTGTCCTCAGCCGTTTTGGCCGCCTTGTATCGTCTTTCCGCCTCAAAGTATTCCGGGGGTAGATTCGTGGGCATGATGGTGTTGCACCTATTTAAAGGTTGAACACCTGTATAAGACGGAGCCGTGGGCCATGTCAACTGGGCAGAGCTCAGATATCGGAAAAGGTTTCAGGTTTCGGGTTTCAGGTTTGAGCCTGGTCTAAAAAAGGCAAAATCGGAAGAACATCCACCATTGAACGTCGAATAAAAAGGAACCCCTTGAACCTTGAACCGCTGAACCCTTCAACCTTTGAACCTTGGAACCGCTGAACCCCTGAACCTCCGAACCTCGGTTACACGCTCTGCATTCCCTTGTCAAAGGCCTCAAGATTCGATTCCAGGAAGGCCTTTTTGGTGGAAGAGGAAATGACATCCTTCATATCCTCGGCCTGGATGGGTATGGTATCCGAACCGATCAGGGCCCCCAGCATGACCATGTTCAAGGCCAGCGGATTTCCCACTGCTTCGGCAATCTGGTTTCCGTCCAGGGCGATCAACCGGTCCACCTTCTGCCGGATCAGATTCAGGCTCTCTTCCACCTGGGGGTAGGCGCCCTGGCCAATGGCCACGGTAAAGGGGGGAAGGGGGTGGGTGTTGGTGATCACGGTAGTATGGGCATTGCATTTGGTGAGGCCCCGCAGGGTCTCCAAAGGCTCAAATCCGATAAATACATCCGCCTCCCCGTTGGATACGATGGGACTGGTGACATCTCCCATAAGCACGGCTGATTCCACGATCCCTCCCCGCTGAGCCATACCGTGAATCTCACTGACCACGGTGGGGATGTCCCGGGACAACGCAGCCTCTCCCAAAAGGCGTGAGGCCAGCAGGTTCCCCTGGCCCCCCACGCCGATAAATACCAATCTTTTTGCTTTCATTTATGCCTCCCTCATCACGCTTTCACCGGTACAATCGCATTTTCCGGACAGACCTGAGCACACACGGAACACCCGATACACAAGTTCTTGTCGATCTCCACCTGCTCTCCATCCAGGTACATGGCGGGACAGGCCAACTGATTGATGCAGTCCCGATGGTTCTTGCACTTCTCATGGTTTACATAAAACGGCTTGGATTTTTTGAACTGCTGGGTGGCCTTGGCAAAAAGCGGGCACATCTCCTCGGAGATGATGACCGACACCCCGTCAAAATCCCGGGCCGCCTCCACGGCCTCCACCGTCTTCTTCAGCTTAAAGGGTTTCACCACATGTACGTCCTGAACGCCCAATCCTCTCACCAGGTTCTCAATGGATATCCGGGTGCGATCCACCCCCATGGGCGTGGTATCCACACCGGGATGAATCTGATGACCGGTCATGGCGGTGGTACCGTTGTCCAGGATCACCAGGGTGAATTTATGATTGTTGTGAACCGCGTTCACCAGCCCGGTAATCCCCGAATGGAAAAAGGTGGAATCGCCGATAAAGGAGACCACCTTTTGGTCGGTGGCCCTGGAAAAACCGCACCCTGAACTGACCGAGGACCCCATACAGATCACAAAATCGGCCATGGAGAGGGGCGGCAGCATCCCCAGGGTATAACATCCGATATCCGTGGGATAGATGGCATCCTGGCCATACACCTGCTTCACTGCATAATAGGTGGCCCGGTGCGGGCATCCGGCACACAGGTTGGGCGGCCTTCCGGGAAGCTGAGGGCTGTCCGAGGTATCCACCATCTCGGGCGGGCTGTAATCCACACCGAAATACTGGGCCACGGCCTTTCGGACCATGCCCGGATCATACTCATACAGACGGGAAAATCCACCCGTGCCTTTTCCTTCAATGGTCACGGCCATGCCCTTTTCATGGGCCAGGGCCTTGAGTTCATTTTCGTTGATGGGTTCCAGTTCCTCCACTACCAGGACCTTCTCCTTTCCCTGAAGGAACTGGATGCATATCTGCTCAGGGAGAGGATGGGACATCCCCAGCTTGAGGATACTCACCTGATCCTTGAGCCCCAGGTCAGCCACTGCGTCACTTGCATAATCGAACGCCACCCCGTTGGCCACAACACCCCATTTTCCGTTCCCCATGGTCTCATTATAGGGATCTTTTTCAGAGACCGCCTTTGCCCGCTCATATCGCTCCAGCAGGAGCTTGTGAAGGTTTCTGGACACCGCGGGTACGGTCACCCAGTGAAACGGGTTTTTGTCAAAGTGAGCCGCTTTTTGGATGGGCTTGAGTTCCCCCAGACGAACCGGACCTCTCACATGGGCCAGCCGGGTAGTGGTGCGAAGCAGGACCGGCAGGCCCAGTTCCTCGGACAGATCAAAGGCCCTGGCGGTCATGTCCTTCATTTCCTGAGTGTTGGTGGGCTCCAGCATGGGGAGGCCGGAGAGCCTTGCATAATACCGGTTATCCTGCTCGTTCTGACTGGAAAACAAGGAAGGGTCATCCGCATTGACAATGACCATCCCCCCCTTGATCCCGGTGTAGGCCAGGGTCATGAGGGGATCTGCAGCCACATTGAGGCCCACGTGCTTCATGGTGACCATCACCCGCAGACCCGAAACCGCGGCCCCGGCCCCCACTTCCAGGGCCACCTTTTCATTGGTTGAGTATTCGAAATACAGGTCTGTCTCCTGGCTGATCCGAAAGAACTGCTCCGGAATCTCGGAGGAAGGCGTTCCCGGATAACAGGTGGTGAAGGCCACGCCTGCCTCCAGGGCCCCGCGGGCAATCGCCTCGTTCCCCAATAAGAGCATTCTTTCTCCCGGGGTATCTGTCAACAGCTTGTGCATCTTTTTGCCTCCTCAGGGTATAACTTCAGGTTAACGGTTGGTAAGATTTTTGCTGAAATTCGGTCGCAGGCCTTGAAGGCCTGTTCATAGTTAGGTTGTTCATAGCTTGAAGCTTTCCTGCATGCCGGAATATTTCTTTCTCAACTTGGGTTTTTCGATTTTACCCGTGGGATTCCTGGGCACCTCATCAAAAAAGACCTGTCTGGGCCGCTTATACCGGGGCAGGGCCTCGCAGTACTGGAAAACCGCCGCCTCATCCAACGCAGCGCCCGGTTTGACCTTTATGATGGCGGTCACGATTTCACCGAGCCGCTCATCAGGGATGCCGATAACCGCTGCATCCTGGATTTTGGGATTCTCCATGAGAAAGTCTTCGATCTCCACCGGAAAGATGTTTTCTCCGCCGGTGATGATCACGTCCTTTTTCCGATCCACCAGATAGATAAACCCCTCTTCATCCACCCGGGCCATATCCCCGGTCAACAGCCACCCGTCTTTGAGCGTGCTCTGGGTGGCCTCCTCGTTTTTATAATACGCCTTCATCACCCCGGGTCCCTTCACCATGAGCTCGCCTGCCTCCCCCCGGGGGACCTCCTTTTGGTCAAACCCCACGATCCTGTACTCCCAGTCAAATCCGGGGACCCCGATGGCCCCCACTTTATGGAGGTTCTCCATCCCGAGGTGAACACATCCCGGGCCGGTGGTCTCGCTCAGCCCGTAATTGGTGTCATAATTATGGTGCGGGAACACCTTTTTCCAGTTTTTGATCAGGCTGGGGGGGACGGGTTGGGCCCCGATGTGCATGAGCCGCCATTGGTCCAGTTTGTAATCCTCCAGGTTTACCTCCCCGTTCTCAATGGCGATCAGAATGTCCTGGGCCCAGGGGACCAGCAACCATACGATGGTGGCCTCCTCCTCGGATATGCTCTCCAAGATCCACTCCGGTTTGATCCCCTTGAGAATGACCGCCCT
>JAIPDZ010000195.1 GCA_021737425.1 Deltaproteobacteria bacterium
GAAATAAAGGAGTAGAAGATATGGCTGCTCAGATTGATGTGGAGAAGTGTACGATGTGCGGCGGGGATATTCAGCCCCTCTGCGTAGAAGTGTGCCCGGATCAGGCCATACGGGTCCAGGATGGAAGGGTTGTGGTCACCGAGTTCATCTGTGAGGACTGCAATGAATGCGGATGTGTGTGTCCGGATGGGGCCATCAGCGTTCCCCTCGAAAAGGTAACGTTTTAAGCGTAATCAGAGTGCAATGACGGACGGCGATGGAGAAGGCCCGGTCCTCTAAACCCGGGGTACCGGGCCTTTTTCCATTCGCCGAAACGCATAAGGGAACCATAAGGAGATCTGCTATGAAGGTAAATAAGATTGACCATATCTGTATTGCCGTCAAAGACCTGGAGGCGGCCAAAAAAGTCTGGGAACCCATGCTGGGCAAGTCAGGCCCGGATGATGCCTATGTGGATGAACCGGAGAAGATCAATGTGGCCCGATACTGGGTCGGTGAGGTGGGCTTTGAATTAATGGAGTCCACCGCGCCGGATGGAGATGTGGCCAAATTCATTGAAAAAAACGGTGAAGGGGTGATGCTCATCAGTTTTAACGTGGATAATACGCGCCAGGCCATTGATGAACTCAAGGCCAAGGACTACCCGTTTATCCCTGATGCAAAGGGCGAGGTGGCCAGGCCCTTCAGGGATTGTGAGTTTGCCTTTATCCATCCCAAGAAGCTCAACGGTGTTTTGACCGAACTCATCGACTACAAGTGGGATGAGCTGAAATAGTGGGAAAAAAATACAAGACATTTGAGGTCTACCTGATCCATCTGGACCCGCACAAGTGTACCGGGTGTCAGGAATGTGTGCATTTCTGTCCGGTGGACGTCTTTGATATGGTGGGACGCAAGGCCTTGGTGGAAAGACCACAGAATTGCCTGGGGTGTGGCACCTGTGTGGCCGTTTGCAGGTCCGAGGCCATCATCCTTACCGAAATATAAGTGGAGTAAAATCCCCTATGAGTGATTCCATCTTAATTATCGGCGGGGGCATTGCCGGCATCAATGCGGCCCTCAATGCCGCGGATTATGGCTGCCACGTGTATCTGATGGATGACACCCCCAGCATCGGCGGGATGATGGCCCGCCTGGACAAGACCTTTCCCACCAATGACTGTTCCATCTGTATTGAAGCGCCCAAGATGTATGAGGTGGATAATCATCCCAATATCGAGATCTTGACCAACACCGAACTCAGAAAGGTCAAAAAGACCGACCAGGGATTCAATGTCAAGCTGGTGCAAAAGGCCCGCTTCATCGATCCTGAAAAATGTACGGGATGCGGGGCCTGTATTGAGGCTTGCCCGGTCAGTATCCCGGATGAGATGGACGGCAAGATAGGCGGTACTAGAAAACTCGTCTATCTGCCGTTTCCCCAGGCCATCCCCAATATTGTGGCCATCGATCCGGATTGCAGATACGGAAATATGCGGGAGCAGGGGGCCTGTGTGGGAGGGTGTGTGGTGGATTGCAGCCAGTGTCGGGAATGTCCCATTGCCCTATGCGTAAAGGCGTGTATTGAGGAGGGCAAGGATGCGGTTCGGCTATGGCAGTCCAATAAAAACCTCAAACTCAATGTCAGGGCCATTATTGTGGCCGCCGGCCTGATGTCTTATGAACCCGAGCCGGGAATGTTCGGATATGGCGACTGCCAAAACGTGATTACCAACCTGGAATTTGAGCGGTTGATGAATGCGGGAGGGCCCACCAACGGTGAAATTATTCGGCCCTCGGATCAACGCCATGTCAAGCGGATCGCCTGGGTTCAGTGTGTGGGCCGCGGCAACAAGGAGGGGCTGTTGCCATACTGCTCCAAGGTGTGCTGTATGATTGCCGCCAAACAGATGATCATCTCCAAGGAGCACGACCCTTCGGTGGAAACGCTCATTTTTTACAACAATTTGAAGGCCTATGGCAAAGATTTCTGGGCCTTTCATCAAAAGGCCAAGTCCCTCGGGGTTCGTTACATCAATACGCGGCCCTGGGATGTGTTTGAAGACCCCGAGACCCGGAACTTGAAAATCCCTTATGTCAATCCTGAAACGGGCCAGTATGTGGAAGAAGAGGTGGACCTGGTGGTCCTCTCCACCGGGCTGATCCCCTCGGACCGAAATCCTCGCCTGGCCAAAAGCCTTGCAATTGAACAGGATCATCTGGGGTTCTTCAAAGAGCAAGATCCCTTACTTGCCCCCTTGGAGAGCGGGGTGGACGGGGTATATTTCTGTGGGGGGTCCTTAGGTCCCTTAGATATCTCAGAATCCGTGGCCCAGGCTGCTGCGGCCAGCATGAAGGCGGTCCTTCGAATGAAGGATGGATCTTGACGGAGTCATAGTTGATGAACGATGAAGCAATCAGGGTGGGTGTTTTTGTATGCAACTGCGGCTCCAACATTGCCGGAGTGGTGAATGTCCCTGAGGTGACCGAATACGCCGGGACCTTGCCGGACGTGGCCCTGGCGGACGAAGGGCGGTGGTCCTGCTCCTCGGACTATATCGAAAAGATGAAGGAGTTGATCCATGAGCACGCCCTCAATCGCGTGGTCATCGCTTCGTGCACCCCCCGGACCCACGAACCCCTTTTTAAGCGGGCGGTCAGGGAGGCAGGACTCAACCCTTACCTGCTGGAATTTGTCAGTATTCGGGAGCAGGTTTCATGGGTGCATATGAACCAGCCGGAGATCGCCACCCAAAAGGCCAAGGATCTCATCAAGATGGGGGTGGCCAAGGCCAGGCTCCTGGAAGAGGGAGAGGAAATCCGCCTTCCGGTCCACACCGAGTGTCTGGTGCTGGGCGGGGGCATGGCCGGCATGACCACAGCCCTGCACGTTGCAGATCAGGGATTCCATGTGATCATAGTGGAAAGAGAGGCCCGGCTGGGCGGTCTTTTGAATCGAATATCCGGCATCCGGACCGACCAGAGGCCTTACGATCCCCAGGAACTGGTCAAGGCCAAGGCCGACGCCGTGGATGCCCATCCCTGCATCAGCGTATACACCCACACACAGTTGCAGGCCGTGGAGGGGTATATCGGAAACTTCAAGGTAACGCTTCTTGCAAACGGCGACGAACAGACCGTGAATGTATCCACCGTGATTGTGGCTACCGGGATGCGGGAACGTGCGCCCATTGGGATCTATGAAGAAATAGACGATCCCCGGGTGATCACCCAGCTGGCACTGGAAGAACGGTTGCTGCAACAGGATTTGGGGGAGGTGCAGGATGTGGTCTTCATCAATTGTGTGGGCTCCAGAAATGCCTCCCGGGGGTGCTGCAATATCGGCTGCGGCATTGCGGTGAAAAATGCCCTGGCCGTAAAGACCTTGAATCCCGAGGCAACGGTTACCGTGCTCCATCGGGACCTCAGCCTGGTCAAAGAAGAGAAAAAAGACCTCAAAGCGGCCATGGATCAGGAGATACGGTTTTTGAGGTTTTCCGAGGATCGCTATCCGGTGATTACCCGGGCCGACGGCGGGCTGGAGGTTTCTACCCGGGATATCATCTTGGACAGAGACTTTGAGATACACCCGGATTTGATCGTGTTGACCACCGGTTTTGAAGGCGATAAAAGCGTGGAGCAGACCAAAGGGCTCCTGAAGCTTTCCGCCAACCAGGACGGATTCTTTCAAGAAGCGCATGTCAAGCTGGGTCCCCTGGATTTTGCCTCTGACGGCATTCACCTGTGTGGATGCGCCCGGTCTCCCAAGTCTTTGAGGGAAACCCTGGATGAGGCTACGGGAGCGGCCATGCGCGCCTCCATCCCCATGAAAAAGGGGTATGTGGAGGCGGAGGGGATTGTGGCGGACATCGACCTGACCGACTGCAAGCGGTGTGGACTGTGTGCAAAGATGTGTCCCTATAATGCCATTGAACTGGACGATGAGAAGGCCCCTCAAGTGATCAAGGCCCTGTGCAAGGGATGCGGATTGTGTGCGGCGGACTGCCCCACGGAATCCATTACCATTGTGCACTACTCAGACCCTCAGATCTTTGCTCAGATTGAAGCGGCCTTGGAGGAAAACCCGGAGCAAAAAATCGTGGCCTTTGTATGCCACTGGTGCGCCCTGGGCGGTGTGGATATGGCGGGGGTGAGCCGGCTTCAGTACCCGGCCAATGCCCGGCTGATCCGGGTGATGTGCTCGGCCCGGGTATCCATAAAGATGATTCAACACGCCTTTGAACTGGGCGCTGCCGGCGTGTTGGTGGCCGGATGCGAATTTCCCACCTGCCACTATATCGAAGGCAACTATGCCGCGGAAAAGCGGCTTAAACGCACCCGCAAACGCCTGGCCAAGGCAGGGTATGATCCGGACAGACTCTGGAATGTGTGGTGCTCGGCAGCTGACGGCCCCAAGTTCGCTCGCACCATGAGGGATATGGTAAAGAACCTTGAATTGGACCGGGAATCATTTTAGGGTAGGGGCTGTTTTCACTTTTGGCGCAGGACCTGAAAACGAAGAACTCAAAGCCATTTGAACACTCTCGGCTGTTCAAAATGGGGGGTTGAGAAAGGAGACGCATTATGGACCAGGCAAAAAGGCTTTATCCCACCGCATATAACCCCTTGCTGATTAGACCCATCTACCCGCTCCCCAAGGAGGTGGCCGTGGTGGGGGCCGGCACCATCGGACCGGATATCGGGTACTATCTCAAGAGCGCCCTTCCCGACATAACGCTCTATTTGGTGGATGTGGCGGAAGAGCCGCTCAAGAAGGCGGAGAAGCGGCTTTCCGGATATATCCAAAAGGCCGTGGACAAAAACAAGATGAAGCCGGAGCGGGCCGAGGCGGTTGCGGCCAATATTGTCTACACCACAGACTACGGTCAGATCAAAAACTGTACCCTGGTCATTGAGGCCGCCACGGAAAACATTGCCTTAAAGCAGAAGATCTTTGAAACCATTGAGGGCCTGGTAAGCGAGGAGGCCATTATCACCTCCAATACCAGTTCCATCCCTGCGGACCGGATTTTTAATAAGATGAACAAGCCCGAACGGGCCACCATCACCCATTTTTTTGCTCCGGCCTGGCGGAGCCTGCCGGTGGAAGTGATCAAGTGGGAAAAGAGCGCCCAGGAGGTGGTGGATTACCTGTTCTGGTTTTTCGCCCGGACCGGAAAGGCGCCCATTATTACGGATAATGCCATCTGCTTCATGCTGGATCGAATATTCGACAACTGGTGCAATGAGGCCGCCTATCTCCTGAACGAGGCCACGGCCGCCCAGATTGACCGGGTGGCCCAGGAGTTCGTGTTTGCCGGCCCCTTCTTTGTATTGAACATGGCCAACGGCAATCCCATTATTATGGAGACCAATACCCTTCAGATGGAAGAGGGCGCCCACTACAAACCCGCACCGATCCTGGGCTCGGTGGACCGGTGGCTTACCCCTCGGCCGGGCACGCCGGTGGAGGTACCGGATGCAATACAGTCGACTGTCAGGGACAGGCTTTTGGGCATCTTCTTTTCCCAGTCCTTTGATATCATTGATCGGGGCATCGGCACCCGGGAAGACCTCAATTTCGGATGCCAGATCGCCCTGGGGTTTAGAAACGGTCCGTTTGATGTCATGCGAAAACTGGGGGAGGCCGAGGTAAAGCGGATTATGGAAAAATTTGAGACTGAACGGCCCGGTTTTCCACAGGCCCAAGCCGATTTCTCCCATTATCAGGATTTCAACCGGTTTGTCCTCGTGGATGACATAAATGGCGTAAAGGTGATTACCATTCGAAGGCCCCAGGCCATGAATGCCCTGATCCATGAAATCACCGGAGAAATCTATAAGGTCCTTGAAAAGTACACTGATGATCCTGCGGTCAAGGGGTTTGTGGTCACCGGATACGGCACTGCCGCCTTTTCAGCCGGGGCTGACATTGGAAAATTCCCGGAGATGCTGGGGGACTTTGAGGCCAGCGTCCAGTATGCAAGGGACTATTCTCTGGTCCAGCGGTTCATGGACCAAATGGACAAGCCGGTGGTTGCGGCCATCAACGGCATTGCAGTGGGAGGGGGCCTTGAGGTGGCCATTCGGTGTCACAGTATGGTGGCCACCCAGAACGCCTTGTTCCAGTTTCCGGAAATCACCTTGGGTATCGTGCCGGGGATCGGTGGCTGCGTAGTGCCCTACCGCAGATGGCCTCAGGCCGCGGATCGTTTTCATGAAATGATCTGTGCGGCAAGGCCCATTAAGGCCCAGGAAGCGGTGGACATGGGCATGGTGAGTAAGTTGGTGGATGATCATGGGGATTTGATCCCCGCGGCCGTCGAAGAGGTGAACAGACTTAAGGGAAATATTCCCCGGGTGGCCGAAGGAAAGGTGGATATCCCCGAATTGGAGGTGCCGGAGGCCCCCATGGCCGGAAAACAGCCCCTCAGCAAAGAGGCCGTGGGCATAGCGGCCAAGACCGTGAAAGCGGGGGCTGCGGCAGAGAGCTTTGAGGAGGCGTTGGAGATCGGCTACCGGGGATTCGCTGAAACCGCCTGCGCAGATGCGGCCAAGGAAGGGATTTCTGCGTTTCTGGAAAAGCGAAAGCCGGAATATAAGAAATAGGGTATTACCTTAGCCTGTCGAAATAACGATCCCTGAATGAAGGCCATGAGGGGGTCTTTTTCAAAGTCCGTAAATTTCCGGATCCCTTCCTTTCACGGCAGTGGGGCTTCGACTTATCTTGCTGATAGCCCCAAAGGATATGGCTTGTCGGAGACGTAATCCTCTCTGCCTAACAGTGCGTACTCTTAAATCTTGCTGGGGCGTTCCATGGTCACTCACATGGCTGTACGGACTTTGAAAAAGACCTCCTCATGGCCTGCAACCCCGTTTCAGAAGCCTAAACTGTTACGAAATAGGAAAGGGACTTAAAAAATCCGCTGGCCCCTGGCTATGGGATAACGTCTCCCATAGCCAAAGGCCCTGCTGCTCATTTTGAGACCGGGCGGGGCCTGAACCCGCTTATATTCATTAAACGCAATCCGCCTCAGTACGTCTTGCACCACCACAGGGTCATGACCCAGGCCCACGATCTCCTCGAACCCCAGTCTGTCCTCCACTGCGGCCTGGAGGATCTGATCCAGGATGTCGTAGGGAGGAAGCGTATCCTGGTCCTTTTGCCCGGGTTTGAGTTCTGCGGAAGGCGGCCTGTCAATAATGGATTTGGGGATTACCTCGCCGTTTTTGTTGATGTGGCGTGCCAGCCGATAACAAGCGGTCTTGGGAATATCGGCGATGACGGCCAGCCCGCCAGCCATGTCCCCATACAGGGTGCAGTACCCCACGGCCAATTCGGACTTGTTGCCGGTGGCCAATAAAAGCGCATTGAATTTATTGGATATGGCCATAAGGAGGTTTCCTCGGATACGAGCCTGAATATTCTCCTCGGTTTCATCGGGCGGCATTCCCGCAAATAGGGGGGCCAGAGTGTCGGCATACCCCTGCATGAGCCGCTGAATGGGGATCTCTTTAAAGGTAATTTGCAGGTTTTTACACAGTTGCCTGGCATCTTTTTTGCTTTTTTCAGCGGTGTAGGGAGAGGGCATGCCCACCGCCATGACGTTTTCAGGGCCTAAGGCCTGTGTGGCGATGTACGCCACCAGGGCAGAATCGATCCCCCCGCTTACTCCCACCAGGGCCTTTTTGAACCCGCATTTGATCACATAGTCCCGGGTTCCCATGACCAGGCCGTTGACGATGGATTCCTCTTCCTCGGGCCAGGGGCCGGTTATCTCCTCATAGGATTCTTCCGTATCCCAGATCAAAAGGTCCGTCTCAAATTCCTTTGCCATACAGACCAGCCTGCCATCAGGGTCCACCACCATGCTGGTACCGTCAAAAAGGAGATCGTCGTTTCCTCCCACCTGATTGCAGTAAATGGCGGTCAGTTGATATCTTGTGGTGAGTTGTTTGAGGGTCTTTAGTCTCAGCTGACTCTTTTGAATGCTGTAAGGGGATGCGGAGATGTTAATGAGCCGGTTAATCCCCGTCTGAGCCAGTTCTGCCACCGGATTCAATGCATATGGCGGAACCCCCAGGGCCTCGTTTTCACCCCACATGTCCTCACACAGGGTCACCCCCCATCGGGTTCCGTCCATGTCAAAGACGAGGCTTTGGGGCGCCGGCTCAAAATACCGGGTTTCATCAAAGACATCATAACTGGGAAGTAGGCGTTTTCCCCCTGTGGCTGCTATGGAACCCTTTGTCAGGAGGGCCGCGGCATTGATCAGGGGCTTTCCCCTGGCCGCATTATTTTTGTCCACATATCCGCACAAAATGGACATTCGAGCGGTCCGGGCGGCCAGGCGATCGAGCTGGGCCCGGTGCTCCGCCACAAAGGCCGGTTTTTCAAGAAGATCTTTGGGCGGATATCCGGACAAGGCCATTTCCGGAAAAACAGCGAGTGAACATCCCAGTTCCTCGGCCCGGTGGGCCGCGCCGGTGATAAG
>JAIPDZ010000196.1 GCA_021737425.1 Deltaproteobacteria bacterium
AGCAAATGGCCGAATCCGGAGATACCTTTTACCAGGAATAAGGATATATTATGGCAGAGCGCTTTATCAGCGAACGGAATCTGAAATTCATGCTCTATGAGGTCTTTGATGTGGAAGCCCTCACCCGATACCCATACTATCAGGAACATGATCGGGAAATCTTTGACCTGGTGCTCACCACTGCGCTCAGGATGGGCAAGGATCTGCTTCAACCCGCCCTTCAAGAGATGGACAAGAACCCGCCCCAATTCGTCGATGGACAGGTTAAGGTCCACCCCATGGTACGGCCTTTCATGAAACAATGCGGCGAAGGCGGATGGATTGGTGCCGGCGCGCCTTTTGAATTGGGCGGGCAGCAGTTCCCGCTCATGATATCGGCCGCGTTTCGGTTTATTCTCGCCGCCGCCAACTACTCTGCCAGTGTCTATCCTCTCCTTACCAGCGGTGCGGCCCATCTCATTACCTCATTCGGCACCCGGGAGATGATCCGGACCTACGTACCCAAGATGTTCGCAGGAGAGTGGCAGGGAACCATGGCATTGACCGAACCCCAGGCCGGAAGTTCGCTCTCCGATATCACCACCCTTGCCGTTCCCACAGATCAGGGATATTACCGAATGCACGGCCAGAAGATTTTTATCTCTGCCGGAGCGCACGACGGCGTGGAGAATGTCATCCATCTGCTCCTGGCCAGGATCAAGGGAGCGCCGCCCGGGGTAAAGGGCATCTCCCTGTTCGTGGTTCCCAATAAGCGGATGCAGGAAGGGGGTGGCCTCATCCCCAATGATGTGAACGTGAGCGGGGTGTATCACAAGCTGGGGTACCGGGGCTCCCCCATAACCCAATTGAGCCTGGGGGAAAGGGATGACTGCCGGGGGTATCTGGTGGGTGAGCCCCACAGGGGGCTTTCCTACATGTTCCAAATGATGAACGAGGCCCGCATTGATGTGGGGCTGGGCGCGGCCGCCATCGCCTCGGCCGCCTACTACGCCGCCCTGGAGTATGCCCGGGACAGGATCCAGGGGAGAAGGCTCTCGGCCAAGGATCCCACCACCCCTCCGGTGCCCATTATTGCGCATCCGGATGTAAAACGCATGCTCCTTTTCCAGCGGGCCGTGGTGGAAGGCTCCCTTTCCCTCATCCTTCAGTGTGCTCAGTATGCGGACCGGATGCGGGTTACGGATGGAGAGGAAAAAGAAGACCTTCACCTATTGCTCGATCTGCTGACGCCTGCGGCCAAGACCTATCCCTCGGAGATGGGCATTTTGTCGGTAAGCCAGGGGCTGCAGTGCCTGGGCGGGTACGGGTACTGCGACGAATTCCCCCTGGAGCAGTTTTATAGGGATGCCCGCATCCACCCCATCCACGAAGGGACCACCGGCATCCAGGGCCTGGACCTTTTGGGACGCAAGGTCATCATGCAAGAGGGACGGGCACTGGTCCTGTTTTGTAAGGAGATGGAGAAGACCATTCGATCAGGGGAAGAATTTGCCGTGCTTGACCCCTATGCCCAAAGACTAAAACAGGCCCTGGAGAAGCTGAAAACCATCACCAGCCACCTGGTTCGGTTGGGGGAGCAAAAAGGCGCGGAATGCTTTTTGGCGGATGCCACCCTGTACCTGGAACTCTTCGGCATCATTGCCGTGGCCTGGCAGTGGTTGGTTCAGGCGGTTTCCGTTCAAAGGGCCTTCAAAGAGGATCTGTCAGATGGAGAGCGGAACTTCTACCAGGGCAAGTGGTATGCATGTAGGTTTTTTTTCCATTATGAACTCCCCAAAATAGAGGGTCTGAGCCGGCGATTGCTGGAGAGCAATGGGTTAACCGTGGAGATGAAGGAAGCGTTTTTTGGGGACTAACCGACAAGTCAAAAAGGTGATCTATCATGACCAGCCAGAAGCGATCCGAGGCGCGTAAAGAACAGATCCTCAAAGCAGCCGAAAAGGTCTTTGCCAAAAACGGGTTTCACGAGGCCACCATATCCGGTGTGGCCCGGGAGGCGGGTCTCTCCGACGCGACCATTTACGAGTATTTTTCAACAAAGGAGGAGCTTTTATTCTCCATCCCCCGGGAGACCACCCGCAGGGGCATGGAAAGGATGGCGGGCTACCTCAAGGCGATTCGGGGAGCGGGCAACAAGATTCGCACCATTATCTACCATTACCTCTTGTTCTATCAAAATGATCCCGACTACGCTTCTGTGGTCATGCTGGTGTTGAAATCCAGCCGCAAATTCCTGGAGACAGAGGCCTACCAGGTCATCCGGGAGGGATTCCGGGGGATTCTCACGGTGATCCAAGAAGGAATCGATTCCAATGAATTCCGGCCCGACACCGACCCCTACCTGGTCCGGCAGATGATCCTGGGGGTCATGGAGCACATTGTGATTCGATGGCTCCTGCTGGGAAAGCCCAAAGACCTGCTCCAATACGCGGATCCCATTACCGATATGATCCTCGGGGGGATTGAAAATCGAAACCCCACACAAGGGTGGGATCTCCACATCCGATTGGAGCCCCAGGGAGGTGTAGGGGGGGAAGCAGGGCCGCAAGTTTCCAAAGCAAAGCGAAAAGGGAGTTCCAGGAAGAAGCCGTGAAAGAACATCTTCAAAACTTAGAATAGGGGAGGGTTGACAATGAATGAAGTGGTGATTGCCGGATATCTGAGGAGCGCTCAATCCCGGTCCAGACCCAGGGACCCGGCCAGGGACGCATTCTGCAAATTGCGGGGAGATGAACTTCTGGCCCTATTGCTTCCGGAACTGCTAAAACGGACGGGCGTGGATGGAAAGGAGATCGACGATTTCATTGTGGGGTGTGCCACAGCCGTGGGCGAGCAATGGGCTTACGGCGGGCGTTTTCCCGTATTCCAGGCCAATCTGCCGGAGACCGTTCCTGCCAAGTTCATTGACCAGCAGTGCGGCTCTGCCATGGCCTGTGTCCATGTGGGCTTCATGGAGATCGCCCAGGGGTTCGCAGACATCGTGCTGACCGGGGGGTATGAGCACATGACCCGGATACCCATGGGCGGGTACACGTCGGACCGGGGGCTCATCTCACCGAATCTGTCCCTGTTTACAGATCCCGCATACCTGCACTGGGACATGATGACCGTTTTGAACATGGGACTTACCGCAGAAAAGCTGTTTTCCCAGACAGACTTCACCAAGGAAGACATGGACAAATGGGGGGTCCGTTCTCACCAGCTCGCCGCAAAGGCCCAGGCCGAGGGTTTCTTTGATGACGAAATCCTGCCCATTGACGCGGTGCAGGACGACGGCTCGGTGCTGAGAGTGGACCGGGACCTGGCCGTCAGGGAGGATGCCACCCTGGAGGGGATGAAGGACCTGAAACCGGCCTTTAAAAAGGATGGTGTGATTACGCCCGGGAACTCCTCACCTCTGAACGCTGCGGCATCCTCCATGCTGCTCATGTCCAAGGAGACCGCCCGGAAGAAGGGAATCAAGCCCCTGGCCACCATCCGCTCCATCGGCTTTGCCGGGGTAGATCCCACCATTATGGGCGCGGGACCGGTCCCCGCCAGCAGGATGGCCCTGGACAGGGCCGGTCTTGAGGTCTCTGACATCGATTTCTGGGAGATCAATGAGGCCTTTTGTATCGTGGCATTGAACTGCATTCAGGAACTGGGCATAGATCCGGACCGGGTCAATGTCATGGGCGGGGCCACCGCCATCGGGCATGCGCTGGGCGCCACCGGCATCCGCCTGACCGGCACCCTGGGGCGCATCTTACAACAAAAAAGCGGGCGTTACGGATGTGCCAATGCCTGTGTAGGCGGGGGGCAGGGCGTGGCTATTGTGATTGAGAAGGACGAATAGCGTTCCCCGGGGTCCCCAAGAGTCGGGGGGCGTGTTGTCGGATGTGCACTTACGGCTCTTGCCCTCTTTTGGCGATGTGATTGGCTACCATAAACCGTTCCAGTGCGGTATAAGGCTGGGCACCCACTAAGGTATTGCCTTTCACCATGAAGGTGGGCACCATGGTCACGCCCACACTGCGGGCATACTCCCAGTCTCGATCCACTGCCTTACTGAAAGCCCTGCTTTCCAGCACTTCCCGCGCCTCCTGCTCGGGCAGACCAACGGATACCGCCATCTTGAGCAACTCCGGGATCAGGGCGATGTTGACACCGTCCACCAGGCAGGCATGGAAGGCTGCATGGTGAAAGTCGTCTCCCTTGCCCATGGATTCAGCCCATTTTCCCAGTTCCTGGGCCAGTCGGCTGTTGAAGGTCATGGTGCGGTCTGTAAAGGGAAGGCCTTCTGCCTCAGCCGCCCGCCTCAGCCTGGCGTTTAGTTCCGGGATGTCCACCATCCGTCCTTCAAACAGCTTTTCCAGGGTGATCCCTTCCGGGGGGGTACGGGGACGGAGGGGGAATGCCCGCCATTGGATCTCGATTTCATATGCATCACGCAATCGGTCACTACGCCCGGTAATGAAATAACACCAGGGTCAGGTATAATCGGAAAAGATTTCCAAGGTTTCAAATTCAGCCATATGCCTCCTTTTTTCAAGGCCCTTTTGCTCAGGGCTCATTTGTCTATTCGTAACAGTTTGGGTTTCTGAACGGGGTGCCTTCATTCAGGGATCGTTATTTCAACATGCTGAGTTAATACGTCTATTGAAAATAGTACGGAACCTATGAAATGGCAAGGGTTTGCTTTTGAGGAGAGGCTATCCGGAGGATACATCCTCCACATCTTCATAGGCGCGAGCCGTAAACCGGGGGGTGCATACAGCGAGAAAAATGAGGTCTTCTTGGCCGGAGTTGGTAATCCGCTGGGGACAATCCGGCGGGATGTGCACCACGTCCCCGGGACCCACCTCCTGTGGCGAGTGGCGCCCCGCTTGCACCCGTCCTGTCCCTTTCAGGATGATATAGCGTTCAGTGGTTCCGGCGAGTGTATGCCATCGGGTGGTCACACCCGGCTCCACCCGGGCCCGGGCAATGGACACCTCCGGATCATCCGGTGTATTGGATAATTCAATGATATAACATCGCTCAGGGGTGTAGAATTCCTTATGGGCATCAAATGCGGGGATCATTTCTTTCATGGAAGCCCCTTTCGGCCAAGGGGGTAAGACCGGGGCATAAAATCCACCCTGTCATCCACTGTAAGAGGCCCCGCTATCTCTGAGGGGGAATAGGTAATTAGGCAGAGCCGGTTTACGGGCAGGGGGAGGGGATGATCGTCCTGGAATGAAGCCATCTTCTCGGCCAGGATACGTGCCTTGAACCAGTCGGCGTACAAGCCCAGGGTCAAGTGGGGGGTATAGGGCTCCATCCGGATTTCCGAATGCGTCTCTTCCAGCACACGGCGGAGTTTTTGGATACCGCCTGCCGGATCTTCCACCTCCAGGAAGGGCGCTGCGGCAAAACTGCTGATCCCCCGGATGTGAATCTCAAAAGGGGCGATCTGAGCCTCTGTCAGATCCCGGAGATGACGCATGCGCTGGTCAAATGTGTAGTCGTCGGCATATTCTGACATGTGGGTCAGGAACCCGCACACAAATACCGTGATATGGGGCTGCCGCCGGTAGGGTGTCAGGAGGAATTCCGACAGGTAGGCCCTGGCCGAATCGAATCGCCTAAGTACCTCCGGGGCGTCAACGCCGAGGGCCCAGACCGCATATTTCGGACGACCGCGATGCCACCGGGAATAATCACGAATCCTGGTGGGGAGGGTGTGCCGTGAGCGGCAAAACCGATGCCATGTCAAATCCCGGCTTTTGCCTGAAAACAACCCGGACATCCGATAGCACGTTTCCGCTTTTATTTGCCCTTGGCCGCCTCGGCCAGGACCTCCCGAAGCCGGGTGGATCCCGGATTGCTCACATTCTGTTTCACCAGGATGTCCGTCGGCCGTACGGATGCACCGTAATAGCTCTTGTTGTACTCCTCATTGACCTTTATCATGGAACCGTCCAGGGAAAGCCCTGCATACGCCCCTTGGGAAAGGGAAAAGGAGAGCAGGTCGGCGGTGATCCCTTTGCCGGCTGCCCCAGCCCCCACCGGGCCCACGGCCACAGAGGTATCGCCTCCCAGTTTGAAGGATGTGCCGTACAGGGATTCCAGCCCCCGCTGGGTTCGTATCTGCATGATCAATTGGGAAGACTCCCCCCCGATTTGAAGCCCGAAGCTCACGGATCCGATGCTGTAAAAGGCGGGTTGACTCCAGTCCCCTGTCTGATCATCGCGCACCAGCACCACGCCTCTTCCGCCGGAACCCCCAAAGATAAACCCGGCCTTCAACAGTTGCGGCACAATAAAAACCCCTTTGGAATCCTTGAGATGATCCGTAAACCAGTCCATGTCCGGCTGCTTCTGGAAATTGTTCAATGTCACCAGGGCCTGATCCACCAGGATCTGCGGTTTGATATCCTCCTCTGCCCGTGCCGGCAGGATCGAGATGAAAAAGACCGAAGCGACCAACAGACATACCATTAAACGAGACACCGTTTTTGTGTTTTTCTTTTTGCCTGTCATTTGGGTTCTCCTTCTGGATCTAAGGTGGGTGCTGAATATGATTAACGGATACATACAACTGAGGGATTTGTCAAGGAGATGCTTGGATCGGTTCCCTCCCCATCCTCCCCGGGGCGTAACCGTATTTTTGAGAGATTGTCCTTGTTTCAGCCGGGCCATGTTGTGGGCCACCGCATCCCAGGGGATGCCCATGCTATGGGCCTGTTGGGATTTCATGGGGCAGCTCCACCACCATGTGGGTCCCTTCCTTTTCAGAGGTGGTAAAATGGATGTCCCCCTGATGGTTTCTCACCACCAGGAGCGCACAGTGTGTGCCCAAGCCGCTGCCCCCCCTCTTACCGCTGGTGGTATAGGGATCGAAAAATACCGGCCGAATATCCTGGGGAATGGCCCCTTGGTTGTGGATGTCGATATGGTGATAGGGTTTCCCGTCTTTCTCTCTTGAGGTGATGGCGATGTGCACGGTTTCCTTGTCGGGGGATGCCTCAATGGCGTTTTTGAGCAGATTGGCAAACAGCATTTCGAGCAACCCTTCATCGCCCTGCACTTCATAGGCGGCATCCCAGTGGACCGTTTTTCCGGATAGTTTCAGCTCGGTCCGGATCCCCTTCTTCTGAAGGAGGGGGTCCAGTTCCGCCGCCACGGCCTTCAGGATCCTTACCAGGTCCGCCGGCTTGGGGGACAGCTGGTACACCCCCTGTTCCATCTGAAAGAGGTCCCGGCTTCGGTCGATGTGTTTGAGGGTCTTTTCTGCCAGGCTTTGGATGAGGTCAAGGGTTTTTTGCTGCTTTGGAGTAAGCCCGGGCTCCTTATGGAGGATCCGGGTTAGACCGGCAATACCGATGAGGGGGGAGCGGAGATCATGCCGCATCATCCGCTCCACATTTTCCCGCATCCGCTCCACCTGCTTGCGGGCGGAGATATCTCGAATAATAGCCCCGAAAATGGGTCTGCCGTCTCCTTTCCAGGTGGAGAGGGAGAGCTCCACAGGGACCTCGGTACCGTCCTTTCGAAGGGCCTGTAACTCCACGGTCTGACCGATAATCTGTTTTCGGCCGGTCTTAAGAAACCGTTTCATCCCGTCCTGATGGGCCTTTCGGTACCGCTCAGGAATGATCCGTTCCACGGGTTGGCCCACGATTTCCGGACCGTGCCCGAATAGATGTTGGGCCCCCTTATTCCAGGTCAGGATTCTGTCCCGGTCGTCCGTGGTGACAATGGCATCCACAGAGGTTTCCATAAGGGACCGGTATCGATCCTCGCAAATCTTCAACTCCCGGGTAAGCCGCTCGATTTCAGTTTCTGTCATGGTGTCCTTCCCAAAAGAGGCGCCGGGCCGCTGGAAAAAAGCATCTTGAGGCCATGATAATGCCGGACCCGGGGAAATCGGGTCCTTCCCTGGGAATTTACTAACGGATTTGGCGCACAGATTCAAGCCTTATTGGGTGATGGGGGCCATACCTCCGGCGGGGGCTCCTGCGGGCCAAAAAATATTGACAGGGGCTGTGGATATTTTTATGCTCCCCACCCGAATGGGGACCCATACCCAATGCAGGCCTACGGCCGCAACCAAATCAGTGGCCAGTGTTTCCGGGTTTCAGGTTTCAGCAAACAATAAACCCTGACACCCGAAACCTGACACCTTTATCGCTAATGATTCAAAGGCGTTAACCTCAACAAAACATCTTCGCTTTTTGCATAGAAGTTTCAATCTAAGAGTCTAAACCCAATGTCATTAACTTAAGGCTTTCATTATTTCTGCAGGGTCCCACATTCGTCATTCCGGGCGTGACCCGGAATCCAGTTTTTTCAACTACATCTGGACCCCGGCTTTCGCCGGGGTGACGACATGATCTAATTGAATTT
>JAIPDZ010000197.1:5000-8368 GCA_021737425.1 Deltaproteobacteria bacterium
CCACGATTTGAATCGGAGACATGGAGAGAAGCAATGCCCCGGGTCCAGGATCCACCCGGGGATAACCCCCAGGCTCCATGGGTTGATGGAGCAGAATCTCCAACCCCCTCATTTTGGCCTCATGCGCGATATTTTTCGTAAACGGCGCCAGGGGAAGTATAGAAAGGGTCACGGGGAGTTCCATGCGCATAAATGCCTTGGCCACCTTAAGGTCATACCCCAAATCGTCTATGATAATAGCGACCTTGGGCCTCGCAGGGTCCGGCATAAAAGGCCTGGGTCTTGGAACCTCCCTCTTGTCCGGCCTTTCAGGGCTGAATCGTTTCTCCCGGCCAGGGGCTGTCACTGATCCCGGGGGCTTCAAAATGAAGAAATACAGGGTCAGAGAAAAGAGCCCCCCCAGCATGAGCACCAGCCCATAGAGGAGAAAAACCCGGGACCGCTTCCGTTTCATTCATACCCCGCCGGTCCGCCCCTATGTCAAGACCCGTTCTTGGACTGTGAAAATATATCCCAGCTCTTTAACAAGTGTAATGTCTGTCGAACCTGATTGTCCTTTTCCAGCAGTGCCTTGACCTTTTCATCGGAATCCGTCAGGTTCTCGGCTTGGGTCTCTTTTGTCTCGTTGTCTTCATCCACCATATGGCCTTTCAGATTTTCCTCTCTGATAAACCGGGGGGATTGTTTTTTTGAATCTTTTTCCGGCGGCTGAAAAGGGATCTCGATATCCGGCATAATCCCGCTGGATTGGATTGATCTTCCGCTGGGCGTATAATACCTGGCCGTGGTCAAGCGTAGCCCTGATCCGTCTGACAAGGGCAAAATGGTTTGTACCGAGCCTTTTCCAAAGGTCCGGGTCCCCAAAATCAGTGCCCGTTTATTATCCTGCAGGGCCCCGGCCACAATCTCGGCCGCGCTGGCACTCCCTCCGTTGACCAATACGATAATGGGATACTCCCGCGAATGCTTATTTTTATGGGCGGTGGCCTTGATATTGTGGCCGTTTCCCCGCCCCTTGGTGGAAACGATAATCCCTGAATCCACGAAAAGATCCGAGACCTCAATGGCCTGGGAGAGGAGGCCGCCCGGGTTGTTTCTGAGATCGATGACAAGGCCTTTTACCCGTCCTTCTTTCTCCAGTTCCTCAAGCGCGGACGAAACATCCTCTGCTGTATCACTTTGAAAGCTGGCAATCCGAACATAGCCGATGTCGGGGGTAAGCGTATGGTGTTTTACACTCCTTATGGGAATGACCCCACGGGTGATGGTGAATTCCATGGGCTTATCAACCCCTTTACGGATAATGGTCAGTTTGACATCTGTTCCCTCGGGTCCTCGGATCTGCTTGACCGCGTCCAGCAGGCTCATATCCTGGGTGGACTCGCCCTCCACTTTGACAATCTTGTCACCGGGCTGAATGCCTGCCTTGTCCGCAGGAGTGCCCTCTATGGGGGATACCACGGTCAGGATCCGATCCTTTATGGTAATTTCGATGCCGATGCCTGAAAACTCGCCTTTTGTTTCCACCATCAACTCCTCATGCTCTTCTTTGGTCAAAAAGGACGAGTGAGGATCAAGCTCCCGGACCATCCCCTTTATGGCACCCTGAATCAAGGCCTTGGGGTCCTGAGGCTCCACATAGTTCTTCTCCACCTGCCTGAGGACTTCAGTAAAGATATCGATGTTTTCATAGACTTCATCGGTATCGGCTTTCACCTGGGCACTTTTGCCGTTGAACAAAAATAGGAGCGCCCCCGCAAACAACAGGATCAGGATCACGTTTGCACGAGAGCTTCTTTTGGAGACTGACATGTTTCACTCCTTAGACTGGTTCGATATTCTGTTTATGTTTGGGCAACGTGGACCAATTAGGTGCGATCCAGCGCCGTCCCCTCTTTCTTATAAGTCCTTTGGCTATGCGGCTCAAGTCTAAAAAGAAAAAAACTTTGAAAATGCTCAGCGAGCGCATTCCCCGCTGCTTGCAGCGGGGTTAGCGAGCGAAATAAAAAATGGTCAAATTTGTCCGCGCTTTGCGCCGACACCCCACCCTTTGGGTGGTCCCCCGGTTCCCTTACATTTGGGAGATTCCCTGCAGCTCGCTGCAGGGTTCTTCAAAAGCCGGGGAGATCGTCTCAGGCGTTAATATTCTCCCATAGCCCTCTCCAGGTTGGCCCTGGCCAAATGGTACTGAAAGAGGGCGTTGAAGTGAAAGACCCGTGCACTGGTCAGGTATCTCTGGGCATCCAGAACTTCCGTAGAGGTGGTTACCTGGGCCTTGTACCGTTCCTGGCTCACCCTCAGGTTTTCCTCACCCTGTTCCACCGCCTTGCGCGTAATCGGGATATTCGCCTCTGCCGTCTGTATATTCAGCACCGCATCCTTGATCTGAAGCTCAATGTTTTCTTCCAGTTCCATTTTGGTTTTTAACAACTCGTTCTGGATGCTTTCCTGTTCCTTGACTGCATAGTAGGTCTTTCCCCATTCCCAGAGGGTCCAGGTCAGCCCGACGCTGGCCTCCCAGTTGCTCGCTTCGAGACCGCTCCCACCGGACACGGACAGCGTGTCCCCTTCTTTGATATACTCCCATTTAAAGGCCACTTCTGGGTAGTTTTGACTTTCGGTGTATGTGATTATCTGTTCTGTCTGAAGCAGATTGTTTTCGATGATCTTTATTTCCGGCCGGGTTTTGAGCGCCTTTTCCAGATATTCTTGAAAATCCCCGGACCGGGGATGGTGGACCTTGATGTCCACCACGTCCACCTCGGCGCTCACCGGCCTGGACAGGATGGCATTGAAATTGGCCCGGGCCAGGCGGGCGTCATTCCGTGCCTTGGTCAAATCATGCTTGGCATTACCTGCCTCCACCTCGGACTGGAGGAGATCATTGATGGGGATCATCCCCACCTTGTAGAAATTGCGGGCCACATCGGCATGGGACTGCAGTGCCTCGTATGCCTTTTGGGCGGTTTCCACGGCCATATCGGCGGTAAGGATGTTAAAGTAGGCCTCTTTTACCCGGAGGGCCAGATCCAGTTTCTCCAATTCAACTTCCAGTGCTGACTCATCGATACCCAGTTCGGCCAGCCTGTATGCGCTGATCAAGGCAAACCCCGTAAATATAGGCTGGGTGACGGTCCCTCTCCACTCATAATTATTCAAACTGCCCACCTCATAGGTCCTTCCCTGGATTTCGCTGGTCCTGCGCGACCCATATCTCAGATACCCGTACGATGTACTCAATTTGGGCAGGAAGTCGGCCCTGGCCTGATTTTTTACGTATGTGGACTGATGGATCTTTTCCTTTATTGCCCTCAGTCTCCAGTTATTGGTCAACGCCTCCTGGACAGCTTCATCCAGAGTGTAGACCT
>JAIPDZ010000198.1 GCA_021737425.1 Deltaproteobacteria bacterium
AGGGACGATGGGCCATTTGAAAGGGTGAAAGCGTATTAAACATACGGTAAAGTCTTGAAAATGGATCAGCGTTCCTTGATGGCCTGATATAGAGCGAGCGAAGCGGTTTTGGGCCGAAGCTTTATGCAATGTTAGGGTTAACTTCAACAATAGATCTTCGCCTTTTGCGTAGAAGGTATAAACCCAGAATCTAACGCCCTCGGGATCTCTTTTCAAGCGGATCTTGAAATGAAATTCCGTTCAGCGTAGACTGCACCCTTGTCGTAACAGTGTAGGCCTATGAAACGGGGTTACAGGCAATGAGGGGGTCTTCGCTCACGGGTCGTTATTTCGACACGCTACGGTAATGCCCCTTGTCCAGTTTCCAGGACTGAACGCTGTGAAACCCCGGGAGGACCCATGTCCTTTTTTGAACAGTATCACGCCATCATCCCTGATTTTCCCCGCTTTCAGGAAAGCCTCCATACCCCCCTGCCCGTGCACCTGAGAGTCAACCGACTCCGGATTACTCCCGAAAGGCTGGAGCGGCTGCTGGCGGAAAAGGGCATACCCGTAAAACCAGTCCTGGATCCCTATGACACCCTTTATGCGGCGCCGGGATTGGCATCCCCGGGGAACCTCCTGGAGTACTACCTGGGGTATATTCACCCCCAGGCCCTGACCTCCTGCCTTGCCGGTATTGCGCTTTCCCCGCATCCGGGGGCCTATCTCTTGGATATGTGCGCGGCCCCGGGCGGGAAGAGTGCACACTGTGCCGAGCTTATGGACAACACCGGGCTGGTAATTGCCAACGACCTGTACACCACCCGACATACGGCCCTGGGCCACACCCTGTCCAGGCTGGGCGTGTTCAATGCGTTGATCACCGGATATCAGGCCCAGCAGTTTCCCATGCACCAGCGCTTCGACTATGTACTGGCCGACGTCCCTTGTTCCGGTGAAGGCCGCTTCAGGGAGACCAAAGCAGGTGTCGGCTTCCGGGAGCACAAAGGCCTGGTGAAATTAGAGGATGTGCAGCGAAGAATCATCCTCAGGGGATTTGACCTGTTAACCCAAGGGGGGGAAATGCTATATTCCACCTGCACATACAATCCGGATGAAAACGAATCCGTGGTGAATCACCTCCTTCAGGAAAGGCCGGCCACTCTGTGCCCCATTCCTATCACAGCCCCTTTTGAACCGGGGATTTTAAAGTGGAAAGATCAGTGCTATGACAAACGACTCATCCAGGCTGCGCGATTCTATCCCCATCGAATCAATTCTGTGGGATTCTTCATGGCCAGAATTGTCAGGGAATGATGAAAGAGAACGCCTGCTCGATTACCTGTACAATCGGTTCGGGATCCCTTCTCAGGTGTTGGATGACTATCTCTTTTTTCGAAGGAAAAGCGCCTGGTTTCTGATACACAACAGCCCCCAACTGGCGTATGCATCCCGGTTGAAAATATCCAAAGCCGGGTTACGGGCGTTTCAGAGGGTGGGGAATTTCATCAAACCCACCACCCGCTTCATTCAAGGTTTCGGACACCACGCCACCAGGGGGGTCTACGAGGTAGGTGCGGACCAGCTCGGCGCCTTAGTGGATGGAGAGGTGATTCCGGTTGATCTTCCACTGGACAAGGGGTATGTAATTCTGACGTACGGCACGAATCGTATCCTGGGGCTGGGATTCTTCGACAATCATACCATCCGGTCTCAGCTACCGAAAAAGGAGCTCACCTTCCATCTGACGATCTGAAGGGTTCGAACCGATACGCTCGCCGTCTAAGGGATAAGTATTGGGTACAAATGAAGAAGCGTAGGAAATCATAAGGAGGAAAGCGTATGCTCACCAAAACACAGCTGAATAGGTATGCCGATGTCCTGTTGTGGGGGCTCAAGACCGCCAGAAACCGGGCCTTTAAGCGGGGGGACGTTGTCCTGGTCCAATTTGACCCCCTGGCCGTACCACTGGCTGAATTCCTGCATGAAAGGCTCCTGGACATGGGAGTACATCCGGTAATG
Source organism: Deltaproteobacteria bacterium (assembly GCA_021737425.1). Taxonomy (GTDB): domain Bacteria; phylum Desulfobacterota; class DSM-4660; order Desulfatiglandales; family Desulfatiglandaceae; genus JAIPDZ01. Next base: position 2,005 of record JAIPDZ010000198.1, read on the forward strand.
CGGTCCGGGACGACCTCCACCATGGAGCAAAACTTCTACCGAAAGGCCAATAACAAGCAACTTGTATTCCTGGGATCATGGGAAAAGGATCTGTGTGAACACCTCAACGGGAGGATCTTTCTCTATGCCCCTGAATCCTTGACCCACCTTAGACATGTTGATCCCCAACGCATCGGCAAGGCCGCAGTGGCCAAAAAGCCGCTCAGGGACATCATGCGCAGGAGGGAGGAGACCGGCGAACTGGGATGGACCCTCTGTATGGTGCCGACCGAGGCCCTGGCCAAAAGCGCCGGACTCTCCTTGCGCCAGTACACCAACCAGGTCATTAAGGCCTGTTATCTGAATAAGACCGATCCGGTCCGGGAATGGAAACAGGTCCATCAAAAGGCCGTCACCCTTAAGAAATGGCTCAACCGTTTGGATATGACCCATTGTCATGTGGAATCGGAACATACGGATCTGATGATCAAAATCGGGGATCAGCGGAGGTGGCTGGGGGTTTCAGGGCATAATATCCCCAGTTTTGAGTTGTTTCTCTCCCCGGACTGGCGGGGGACCAGGGGGACCTACTATGCGGATCAGCCCTCCTATCGAAGCGGCAACTATGTGGAAGGGGTAAAACTCACCTTCGAGCGCGGGTCTGTGGTAAAGGCCGCCGCCAAAAAGGGAAAAGATTTTCTGGAAAAACAGATCCACATGGACCCGGGGGCGCGACGACTGGGAGAGTTCTCCCTTACGGACACCCGGTTTTCCAAGATAAACCGGTTCATGGCCAGCACGCTTTATGATGAAAATTATGGGGGCCGGTATGGCAACTGTCACGTGGCCGTGGGCATGTCCTATACAGATACCTATGAAGGGGACCCGGCCACATTGACCCAGAAAATGAAAAAGAAGCTGGGATTCAATGATTCCGCACTCCACTGGGACCTGGTGAATACGGAAAAAAAACGGGTAACCGCCTATCTCTCCTCAGGAGAAAAACGGATCATCTACGAAAACGGGAAGTTTACCCATTGAGAGGGGCGCCCGGGCTCATGGACACACGGCAAATTGATCTGGGCGGTACAGCCCGCAGTCCGGATGACGTGCGCCTTTTGCATGGGTTGGGACTCTCATTTGCAGAGGTCCCCATTGCGCATCCAGATCAATTCCGGGCTCACGTATCCCTTTATCAACGACTCAGGGATGAACTGGGGCTGTACTACCTGTGCCATGGCCCCAAAGAGGGAGATCCCAACGACGTCCAGTCCCTGGAAACCCGCTATTTCCCCCAGCTGCACCAGGTCCTTTCCCTTATGCCCGCACTCCAGATGCGCTGTCTCACCTTCCACCTGTGGCTGGATCCTCGCTTCGTCACCCCGAATGTCATCGCCCACAAACTAAAACTCCTCAAGGGCCTCCTCAAAAAAAGCGACGACGCCGGGATCACCCTGTGTATTGAAAACCTGAGCGAGACCGCGGACCACCTCACAGAGGCGTTTGCAGCCTTGCCCCGGCTGTACATGACCCTGGATGTGGGGCATGCCCAGCTTCTCACCAAACAGAACAACGCCCCCGACCTAATCGACCGGTTTTTGGACCGGATCAAACACATTCATATCCATGACAACCGGGGAGGGGACTCGCCTGAAGACGATCTGCACCTCCCTGTAGGTCAGGGTACTCTCGATTTTGATGAGATTTTTCACAGGTTGTATCAGGCGGGGTATGGCGGGACCATGACCCTCGAATTGACACCTTTGGAGATTGAACAAAATCTGGATCGGGTAAAGGCGCTGCTCACTCAAGCGGGATTCAATCTTTATCCTGACCGTTAAACCTTCCTGGGCTTATACATGGCCTCAATGAGGTCGCCGAAGGCCTCGTTCACGTAGTTGCGCTTGACCTTCATGGTGGGGGTAACCTCCCCGTCTTCCTCGTAAAGCTTTTTGGGGAGGATGGTAAATTTCTTGACCTGTTCCACGCGAGCCAGGGTATCGTTCACCTTATTCACCTCTCCCTGGATGAGGGCGTTGATCTCAGGACTCCGGGTCAAATCCTTGTAGGTGGAAAACTGCACTTTGTGATCCTGGGCGTACTTGACCACATTGTCCTCGTCGATCATGATCAAGGCGCTGATAAATTTCCGCTGATCTCCGATGATCACGGCATCGTTTATGTAGGGGCTGAATTTCAGTTTGTTCTCGATATACTGGGGCGTGATGTTCTTACCCCCGGCCGTAACAATAATGTCCTTTTTCCGGTCCGTAATCCTGAGATATCCGTCCTCGTCGATCTCCCCCACGTCCCCTGAATAGAGCCACCCGTCCTGAATGGTTTCCTCCGTAGCCTCGGGATTTCCATAGTACCCCTTAAACACGCTCGGGGATTTCACCAGGATCTCCCCATCCTCTGCGATCCGGATCTCGGTCCCGGTAATGGGCGGGCCTACGGTACCGAACTTGACCCGCCCCACCCTGGAGACACAGGTGACCCCGGTCCCCTCGGTCTGGCCGTACCCCTCCACCAGGTTCACCCCGATGGATTGAAAGAAGTGAAGCACGTCCGGAGAGATGGGCGCCGCCCCGGAATAGGCGATCCGCATACGCTCGAATCCCAGCCGTTCCTTCAACTTTCTGAACACCATGAAGTAGGCCAGCTTGTACAGAAATTCCATATAAAAGGGGACAGGCTTGAAATTCATCATGAGGGTGGCCCGCTTCATCCCGATCTTGAGGGCCGCACCGAAAACCAGCTTCTTGAACCAGGTGGCATCCGACATGCGAATATGGACCGCAGAGAGGTATTTCTCCCAGATTCGGGGGACCGCATACCCCACTGTGGGGGAGACTTCGATCATGTTGTCGGTGACCGTGTCCAAGTTTTCGATAAAATTGACCGTGTATCCGTGGGTAATGTGCCCCATCACCGAGAAAAGCTGTTCAAACACATGGCACAGGGGCAGAAAAGAGAGGACCTCGTCCGTATCGTACATGGGGTTTTCAGAGGTGATGGCCTTTCCCATCCACATAAGGTTTTTATGGCTGAGCATGGCCCCCTTGGGCGGCCCGGTGGTCCCGGAGGTGTAGATCAGCATGGAGACATCCTCCGAGTCCACCTGATCCATACGCCTCTCGAACCGGTCTCCATCCTTTTCCATCTCCCTTTTCCCCAGGTCCAGCAACGCATCATAGGTCATAACCATGGGGTCCTCGAAGTCCCTCAACCCCTCCAGATCCCACACAATGACCTTTTTGAGATGGGGGACCTTATCCCTGAAATGGAGCCATTTATCCAACTGCTCCTCATTTTCCACAAAGAAGAATTTGGAGTCTGAATCCTCGATCACATATTCCACCTGGGGCCAGGCATTGGTGGAATAGACCCCCACGGCAACGCCCCCGGCGCACTGAACCGCCAGGTCTACGGTCACCCATTCCGGACAGTTGTCGCCGATGATGGAAACAGAATCGCCCTTTTTAAGCCCCATGGACATGAGGGCCGTGGCCACCTGCTTGGTCAATTGATAGTATTGATTCCAGGTGATATCGTGCCAGAGGCCGTACTCCTTCTTTCGCATGGCCACACGGTCACCATATTTCGCCACCGTTTTTCTGAACCTCTCGGGGACGGTTTCAACGCGCATCAGCTGTTTATCTCCACCGTTTTTTTCGCTTCCATCTCTGAAATCCTTTGGCCGATTCCTCTGACCGGATCCCCATATAAAATTCTTTCACATCCTGGTCTTCCATGAGATCCTTGGACTTTCCCTTCATCACAAACCGACCGTTTTCCAAAATGAGCCCGAACTCGGATATGCTCAGGGCCATTCGGGCATTTTGTTCCACCAGCAGGATGGTCACCCCCCGCTCATTGATGGCGGTGATGATATGGAAGATCTCCTTAACCAGTATGGGTGACAGGCCCAGGGAAGGCTCATCCAAAAAGAGCAGGTTGGGCCGGTTCATGAGGGCCCGGCCAATGGCCAGCATCTGCTGTTCCCCGCCGGACAGGGTCCCGGCCCACTGATTCGCCCGCTGCCTGAGGACCGGGAAGTATTCATATACCTGTTCAAAATCCTCTTTTACCTTAGCCCGGTCCCTTCGGATATAGGCCCCCATCATCAGATTCTCTCTGACACTCAACTCTTCAAAGACCTCCCGTCCCTCAGGCACATAGGCAATTCCCAGTCGCACAATCACCTCGGGGTCTTTGCCGTCGATGCGCTTTCCCATAAACTCGATGGTGCCTTTGTCCGGCTGGTCTTCCAAAAGGCCCATCACCGTCTTTAAAATGGTCGATTTCCCGGCCCCGTTATTGCCGAGGATAGCGGTCACGGTCCCTTCATCCACGGAAAGGGAGACCCCTCGTAAGGCATAAATGAGGGTATAGAAGGTCTCGATATTCTTTATTTCCAGCATCCCGGCCAATGGTCTAATCCTCTCCCAGGTAGGCCTCCAGGACCTCCCGGTTACTTTGCACTTCTTCCGGGGCCCCTTCTGTAATGGGTTTTCCGAAGTTGATGACCAGTATCCTTTCCGAGATATCCATCACCATCTTCATATCGTGTTCAATGAGGAGGATGGTAATTCCCAATTCATCCTGGATATCTTTGACCCAGAATATCATGTCCTGCTTTTCTTCGGAATTCATCCCCGCACACGGCTCGTCCAACAGCAGCAGTTCCGGCTCCAGGGCCAGGGCCCGGCCCAGTTCCACCTGTTTTTGGGTCCCATAGGGAAGCCCGCCCACAAGACTGTTCCGTACCGATTGCAAATCCAGCAGATCGATGATTTCCTCCACCTTCTCCCTGTGTTTGATTTCCTCTCGTCCGGCAAAAGAGTGCCTCCCCCACATAAACGCCCCCCGGAAGAGGCCGGTCCGGATATGATTGTGCCTTCCGGCCATCAGGTTTTCCATGGTGCTCATATGGGAAAACAACTCGATATTTTGAAACGTCCGGGCGATCCCCAGCTTGGCCACCCGGTCCGGTTTCTTCCTCTGGATTTCCTGATCCTTGAAAAGAATCCGCCCGGCATTGGGCCGGTAGATGCCGTTGATGCAGTTGAAGAGGGTGGTCTTGCCCGCGCCGTTGGGGCCGATGATGGCGAAAATGGACCCCTTTTCCACCTCGAAATTGATATCTCTAAGGGCTTCTAAGCCCCCAAAGGATATGGACAGGTGCTCTACTTTAAAAAAAGTCATAATCTGCAGATGCTCTCACATCCGTGAAAGGGGTAATTGCGGTCCCTCGTCTCCACCTCTGTTAGGAAGAGACGAGGAAATCGAAACGTCTTCTCAACGAATGGCCATCCAGTCGGTGAGTTTTTCATATTTTCCGTTTTCCAGGCATTTGACCAGGAAAACCTCCTTTTGTCCCTGACGGCACTCATACGGCTCGTCCAGATCCAGGGGGGCATAACTGATCTTACCGCCGATCCCTTTGAAATCCTTGATCCCTTCCATCTCGGTAACCAACCGCTCCCGGGTCAGGTCCCTTCCACACCGCTTGATCCCTTCCACCAGCGGCTCTGAGAAGAGGATTCCCGCATAGAAAAAGAGACCCCATCTCTCGTCCTTGGCGGCAAATTTTCCGTAAGCGTCCTTTTTGTACTTCTGCAACAGGGCATTGTCGGAATTGGGCAGTTCACCGAATGTGGCGGCGATAACCCCCTTCCACAGGCCCTTGCTGATCTTATACATGAGCGGAAAATCCGAGCAGGTACTGGTGCTCATCCACTGGGGGGCGAACTTCATGGCCCTGCCGGTCCCCACGATACGAACCGCATGAACCGGGGTCACCCACAACAGGACCACATCCGCATCTGCCTTTTTCAGCTGCATGACGTGGGGTTTCATGTCGGTATCCGCCTTTTCCACCGGCACTTTCGCCACCAATTCAAGCCCGTGCTTTTCCAGCTCCTCAGCCGCCCCTTTCAGCCCGTTTTTACCGTAATCATCGTTCTGATAGGCAATGGCGACCCGTTTCTTGCCCATCTCCTTTACTGCATACCGGCACAGGGCCTTGGCCTCGATATAATACAGGGGATACACGGCAAAGAGATATTTTTCCGGCGGCATAATCCAGTGAAGGGAACCTGCGGAAGGCCCCACCCAGGGGATCTTCCGCTCCATCAGATAGTCCTTCACGGAAAGGCCGCAGGCCGTACCCACCCCGCTTACCCAGGCAAACATGCCGACGCCTTCCTGGAGTTCCTTGACCCCGGCCTTGGTCTTGGCCGGGTTGTAGGCATCATCAAACATGTGATGGATCAGCTTGCGGCCGTGGATCCCGCCTTCCGCATTGATCATCTTAAAATAGGCATCCGTACCCCGGGCCACCGATCCCCAGGGGGCGGCAGGTCCGGTTTGCGG
>JAIPDZ010000199.1 GCA_021737425.1 Deltaproteobacteria bacterium
CACTTCCTACGAAGACCGGGTGTGTTTCACATAATCCAGTAGCCCCTTGACGATCTTCTGGGCGTCCCGCTGGCGCAGTTCTTCAAATCGTAAGGCCCAGGCATGGTCGGTGTAGGCGAGGTTGCGGATTTCTATGAGTGCACTGACATACGCCGGGTTATCCCGGAGCACGGCCAGGTTGCGCCCCCGAATATGGGCACCGGCCCCCAGAGCGGGGAGCAGTTGTTTGGCAAAGGCCTTGGAACGCGCATCTTGCCGGGTCCTGCTCTTGTAATAGAGGAGCTGTGCGGCGTCAGGAGAGTACGATTCGATGTCCGCATGCAAGGATAGAAACACGCGGCGGTTTTTGGGGACCCCCTGAAAGGCCTGTCGGGCAATCTTGACCCGATGGTACAGGTTTCCGTTACGACCCCCACTCGGCCAGCATCGCCACTTGTTGGTTTTGTTGAGAGGGTAGCTGTTGTATACCTCGTTTTTTTCATTTACAAAGGTCATGCGCGGGGGATCTGAATGGCGGAGCAGATGGTTGGGGCTGAGCAGGGTCAGGGTCACTTGGGCCCCATGACGTCGCAGCAGGATATACACCCGCAGGGCCACATCATAGACATATTCGTCTTCCACCACATACACGGCCTTGCCGTTGCCGTCCAGGGCCCTGACAATGGCCCCCGGATCCAGGCCCCCGTGTCCCGGATCCAGCACAAAGTGCCAACCTTTCAGCGTTGGACTAATGGGAGGGAGACGGGAAACCTTTTCTTCAAAACCCCGCCATAATTTTTTCGCCCGCCGGTAGTTTCCAAGGGGGGTCCCCCGGGGTCCTTCATAATAGTCGGCCCGGGTTTGACGCTGGGCCTTTGGACAGAACGCATAATAGGGTCCGTTTTTGGCCCGGATCTGCCGGGTTTCCTTGGCTGAAGGCAAAAGGTCTTCCCAGTCCAAGGGCCGGGTTTGGCCCCATTTCACCTCCTTTTTCAGCAAGGCCCGCACCCTCAACGTATCTCCGGGATGGATCACGGAGGTGCGAAGACCGTTGACCTCCTTGAGTTCCTTGACACTCATCTGGTGCAGTCGCGCGATCCTGTCCAGGTAATCGCCGGGTTTAACCGTGTAGGTTCCTCTGTAGGCCGGGGCCTTCACCGCAAGACGTAATTCCTGGCCGGGATAGATTAAATCCGAGGTCAGGCCGTTTAAGGCCTTTAACTCATTTACGCTCATACCATAGGCCGAAGCGATTTCCCACAGTGCGTCTCCCCGCTCCACCACATGGGTTTGACTGGATGCCGACTTGAGTCGAAGCTTTTGGCCCACGTGGATTCGACTGGTGGTCAGTCCGTTGATGTCCATGAGCTCCGCTACCGGGATCTGGTATTTCAGGGCAATGGCAGACAGGGTGTCCCCGGCGCGCACCATGTGTGCGGCTTCTTCTAAGGATGAGGGTTGAAGCTGCAACGTGTCTCCGGGATAGATTCGGTCCCCTTTGAGGTCATTCAATTGGGATATGAGTCCGGGGCTCACATTGTATTTCAGGGCAATGGCGGACAGGGTGTCCCCTTTTTGGACCACATATTCGAATTGATTTTCTACCCCCGGGGTGTCGACTGAGGGCTCTTCTATGACCAGCAGTTGACCCGGAACGATGTTGTCCCCTTGCACGTGGTTCAGTGCCTTTAACTCTGGAACACTCAGGTCGAACAGTCCTGCGATATCCCAGAGGGTGTCGCCTTTTTTGACCCGATAGGTCTGAGGCCGGTCCGTTTTTGGAGACACGGCCTGAAGCCTGATTCGCTGTCCCGGATAGATTCGGTCCCGGGAAATGGTATTTAAGCGGCGCAGGGTTGCCACGTCCACATGAAACCGCAGGGCGATTTCAGACAGGGTGTCGCCGGTTTTGACCACATACCCGGCGGGTCCGCCACTGGGCCAGAGTTGTAGCTGCTGTCCCCGGAAAATGGTATCATTGGAAAGCCTGTTCCATTGGCGCACCTGGGCAACCGAAACCTGAAATCGCAGGGCAATCTCGCTCAGGGTATCTCCCTTCTTGACCGTATAGGTCAGGGGTTTTTCGGCAAGCCCCTTGGCCGGAACCACCCCGAAAGAGAGGGCCAGGCACCCTAAAAGACAACACAGCAATGGAAAACGGGGGATCAGGGGGAAGCGGAAGGTGAACAAAATAGGGGTATTAGAGCGCATTAGGGATTATCATGATCCATTAGGAGATGCCATCACCTTAGTGTGTCAAAGGCCTGTTGTCAAGAGACGGCGGCCTTGTTCTGAAAAATAGTATTTGATAGCCAATAGTAGGTCTGTTAGGATAATTTACGAGGCTATGATGCAGGCAGCAGTTATCTCCGAACAGGGGCGGCGTTGGTCCATGGAAGATGCCCATTTCCTGGATCTTGATTTTGGACACAAGGGATGGGTTTTCGGGGGGGTCTACGATGGCCACAGCGGGTATATGGCTGCAGAACATGCCGCCCGGCACCTACATCAGCGATTTTTAGGTCTGCTTGAGAGGGACCAGGAACCTGAGGCAGCCTTCAAAGGCGCATATGAGGCCATTTCCGATATACTGAAATATCAGGACTCAGGGGCCACCGCCGTGACGTTCTTTGTCCGCGGCAATGAGCTGACCGTAGCCAATGCGGGAGATTCGAGGGCCCTCATGATTTCCCAACATCAAGTGGTCCAATTGACCGAGGACCATCGGCTGGACAACCCCCACGAAAGACGGCGTATAGCCCGGGCAGGGGGGAAGATAAACGACCCCTATGTCATGAAGGGTTTTTCGGGCCTGATGCCCACCCGTAGCCTGGGCGATGCCTTTTTCCGGGACGTGGGGATTATCCCCACGCCCTATACCCGGCAATACCGGATTCAAGGGCAAGAGCTCTATCTGCTGGCCGCCTGTGATGGCCTGTTTGACGTCATGCATAACGAAGAGGTGGCCCGAATGGCCCGAGACTGTTTGGATCCCCAAGATTTGGTGCAACGCTTAAAACAGGAAGTCCTGGAGGTCAGACATGGCAGCGATAACCTGACCATCCTGGTCCTGTTGCTCCCGGAGGTGGATGATGACGCCCACTGCGGACTATGAGAAGCTGGTCACCCTGGATAATGAATTTGAGGCCCAGCTGTTGGAATCGATTTTGAAAGAGCGGGGGATTCCCTACCGCCTCAGGTCCTACCACGACACCGCTTTTGACGGTCTGTTTCAGACCCAGAAAGGGTGGGGAGTGGTGCTGGCCCCCCAGGCATACGCCGATGAAATCTTGGAAATCGTCTCTGATATTCGGAAGGGGTATGGGGCGCAACAGACAGAGACCTAATTTCCTGATAGGGAGTTGTTGGACCGCTGCTGATTATGAAGACAGGCATCCGGATCAGACCGGTACGTTATGGATGCCGAAGCCGGTTCGGTAGGGAGAAATTATGAGTAACAGTACTTTCAGTAAGGTGGAGGCCACCGATGAACGGATGTACGGACCCCGGGGGCTGATTGCCTGCGGCTATCCGCCTGAAGAGCACACCCCCTTGACCCAATTCCTGGAACAGGTGTTGGGCATGGAAACGGCCGTGTGTTTTGCCTCGGAGCAGATACAAGAACAGACCCTGAAAGAGATCTTTGCGCTGCCCCATGGCACTGGGACGGGAACGCCCTCGAACCTGACGCGGGCCATGGTGATTTCCGGTTGCACGCAGCGGGAGCTTCACACCCTGATGTCGGGATACCGGCAGGCCGGACTCCCCCCACAACTCTGGGCCACCCTGACGCCCATCTCTGAGAACTGGTCATTGAACGCCCTCTTGGCGGAATTGGTCAAAGAATCCGAGGCCATGAACAGAAAAAAATAAAGGTTCACGGTTCAACCGTTCAAGGTTCAGGGTTTCGGGGATTGATCCACGGGTTCAAGAAACGAACGGGTTGGATTGCTTCTCCTGACCCACGGTGGTGGTGGGCCCGTGCCCTGGGAGGATCAAGGTGTCGTCCGGCAGGGTGAGGATCTTTTCCCGGATATTTTTGACCAGCAGTTCCATATCTCCGCCCGGAAAGTCGGTTCGGCCGATGCTTCCGGCAAAGAGCGCATCCCCGCAGATGACCAGCTTTCGGATCTCCTGCTTGCCGTTTATTTCCAGATCCCCTTCAAATACAAATCCTAAGCCCGCCGGCGAATGTCCCCTCAGATCGATGACTGAAAAGGTGATGGATCCCAGCTCAATCACGTCCCCTTCCTTGATAAAATCAGTGGCCTCCGAGCTCTCGGCCGAACTCCCGAACATGCCGGCCCGAGAGGACGCAGACTGAAGTTCAGGGGCCTCCCGCCAGTGGGTCATGATGGGGGCGCCCGTGGCCTCTTGAAGGCCCCTGTTTCCACCCACATGATCCCAGTGGGTATGGGTGTTGATGATATATTTGAGTTTCAGCCCGTCTCCGTCCAGGACTTTGAGGATTTCACTGTCATTCCCGCCGGGATCAAAGACCGCTGCCTCCTTGGTGTGTTCATCGGCCACAATGTAGCAATTCACCATTAAGGGGCCGGTTTCCATCATCTTAATAATCATATTTCTCCCTTTCCAAAACAGAATATACTCTATCTATACCCATATTCGGATGGGTGTGTCAAGGAGGGTGAAGGGAATGAGGGAATGATATTGGTATGGCCCTTGCTGTTAAGGCCCGGGTATGGTATGAAAACCGTTCACTCGAATCAAGGAGGCGTCCTATGTACAAGGTCATGATCAGGGATAACATGTCCGAGCGGGCAAAGGAGATCTTAGAGGAATCCGGGCAGATCGAAGTGGTGGTGGACTTTGATAAGCGCACCAATGATCCCGAGGCCCTCTCAGAGATCATCCATGAATTTGACGGCCTGGCGGTACGGAGTGGTACCAAGGTGAAGGGTCCTGCCCTTCAAAAGGCGGCCAGGCTCAAGGTGATCGGTCGTGCCGGAATCGGTGTGGACAACATTGATGTGGCGGGCGCCACCCAACGGGGGATCGTGGTGATGAATGCGCCGGGTGGAAATACGGTGACCACTGCCGAACATGCCGTCTCCATGATGCTGGCCCTGGCCCGTCGGATTCCCCAGGCCACCGCCTCCATCCGGGACGGGAAATGGGAGAAAAAGCGGTTCATGGGGGTGGAGATCGCGGGAAAGACCCTGGGCATCATCGGCCTGGGGCAGATCGGCCGGATCGTGGCCTCCCGCGGCCTGGGGCTCCAGATGAAGGTGATCGGGGCAGACCCCTACGTAACCCGGGAAGCGGCGAGCGAGTTGGGCGTGGAACTGGTGGACCTGAATGATCTATTGGCCCGGGCCGACTTCATCACCCTGCATGTCCCCAGGATGGAAGAGACCAGGAACCTGATCAGCAAGGCCGCCTTGTCCAAGATGAGGCCCGGGGTCCGGATCATCAACTGTGCCCGGGGTGAGGTGGTGAATCTGGAGGATTTATACGAGGCCGTGGAAAGCGGGCACGTGGCCGGGGCGGCCTTGGATGTCTACCCCCAGGAGCCGCCGGATCCGGGATTGCCGATCCTGCAGCACCCTCGTATGATTTTTACCCCCCATCTCGGGGCCAGCACTGGAGAGGCCCAGACGCGGGTGGCGGAGATGATCGCGAGACAGATGTCGGAGTATCTCCTCAACGGGGTGATCACCCACGCGGTGAATTTTCCTTCGGTCCCCACCGAGATGATGGAAAATCTGGGGCCTTTTCTGGGGCTTGCAGAACGTATGGGGGTTTTGTTGGGGCATGTGGTCCGACAACCCCATGATATCAACATGGTTTACTCGGGCTATGTGGGGGATTTCGACACCCGGGTCCTCACCCATGCCGCCCTCAAGGGGTTTTTGGGGTCCTATACGGACAAACCGGTCAATTTTGTGAATGCCCCGGCCCTGGCCAAGGACAAGGGCATCACGGTGTCGGAGACCATCACCCAGGAGGCCCGGGATTATACCAACCTGATCCGCATGGAAATGCCCGGGCTCGAAGAACCCCTCAACCAGATCTGGGGGACCATTTTCGGTAAAAAATATCCCCGCATTGTGCGATTGGGGGGGATCTATGTGGATGTGATCCCGGAAGGGGATATGCTGGTCATTGAAAGCGAGGACCGGGTGGGCGTGGTAGGGGAGCTGGGCAGCATCCTCTCCCAGGAAGGAATCAATATCGCCCAGTTCCACATGGGACGGGGCGGAGACCGGGCCATCTGTACGGTGACCATGGATTCACCGGCCCATGAGGGGGTGTTGTCCAAGATCGAGGCCCTGCCCTTCATTTTGGCTGTACGGTCGGTGTGCCTGGACTAAGACCAAAAGTGGCGCCTGCCTGTGTGAAATCGCATGACCGAGGACATCAGAGATCGTCCCGGACTGGGACACGAGGACGTGGTTCAGCTCAATTTCATCCGAACCCGGGTCCCTTTCCTATTCAGGCGACATTACCGGACCGGACTCAGATCTCATATCATGGAGGTACTGAATCCGGCTGATGTCACGGCCCAGGAACAGGGGGTCATGATCGACCATGTGAGATGGTTCCCAAAGGCCGAACCGATCAGGATGCTGAGGATTTTCAGGACCCGGTTTAAAGATTTTGGGGAGGCCCGGGAAGAGTTGAAACGGGTCAGGATGGTGGATCAATACCTGGGTCCGGCCCATGTGGCCAGATCCGAGGAGTTTTTAGTGGATTATGCCCGAGGACCGGGACGGGAGATGCTCCTGTGCGGGCTTCAGGAATATGTGAAAGGCGAAAGAATCGATCCCTGGGGTAGACTGGACGGGGAATACCTGAAGACACTGATGGCCCGGTTGCACGCGGACACCCAGGCCCCCCTCAGGCCTTCACCCGGAACATGGCTCCTCCGGGTTCGACAGATGGCGCGCTCCTTTTTAACACGGATCCGGCGTATGATCCGAGAGAAACAGCTTATTCCGGACCTGGCCGGCGTGGGCAATTTGATGATGACCGTTTCGGGGAATATGAAGGTGGTGGACATTAACAATATCTCCCAGATCTCGGCTGAACCGTCCATCTACTTAGACGACAAGGGCTATCCGGTGTGCGATAAATCGGTTCAGGCCCTGGCCCGGATTCAGGAAGGGCTTGCAGGCATGCCGGTGGATGAGACCGACGCATTGTACCGTGTCTTTCTGGAATCCGGCCGCCTAAAAAGGGTGGAGACCCGGGTCAGGACATTTCATATGAATGCGGGCCTTAGTTTGTCGGGTTCATCCTATCCTCGGGCATAGATCACCCAAAGCAAAGGGACGCATTATGGAAAAAGAGAAGTTGATTGAACAATTGAAGGCCGTTTCAGGGCCTGAACATGTCCTGACATCGGACATGGATCTCACCCTGTACAGCTATGACGCGTCATTGGAAAGGGCCATGCCGGATGTGGCGGTGCTCCCCGGATCCACTCAGGAAGTGTCCGAGATTCTGGGCCTGGCCCATCAAGAAAAGATCCCGGTGGTGGGACGGGGCTCCGGCACCAACCTGACCGGGGGTACAGTCCCCGTGGCCGGCGGCATTGTGCTTCACTTTTCCAGGATGAACCGCATCCTGGAAATTGATATTCCCAACCGGACCGCCACCGTGGAGCCGGGAGTGATCACCCTGGACCTGCAGAACGAAGTGCTCAAACAGGGATTTGTGTATCAGCCCGACCCGGCCAGTCAAAAGGTCTCCACCCTTGGCGGTAACATCGGGGAGAACTCCGGAGGGCCGCATTGTCTCAAGTACGGGGTCACCACCAATCACGTGCTGGGCATGGAAGTGGTGTTAAACGACGGCAGTGTGATCTGGACCGGGGGCAAAACCCCGGACTCGGCGGGGTATGATATCAAGGGGCTTCTGGTGGGGAGCGAAGGGACCCTGGGGGTGGTTACGAAGATCATGCTCAAACTGGAACCCGCCCCCGAGGCGGTCAAGACCCTTCTCGCCATTTACGATACCATCGAGGACGGGGCCAATACGGTGTCGGCCATTATTGCCGAGGGGATTGTGCCGGCCACCCTGGAGATGATGGACAATATTGTCATGCGGGCCGTGGAGGAGACCATTCACGTGGGGTATCCGTTGGACGCTGCCGCGGTCCTCATTATCGAGTTGGACGGGATGCCCGAGGGGATGGATGCAAACGCGGAACGGATCATGGAAATCTGCCGCCAGAACCATGTGCGTGAGGTGAAGATGGCCAGGGATGCGGCCGAGCGGGCCGTGCTCTGGGCCGGCCGCAAAGGGGCCTTTGGGGCCGTGGGACAGGTCAGGCCCAGCTATGTGTGTTGCGACGGCACAGTCCCCCGAACCCGCCTTCCCGAGG
>JAIPDZ010000200.1 GCA_021737425.1 Deltaproteobacteria bacterium
CCTTCCCGGGTTCCCGGCCGGAATCCTCAGGTCCACCGGGCCGGGTATCCCTGGAAACCAAGGGAAGCCCTGAATCTCTGTCAGAGATCCCGCCGAAAGGGAAACCCCGACGTCGAAAACCGGGTAAACCTGATATAACCTCCAATAAAAGTGCCGTCCCGGGTGGGGTATCATGATCTTAGAACGGATTACCAGATTCCTGAATCAGATGTTTATGCTCATTGCAGGGGTATTTCTGATTGCCATGATCTTTTTGACCTGCGCAAATGTATTTTTTCGTCTGGTATGGGTGCCGGTCAGTGGCACCTTTGAGTTGATGGGGTATTTCGGTGCCGTGTTGACCGCCTTGGCCTTGGGCTATACACAGCTCAAACGAGGTCACATTTCCGTGGACATCGTAGTCTTGGGTTTCTCCAAGACGGGTCAAAGGGTGCTCACCATCATCAACGATGCTATTTGTATGGTTTTTTTTGCCGTGGTCTCCTGGCAAATCGCCAAGTATGCAAAGACCTTATGGAGAACAGGAGAAGTGACGGAAACCCTGCAGATTATCTATTACCCTTTCACCTATGGCGTAGCCTTAGGGTGCGCAGTGCTCTCCCTGGTTTTTTTGACCGATTTTCTAAAGCAGATCCAGGGCCGAACGGGGGATGAAACATGAGTGCCACTCTCATCGGTATTATCGGAATCCTGGTTCTCCTCGCCGTGTTGTTTTTTCTGGGGATGCCCGTAGGGTTTGCCATGGCCATAGTGGGCTTTTGTGGGTTTTGGTATGTGGTCTCCTTTAAGGCGGCCATAAACATGGTGGGGTCCGATATCTGGTCCACCTTCTCCAGCTACGGGCTTACGGTGGTCCCCCTCTTTATCTTTCTCGGGTATCTGGCATTCAATTCCGGGATCGCCGAGAGGCTGTATACTGCCGCCTATAAGTGGCTGGGTCACTGGCGGGGGGGACTGGCCATCGCCACCATCGGTGCGGATGAACTCTTTGCCGCCATATGCGGGTCCAATACGGCCACCGCCGCCACCATGGGGACCGTGGCCCTGCCTCAGATGACCAAATACAACTATGACAACAGGCTCAGTACCGGGACCGTGGTGACCGGTGGGACCCTGGGCACGGTGATGCCGCCCAGCGTGGTTCTGATTGTCATCGGTCTTCAGACCGAGCAATCCATCATCAAGCTCTTTCTGGGCGGCATACTGCCGGCGGTTCTCCTGGGGATTCTGTTCGTTCTGACCATATTCATTATGTGCAGAATGTACCCCCACTTCGGCCCGGCAGGTCCCAAGACCAGTTTCAGGGAAAAAGTGGTATCGCTCATTGGCGTAATCGAGGCACTGGGTATATTTATTCTGATCATCGGCGGGCTTTACCTCGGTCTGTTTACCCCCACGGAGGCCGGGGCGGTCGGTGTGTTTTTCACCCTTCTAATCACTGTCGGCACCCGGCGGCTCACCTGGAAGGGGTTTGTCGATTCGGTAAGGGAGTCGTTGAAAATATCGGCCATGGTCTTTTTCCTGGTTACCGGCGCCATCATCTTCGGCCGTTTTTTGGCCGTAACCCGGCTCCCGTTCATGGTGGCCGAATTCGCCTCCTCTCTTCCGGTACCCTCGTACTTGATTTTGACGCTGGTCCTCATCATCTATCTCCTGGGGGGCTGCTTTATTGATTCCCTGGGATTTTTGGTATTGACCATTCCCATTTTTTTCCCCTTGGGAATGGCCTTGGGATTCGATCCCATATGGTACGCCATCATACTGACCATGGTTACGACTATGGGGGCCATTACCCCGCCGGTGGGGGTCAATATCTATGTGGTCAAGGCATTGGCCCCTGAGGTGGAATTGAGCACCATATTTAAAAGTGTGAGCTTTTTTCTGATGGCCTGCGTGGTCTGTATCGCGTTATTGATTATTTTTCCGCAAATCGTCCTGTTTATCCCGGGGATGGCTCAGTAGGGCCCCAAGCAGGACATAGGGGGGGAGCAGAGATGCTGTCAAAAGGCATGCTTTGTTCCCCTGTTTTCAAAGAAATATGCGCAATTCCCATGCACGAGGTGAAATGTTGACATGAAGGAAACGTTTATGCCCCAGATCCGGTCTGAGGAGGAATTACAGGCCCATCAACTGCAAAGGCTTCGGTGGACCGTGCAGCATGCCTACCAGGGATCCCCGGTTTACCGGGAAAAACTGGATGCGGCAGGCGTCGGCCCCAAGGACATCCGCTCCTTAGACGATCTTCAAAGGCTGCCGTTTACCACTGCAGACGACCTCAAAGAAGGGTATCCCTTTCCCCTTTTGGCGGTCCCCTTTGAAAAAGTGGTGCGGATTCATGCCTCCTCCGGCACCACCGGAAAACGGAAAGTGCTCAGCTACACCCAAAAGGATATCCAGGATTGGACCCATTTCTTCGCACGCTGCTATGAGATGGCCGGATTGACGCCGGAGGACCGGGTTCAGATTGCGGTAGGATACGGGGTATGGACTGCCGGGATCAGTTTCCAGATGGGGTGCGAGGCCTTCGGCGCCATGGCCATCCCGGTAGGGCCGGGAAATCTGGACATGCAGTGTCAGTTTTTGGTGGATTTCCAGAGCACGGTCATGTGCTGCACCGCGTCCATGGGACTGCTCATGGCCGAAGAGATCCACCACAGGGGGATCCAGGACCGGATCAATCTCAAGCGGATGATTTTCGGTTCCGAACGCGCCAGTGACGCCATGCGGACCCGGATCCAGGAATTGTTAAGGCTGGAGCACATGTTCGATATCCCGGGCATGACCGAACTCTACGGCCCGGGCACGGGTCTGGACTGTGAGCACCACACCGGGATTCACTACTGGGCGGACTACTATATCCTGGAGATTCTGGACCCTGAGACCCTGAACCCGGTGCCGGAAGGGGAGATCGGGGAGATGGTGGTGACCACCCTGCAAAAGGAGGGGGTCCCCCTGATCCGCTATCGGACCCGGGATTTGACCCGGTTGATCCCGGGAAGATGCCCCTGCGGGTCCATCCTCCCCAGGCATGACAGACTCCTGGGCCGTTCGGATGATATGATCATATTCCGGGCCGTAAATATCTATCCCGGGCAGATCGACCATGCCCTTTCCGGGATTGACGGGATCGGAAGTGAGTACCAGGTGATGCTGGATCGAAGGCCGGACGGCCGCGATTACATGACCCTGAAGGTGGAATTGAAAGAGGGGGTGGCCCTGTCAGAGGGCCCCAATTTGAGTCAAAAGATCGCCGGAGAGATCAAGAAACAGATTATGGTCAGCACAGACGTGGAACTGGTGGCCTACGGGTCCCTCCCCAGGTCCGAGCGGAAGAGCAAACGGGTGTTTGACCATCGGGAGGCATGAGGCCGGCTGTACAGGCGGCGTACATCCCAAACCGTGTGCTTTTTGGATGTCCGGCTTTCGATTGAGGCGGTGGTGCACGTGCGCTTTAACCCCAGATGGAGGCATTGAATGAAGAAATTCAACTACTATCAGCCCCCCACCCTCGAGGCGGCCTACGGCCTTATGGAACGGTTCCAGGGAGAGGCCTGTTATGTGGCCGGTGGTACAGATGTGATTGTCCGGGTCAAGCAACGGGCTGTTGCGCCTGAGGCATTGGTCTCCCTGAGGGGCATTGACGGGCTCAAGGGGATTCAGGTCAACGGGGGGCTTGCCTTGGGAAGTATGACCCTTTTGCGGGACATGGAAAGGGCCCCCGTATTGCTG
This sequence comes from Deltaproteobacteria bacterium, assembly GCA_021737425.1. Taxonomy (GTDB): domain Bacteria; phylum Desulfobacterota; class DSM-4660; order Desulfatiglandales; family Desulfatiglandaceae; genus JAIPDZ01. The sequence goes on from JAIPDZ010000200.1 coordinate 3,730, forward strand.
CAGCAGTATCATGCCCTGGGCCAGGCCGTGGGTGTACTGGCCAATCCGCAGATCAGAAATGTGGCCACAGTGGGGGGAAACCTCTGTAATGGGGCCCCGTCTGCGGATTGCGCCCCGCCGCTCCTGGTCATGGAGGCGGTGGTCAGGCTGGAGGGGCCGGGAGGGACCCGGGAAGTCCCCATTTTGGATTTCTTTACCGGGCCTGGCGAGAACAGTATGGAAAACGCAGAGGTGATGACCGCAATCCGTCTGCCTGAATATGCCCCCGGCACCGGGAGCGCATTTGTCAAGGAGGGACGTGTACAACAGGATATTGCCATCACCAACGCCGCGGCCCTGGTGGTGATGGAGGGGAGGACCTGCCGGAAATGTCGGTTGAGTGTGGGGGCGGTGGCCCCAATTCCTGTAAGGCTGACCCATATCGAGGCATTGGTGGAAGGGAAGGAGATGGACCCGGAATTGCTGGAGGAGGTGGCCCGGCTGACCCAAGAGGCGGTCCGACCCATTACCGATGTCCGCTCCACAGAGGCCTACCGCAGACAGATCTCCGGGGTCCTGGTACAGCGGGCCCTTCGGGCCGCGGTGGCGGACGCCCGGAAAGAAAAGGCTCCCACAGGTCCTGTGCAGGTCCAGGTCCCCATTGACAAGGCTTTTACAGACGGTCCGCGAAACATCCCGGTGACCGATCCCGAATCCGGCCAAAAAAAGGAGATTCACTTTACCTTGAACGGCTATGCCGTGTCTGTGGAGGTGGAACCGCACCAGATGCTCCTACACCTGATCCGGGATCAACTGGGACTCAAAGGGACCAAGGAAGGGTGCAGCCAGGGAGAGTGTGGGGCCTGTACGGTCCTGGTGGACGGCATGAATGTGGATTCGTGCCTGTATCCCGCATTCGAGGCGGCTGGAAAGTCGGTGACCACCGTCGAAGGGTTGTTGGGGGAAGGGAACAGGCTGGATCCTCTCCAGGAATCCTTTGTGGCCCACGGGGGGGTTCAATGCGGGTTTTGTACCCCCGGCATGATTATGAGTGCCAAGGCCCTGCTCAATGAAAACCCCCATCCCACGGAAGCGGATATTCGAAAAGGGATTTCCGGAAATCTGTGCCGTTGCACCGGGTATGTGCAGATCGTGGAGTCCATCCAGGAAGCGGCCAAAAGGAAGTAAGGGGATGCGGGGAATACCCTGAAAAAGGAGACGGTATGACGCAATTCAATGTGATCGGCACTGAGTCGGCCAGGCCCGATGCCCCGGATAAGGCGGCCGGAAGGGCCGTGTATATTCATGACCTGGAAAGACCGGGGATGCTGTATGGCAAAATAAAGTTCAGCGACTGTGCCTACGCCCGGATCAGGCATGTGGATACCAGCAGGGCGGAAAAACTCCCCGGGGTCCGTGCCGTGATCACCGGGTACAACACCCCGGAGATCCGGATCGGGTTCATCAAGGACAACTTTGCCCTCAAAAAGGACATGGTGAGACAGTTCAGGGATGAAGTGGCGGCCGTGGCGGCCACGGATCCCGAGATCGCCGAGGAGGCGGTGGACCTCATCCGCGTGGAGTATGAGGAACTGGAAGGGGTCTTTACCCCGGAAGACGCCTTGAAGGAAGATGCCCCGGTGCTGCATGCAACCGATCCCAGAGGGCGCCCCAAGTCGGACAACCTTGTGCCGGTGCCCTGGCGGTTTGTAACCGGTGATGTGGAGGAGGCCAAAAAGAGGGCCGCATATATTGCCGAGGATCAGCTCACCACCCCTTTGATCCAGCAGTCCTGCATGGGCACGGCCGGGTGTATTGCCGAGTTTGACCTTCGGGGAAACCTGATCATGCACACCAAGACCCAAATTCCGTTTCTGGCCCAAAACGATTTTAATCAGGCCCTTGCGGCCATGGGACTCAAGGGAAAGAATACCCGGGTCATTGTGCCCACCCTGGGCGGGGCCTTCGGCACCGGACTGGATACCCATGGATATGAATATATTGCCATCCTGCTGGCCTATACATGCGGCCGGCCGGTAAAGATCGTCCTCACCCGGGAAGAGGAATTCAGTGCGCTCTCTCCCCGCCAGCCCACCCAGAGCCATATTATCCAGGGGTGTGATGAGAACGGAAGGCTCACCTTCAGGGATGTGCATATGCTGCTGGACAATGGGGCCTACACCTCCTGGGGCGCCACCACCCCCAGCGTGATGATGCTCCCCATGTCGTCATTGTACCGGGTTCCCAATGTCTCGTTCATTACCCGGATCGTCTATACCAACAACACCTACTGCCAGGCCATGCGGGGATACGGAAACCCCCAGGCCGCATGGGCCATTGAGAGCAATATGGATCATCTGGCCGAAACCGCGGGCATAGATCCCTATGAGTTCAGGCTGATCAACCGCAACATTCCCGACGAGACCACCCCCATGGGCCTCAGGGTGTCCACCTGCGGACTCAAGGAATGCTTAGACACCGTGGCGGAAAAGCTGGACTGGAAAAAGGACCGCCCCCGGGAGGAGGGAAAGGCCCGGGGTGTGGGCATGGCCTCGCTCTTCCATGTGGGAGGCTCGGGCCGGGTGTACCGGTCTGACGGCACCGGTATTATCATGAAAATCGATGACTTCGGGAATGTGTCCGTGGTGACCGGCGGGGTGGAGATGGGCCAGGGGTTTCATGCGGCGCTGGCCATGGCCGCTGCAGAGGCCCTGGGGGTAACGGTGGACCGGGTGAGCGTCATTTCCGGGGATACGGCCACCTGTCCCTGGGACGTGGGCACCCACGCCAGCCGCGGGGCCTTTACCTCGTGCAACGCCGCCATCATGGCCGCTGAAAAGGCCCGGAAAAAGATCTTCGAGCTGGCTTCGGAGCATTTCATGGGCCGGGTCAAAAGCGCCATGAAAAAGCGCCAGAAAAAGGATCCGGACTTCGAGATCCCGGATCTCAATTACGAGCGGCTCATAGACCCTTCTGAATTCGACATGCAACAAAATACCCTCATGCTGAAAGAAGAGCCTGACAACCCCTTGCTTCAGGTGCCGCTGGAGCAGATTCTGCGGGCCGCCCATTATCGGGAGCAGGGGACCATGGTGATCGAAGAGGCCTTTTACGATCCGCCCAACCAGATGCTGGACCCCAGGACCGGCAAGGGAAACATGTCGGCCACCTATATCTTCGGGGTGCAGGGGGCCGAAGTGGAGGTGGATCTGGAAACCGGGAAGGTACAGGTGCTTCGGTTTGTGGCGGCCCATGATGTGGGACAGGTCCTCAACCAGCAGACCATCAAGGGACAGATCTACGGGGCCGTGGCCCAGGGCCTGGGGTACGCCCTGAGCGAGGAATACAAGACCCGCAAGGGAAAGAACCTGAACCCCAATTTTCTGGATTACAAGATATTCTCCGCCCCAGATCTGGATTTTCCCATTGAGGTGGCCTGCATTGAGACCCATGACAAAGAAGGGCCTTTCGGGGCCAAGGGGGTGGGCGAACCCGGCCTGGTGCCCACTGCGCCCGCCATTGCCAATGCGGTGTATGATGCCATAAAGGTCCGTATCCGGGATCTTCCCATCACACCGGATAAGATATTGGCAGCCCTGAATGAGAAAAGCGGAACCTAACCGCCGGCCGGGTTTGCACGCCTTTGGGGATCTTTGCAGGGTCCTCTGCGGCCCTGGGCCCCAATACGGGGATTGTCAGCCACCGGTCCTGTAAAAGACCATGGCGGTATGATGTACACAGGAGGTCTGAATGAGTGACAGGTTATACCGGCTGGGTTGTGATATCGGCGGTACCTTTACCGACTTTGTCCTGCTCAATGACCGGACCGGCGAGATCCGCATCAACAAGTGCCTGACCACCCCGGCCGATCCTTCGGACGCCGTGGAGCAGGGGATTCGGGAGCTGGAAGAAAAGGTCCCGGGCTTTGTCCAGGAGTTGGAGGAGGTTATTCACGGCACCACCCTGGTCATCAATTCCATTATTGAACGAAAAGGGGCCAAAACCGGGTTGATTACCACCCAGGGTTTTCGGGATGTCCTGGAACTGGGCCGGGAGATCCGTTATGCCCCCTATGACATCTTTGCCGAATTCCCCCGGCCCCTGATCCCGAGACGGTTCCGGTTCGAGGTGGATGAACGGGTCAGGAGCGACGGCAAGGTGCTCGGGGCCCTGGACCCGGACCAGGTCCGGTCTGTGGTCCGCCGCATGCGGGACATGGGCCTGGAGAGTATCGCGGTTTGTCTGATCAACTCCTTTGAAAATCCCGCCCATGAACTGATGATCAAGGAGATTATCCAAGAGGAGGCCCCTGGGATCTCCGTCTCCATCTCCTATGAAGTGCTCCCCCAGATCAGGGAATATGAGCGGACCAGCACCACGGCCACCAATGCCTATGTCAAACCCCTCACCGGAAGATACCTGGAAAGACTGTCCCGGCGGCTCCGGTCCATCGGCTTTCAGGGGAGACTCTTTATCATGCTCTCCAGCGGCGGGGTCACCTCCATTGAGACCGCGGCCCAGTTTCCGGTGCGGATCATCGAATCCGGTCCCACGGCCGCTGTGTTCTCGGGCCAGTACTATGGGTAGCTGTGTGTTAT
>JAIPDZ010000201.1 GCA_021737425.1 Deltaproteobacteria bacterium
TTCCCATCTCAGCTTCGGGCCATCTTCGGCCGCCGCTCAATCGTGAAGTCCTCGAAATAGTCCACTATTTCTGTGGCTTCACTCAATCGCGACGACCAAATCTGAGCCAAATCTGAGCGTCAATTCTGTGAATCTATTTTTGAGTGAGCCCTAACTGTGGGAACACCTGAAATTGGCTTTTCGATAAGATGCTTATCCAGTCAGTTTGAGAATCCGTACGGGATGGAATTCCGGGGATTTCTCAATCAGCCCGGTCAATCCGCTCCCTTTGCCTTTTTACCTTTTCCCTCCAAGATGAATCCGCCCCGGCCAGATAGATACGGGCCAGCCGATTGAACTCCCGGGCCTGGCCAACAAGATCTTTCAGAAGCCAAGCCTCTGCCAGAAAATAATAACTTTGACCATTATTGGGGTCGAGGTTAATGGCCCGCTCCAGGATCCGGATGGCCTCATCCGGCTTGTGCGCTTTTAGATACAGCCGTGCCTGTTCAGAGAGCCTTAGGGAGGCCAGCACACGGGGGTTGGGTTCAATGGGTTTTTCCGCTTGCACCCGGGGAGGGGTTCGATCCGATTCCGGGATGGGCTGGGGAGGGGAGACCATCTCTACAGGCCGGGGCGCACAGCCAAAGAACATAAGACCAGGAAAAACAAGAAAACGCAGGAATGAACTAACGTTCGGTGAATATCTGCTCCACATGGCTAAAGATTCTCCTCAAAGGATTTGGCTCACTATGCTGCGCACAGGATTCTGTGGGTACATGATCCGAAAGGAAGTACTCCTGATACGTATTCGGACAATGCCCGGACATGGCCAGCTGGCCGCTTTTTTTGCATATCTCTTTTTTCGAGACCCCGGGGGGTGTTCGGAACCAGTTTCCGGAGAGGTATTGGGGGATATGCTTCATAAGATCCGCCCAGATGGGTAGAGCGGCCGAAGCCCCTGTGTTATGAATGGAGGCGCCGTCATCAAATCCGATCCAAACCAGGGCAAGGAGATCCGGCGTATAGCCGATAAACCAGGCATCCCGGAAGTTATCGGTGGTGCCTGTTTTTCCGGCAATGGGTTGGGGCATGCCGAAGCTTCTTAAAGATCGCGCCGTTCCTTCATCCACCACACTTTTGAGCAGGGAACTCATGAGGAAGGCCTTGGCCGGGGACGTGACCCGTTTTACGTTCATGTGTCTCCGCTCGAGAACCCCACCCTTTTCATCCACTACCTCCTTTAGGGAAAGGGGGTGGGGCAGCATCCCGTCTGCTGCAAAGGCACAATAGGCCCGGGCGAGTTCGAGGGGAATAACCTCCATAGCACCCAAGGCGATGGAGGGAAGGGGCTTCAAAGGTGTTGAGAATCCAAACGCCGAAGCCCTTCGGATGATCTCCTCCACACCGATTTTCATGGCGAGATCAACGGTTGCCAGGTTAATGGACTTTGCCAGGGCTCTCCTCAGGGTGGTATTTTCCCTGTTCATGGGCGAAAAATTTCGGGGTTGCCAATATTTCCCATTCAGCTGGTAGGTTCTCCGAAGGTTGGAGAGGGAGGAGGCGGGGGTAAAGCCCTGGTCCAGGCCGGCGAGAAATACCAAGGGCTTGAATGCGCTTCCCGGCTGTCGCTCGGCCTGGGTGATGCGGTTGAACTGGCTAACAGCGTGGTTGCGACCGCCGACCATTGCCAGGATATATCCGGTCTTGGGCTGCATGACCACAATGGCCCCCTGGAGTTTGTTGTCCGACCCCTTTCGGCGGAGTGCGGGATTCATCTTCTCGAGCCGTGCCAAACCTCTCGAAAGCGCCCCCTCGGCTGCCGCCTGAACCCGGGTATCAAGGGTGGTAAAGATGGAAAGCCCTAAACTGGAGAGCTCCTCAGGCGAATAAAGTACCTCCATTTGTCGGGAAAGGTAATCGATAAAGTAGGGGGCCTTTTTATCGTAAATCGGATATCCCACTGGCGCAACAGCCCTGTCTACGGCCTCCCGGAACTCATCGGTGGAAAGCCAGCCGTGGTTCGCCATGGTAACCAGGACTCGATTCCTGCGGGTCCTGCACCGCTCTTTATCCACATAGGGTGAATACAGGTTGGGGGCCCTAACAAGCCCTGCGATCAGCGCACCTTCATCCGGACGGAGTTTTTCGACCGGTTTTCCGAAATAAAGGTAGGAGGCCTCACCCAGTCCATTGACGGCAACCGACCCCTTTTGGCCAAAATAGATCTCGTTTAGATAAATTTCCAGAATTTCATCTTTTTCATACATAAGCTCCATAATGACGGCCATGAGCATTTCTTTAAACTTCCTGGAAAAGGTCTTCTCCGGGGTTAAAAAGTAGTTTTTGGCCAGCTGCTGGGTGATGGTGGATCCGCCCTGACGCAGATCTCCGTGTCGAAGGTTCGTATAGAGGGCCCTTAATATGCCCCAGGGGTCAAGGCCGTGGTGGTGGTAAAAGCGGGTATCTTCTGCGGCCAGAAAGGCCCGCTTGACATGCTCAGGAACCTGGGCCATGGAAATGAGACGCCTTTGCTCCCGTTCAGGACCAAAGAAGCGCATAAGTTCCTCCGGCTCCAGTTCCAGAAGCGGAATGGGTTCGCCGGTCGCAAGATGGGAAATGGTGTCGATGGTGCCCTCCTTTATGGTGATCTCGATGGGAAACCCTTCTCTTTGCACTGAGGGCAGACAAAGATCATTTAAAAAGAGCTGGACAGATGTGCCCTGTATACGCACGTCGCCTTTTTGTCGGAGTTGGCGGTTGATCCGGTGGTATCCGAGGCGCTTCAGTTTTTCAAGAAGAAACGAGAGATTGACCCTTTCACCAGGATAAAGGAGGGTGGAATCCGAATAAACCTTGGAGGGAACACTCCATTTCCTCCCCGAAAACCGCCTGTCGATATCTCTTGAGAGAAAATAACCATAAATGGTGAGAGCAGACAGGGTAAGCAGCAGGAGTGGAACGAACCCTTTAGTGATGGTACACAGGATGGATCGCTTTTTGTTGTCCCGTACCGGGGTTTTCGGTTCAGCCACCTTTTGATCCATTTTCGACCGCTGCTCAATCGTGAAATTCCCGGAAGCGCGCTTGAGCTGGGCTGTCCCTGTGGCTACAGTCAGTGGGGACTATTAAAGCCGATCCAAATCCGAGCGTCAATTCTGTGCAATTATTCGCCAGGCCGTAGATCGAAGAGCGAAGGCGGTTTGGCTTCGGCGTAATTGCGCTGGGATACCCTGTTGCTTGCAGCAGGGAGCATGATTTTTGAGCGAGCCTCAAATGGGACATATCGTTCATCAGAATCCCTTGTATAGCCACCTCCACTGAAACGGCACCGGTTTAGGCATCATGGGGATTATATACCCAATGCAGGCCTACGGCCGCAACCAAATCAGTGGCCAGTGTTCAGGTTTCAGGTTTCAGCAAACAACAAACCCTGACACCTGACACCTTTATCGCTAATGATTCAAAAGCGTTAACCTCAATAAAACATCTTCGCTTTTTGCATAGAAGTTTCAATCTAAGACTCTAAGTACTTATTGACACCCCTTCCAATGGTGGGTCTGCATCTGCGATCTCAGTTCTGCAAGGAAATCTTGATCATCAAAATCATATTCGGTTATTGTGGGATCATTCCATCTGCTCAAAAAATACTGATGGAAAAATGCACAAAAGCCCCTGGATTTTCGGTTATGTTTGAATACATATTCCGGCATGATTTTTACATCCATCCCTGGGTGATAGTGCTGCACCCAGATATAGTCGCCCAGCATCGTTAGTTTTAGAAAAGGAACATCATTATAAAGCTTCAATCTCAAATTTTTATGGATTTTAATTTGATTAAGATCTTTAAGGAACTCTATACTTTTTTGTATCTGTTTTTGAAAGTGATCCATGGTTACAGCCGGATCCGGAATACTGGTTGCGCATATGCTTGCCCCTTTACTGAACGGGTTCAGAAGCATAATTTTTGCCTCACGGCAGTTCTTGATGACTTCATGCAGGTCTGCCCTTGAATCGGCAAAGGTCCGAAAACCTGTTGATCCTATTAACATGATAGCCCTTGAAGTTCCCTCCTGCTCCTTCAACATCTTGCTCCTTTTCTGCCTAAGGAGCCCCTTTCGGGAAGGCGCCAACACGAAGCCGGCCCGTTTGGCTGCATTGGCCAGTTTTTTGTCCTTTACACTGTAGTTTTGTAATAAATAAGACATGGTCTGTTCAAATTTCGGTCAACTGGCGTCTTTCTGGTATTCTTGAAACAATCCTATCATTTTTGCCAAAGAGAAGGGTTTATTGAGAAGGTGCACCTTGTACCTGGTCTTCTCATCCTCAAGGAAGGCCTTGTATCTTGGCAGGTTACCGCTCATGTAGATCGTTCTTATTCCGGGATGGTGCGCCCGTATATCCCTTACCATTTCGAGGCCGTTTTTAACCGGCATCTCGATATCGGTAAGGATGATATCCGGGTTGAAGTGTAGAAAGGCTACATATCCATCCTCGCCGTTGCCGGCCGTTTCCACACGACAGATTCCCTCTGTCTCCAACATTTCTTTCATGAGACCGGTTAACCCAAATTCGTGATCTTTGAAAAATAAATAAGTGATATCAAGCAGTTAAGTCTTACGATTTTCATTTTTAGGCACTACAGATTGAACTTGGCTACATAACAGCCTTTACGACCTTGCCGGGTTGATTGGATAAATTCAAGGCCTGGTAGATGGACCGATGAGCGGGTTCAGCCTTTGATGATTTCCGGATATGAACGGCCTTGCCATCCTGCTGCTTCATGGTAGTGGATATCCTGACTTGCGATGAGAGTTGCGTGCGAATCGTTTCCCAGCAAAACCGGATCCCTTTTTGCCTCAACGTAAAGCGGATGGTATGCAGGACATGTGTAGATTTCCCAATTAAATAGGATGCACTTTCCTGATTATTGTAAAGTGATTTGGTGTTTTCCACAATAAATGGGTTGGGGCCGCTCTATGAGAGCGGCCCGGATGAGTTTAGAAAGGAAAGGGTTCCGACTGAGTCTGATTTGGTAATCTTGAGAAGTCGAAGTTTCGTTCTCGTATTTTTTTCAAGACAGCGATCATGGTATCTAATACCATCTCTTCGAGTTCCTCGGAGATGCGATCCATTTTTTCCTCGTATTGCAGATTTTCTTCATAGGTATTCATAGTTTTCTCCTCATAGGTTAAAAGATTTCCGTAGCGGCCATGCGGACATGATCTGCGTTGACGGTCATGGATTTGTTTTTTGCAGCGACGACGATGGCGCCTCTGGCGAGGTGGTTGGCCTTTCTGAACAACCCTCCGGAGCCCTGCTGGATAGCGGTAATGGCCGTTTCATCGAAGATGTTGTGGTTTACCCCTGCAATGGCGAGATGGTGTGTGAGGTATTTCTCCATCTGTTCACGGGTGACCCCTTCGAGGTGGCTTCGCCCCACGATCCGGGATGCCAGGGGAAGGGAGGATCGATACATCAGATTATCAATCAGATTGGATTGCCCCGCCAGAACAATGGGGAGGATAGGTTTGGAGTCTTTTTCAAACTGGGTCAACGTGTGCAGTTCTGCAAAGACCTCTAAGCGAAGCAGAGATGCCTCATCTATAACCAGGAGCATTTTCATCTTTTTTCCTTGCACCCACTCGATGATCTCCTGACGGATGCGCCGAAGCATAACGGCGCGAGACACACCCCCCATGTCCATGCCCAGCACATGGAGCATTTGGCGGTAAAGTTCCAGCACGGAGCCGGTGGACGCGGTGATATACAGGGTCCGATACTCTGAGGGATGAAGTCTCCCGGTCACATACCGAAGGGATGTGGATTTTCCACTGCCGATCTCACCGGTTACCAGGGCCATAGCCCCCAACCCCAGCGCATATCGGATACGCTCTTCCACCCCTGTAAGCGCCGGCGTCTTAAGGATGCTTTCAAGGGCTATATCTGAAGAGAACGGCTCCCGCTCCAGTTCAAAGAAGGTTCGATAGGTCATCGTTTTCACCAGACCTTTCCGCCCACAGGCTGATGCCTGCTGGCGCTGATTTGGGCCTGGTTCTTTTTATCCCGCTTGACCCGGCAGTTGACATTCAGATCGACCAATGTCAGATATCCATAGCTTTTCTGCTGCCAGCGAACCTCAACACGTTTCGGATGCCCTTTATGGTAAAGCAGATCCACCCGCTGTCCAATAAGGGTAACGGGCGCTTCAAAAAGATGTCCTTCCAGAGTAAGGGTCCTGTCTTTAGCCACCTTTCGCCTGGCAATCATGCGAAAATGATCTCTTAAATCCTCGGGAGAGGCCCTCAGACACTCCATTTGAGAGGTGAACCGGTCCAGAGGCGTTTTTCCGGTTCCCGAGTGGACCCGCTGATGATAGACCTCTCTGATCCATAAATCGAAGGCCCCGTTGAGTTCATCCAGGCTCATTGGGTCCGTCTCAGATAAAAACTGCATGCGAACGGTCCTGAAAAACCGTTCAATCTTTCCTTTTCCCTGAGGCTTGTATGGCCTGGCATGAATCAAGGCGATTCCCAGGGAAGCAGTGATGTGTTCCAGTTGTTTGGATCGATAAGCCGCCCCGTTGTCCACATAAAGCTTTCTCGGCAACCCTCTTTTCAAGAGGGATTTTTCAAAAGCATCCAGAAACGAGGCCAGGTTTTCAGACAGATAGAATCGCGCGTAAGGGATAAGCCTGGAGTGATCATCAATAAAGGCGATCAGATAGCTTTTTCTTTTTCGATCTCCCACCATGACCATGGGACCGTGCATCACGTCCGATTGCCACATATCATTGGGCAGTTCAGCTTCAAACTTGCGCCGGTCCGGTTGTCCCACTTGAGGCTTCATCAGATTGTGGTTATGCAAAAAACGGTATACCGTAGTGGGTCTCAGGTTTTTGTCCGATAGATCCCTGTCCTTCATCATGCGAATCAGAACCGGCACAGTCGCATCAGGCATTTCCTGGCGAAGCCGGATCAGGTTCAGCCCGGTCTCTTCGTCTATGGTTCGGCTCTTTCCGTTATCGGATCGATCCTTCGGATACAGCGATTCCAGACGATTACCGCTCTCGGTATACAGTCTGATCCACCGAAGAATGGCACTGCGGCTGATACGACTCCTGTCCGAAAACGGGATATCCCATTTCCGGGCACACTTCTCCTTTAAAAGCTCCCTTTTCTCTTTACGGCTTAATGCCGCTCCCCCCACAAACTCGTGAATCACACTGAAACGAAAGATCCCAACCTTCTGCTTCTCATTTTCCGTCATAAAGAACCTCCTTTGTTGAATTTCCGTCCCCTTTATACGATTCATTGCCATCGCATAAGAGAACGCTTCGGTAGGTCCTCTAAAAACGGATCGCCTTGCAGATTAAACCACCCGGGATACAGGGATCTTGCCCATCTCCATAAGCCGGTCAAACGCCTGGGCCAACTGCCTGAGCCACCCATTCCCCAAGTAGGCCAGGGTTTGACGTTTAAGCCCCCTTAGCCAGTGCCGGCATCGGGGACAGCTGCACCCTATAGGCCATCTGCCGGTTTTTAAACGGCACTCAATATCAAAACGGATTATTTCTATCGTCGTCTGAAACCGCATGAAGTAACCCCTGGGTTTGAGCTTAATGACACATCCACACACCGGACATCGATACCGGCGGAGCATTAACGCCTCAGCACACCCATCAAAAAATGCCCCAACAAAACCATGACCCCAAACCCGACAGCTTCTGCACCTCAGACAGACCTCAGGTTTCATCCATGGATAATTGCGCCCCTGCTTTGCTATTTCCTTGAGATTCGCTGTTACCGGTAGTATCATCAGTCCATCCTTTTGGGACATATAGTCCCTGTTTTGACTCGGGGAGTGAGTTCTCCTTAAACTCACTCCCCTTCCAAAAAAAAATGGCCTCCAAAAAAGAGACCATTTAATTCGATATACTCGTTCCTTTGTCAATAAAGTTCGGAAATCTATCCTTCCTTCATATATCCTTAATGCGGGGGTCTACAACATGATATGCCAGAAGCGTTATAAAGATATGACCATCGCAACGTCGTTCAATGTGATGATAGATGGGTCTCAACCCTAATTGGGATTTCATGCAGCGAAACGCATCTTCGATATCCGTAAGCATGGTATAAATATCCCAGACCTGTTGCTCGGTAAGATCCTGATGGCTGGTCCTCAGACAATAAACGCCACTTGTCTTCTTGGCCTTTTTTCGGGACCAGGTGATCTCTTTTGCTTTGTTGGATTCAGGGTCTTTGTGAACAGTGATATTGTAATGCTGAGATACCAGCTTGTATTTTTCCTTTAGACGGCCGATTCT
>JAIPDZ010000202.1 GCA_021737425.1 Deltaproteobacteria bacterium
GTTGTGCACGATTACGAAAAAGTCGACCCTGATATCATTGTGGGTATACTCCGAAAAAACCTGAATGATTTTGAACGCTTCAGGGCATCGATCACCGGGTATCTGAAGAACATGGAATCCAAAAACAATAAGAGGTAAAGCCGGGACAGGAGAATCTTGACGAGGCCGGCCTAAACAGGCCCAACGCAATCAACTTTGACACGCGTATGAAAACCGGTAGTCTTACGAAAAGCATTATGGAAGATGCCGACCAAAAGAGGGCGTTTTTCAAAGGTCATAATCCCGCAGATCCTGTCCAAAAACCAAGAAAAGACAAAGGAGCCTAACCATGTCTGCTGAAAACGACATCCCCCAAGTGACCATGGCCAACACCAAGAAGGACATGATGGAGGCCTATCAGGCCATGAAAAAACAGTTGCAGGCCAAAGAAAAGGAGCGGCTGGATGCGGAGAAGGCCCGAAAGGAGATGGAAAAAAGGGCTGCCGCCGCCACGGCCGAGTCCCAGGCAGAGCAGGATCCCATCAAGAGGCTTTCCGATTTACGGAGCAATATCAGCCGGGAGCTCACCGGTCTTGCCGAGCGGTTTGAACAGGAATTGGATACCTATCAGCAGATTCAGAGTGCGGTCAAAGCCAAGCAGGAAGAGCTGGACACCATTTACGGGGTGGAGACCGCTGCATCCGACCTGGCCGCCCTGATCGAGTCCCAACAGGCCAAAAAGGAAGAGTTCGAAAGGGAAATGAAGGAACAGCGAACCGCCTTTGAGGAGGAGATGCGGGAGGCCCGTACCCGGTGGGACAAGGAAAAGGCGGAGCGGGACCAGGAAGCCAAGGACCAGGCCGAGACGGTCAGAAAACAGCGGCAGCGCGAGAAGGAAGAATTTGAATACGGCTTTGCCCGGGAAAAGGAGCAGCGCCAAAACGCCCTGGAAGATGAACTCCATGAACTGGAAAATGAGATCGCTCAGAAGCGAAAGGATTTCGAGCAGGAACTTAATGCGCGCAAGGCCGATATGGAGGCCCGGGAGGAGGCCGTGACCAAACGGGAAGCGGACATGGCGGCACTTCAGGAAGAGGTGGATACCTTCCCCCGGCGGCTGGAGGAAAAGGTGCAGGCGGCGGTTCAGGAAACCACGGAGCGCCTGACCAGCGACTTTGAGAAAAGCAAGGCCCTGCTGGAGGCCAGATTCCAGGGCGAGAAGGACGTGCTGTCCAGCAAGATCGATTCGCTCCAAAACCTGGTCAAATCTCAGGAGACCCAGATCGCGGATCTATCCAGACGGAACGAGCAGGCCTACGAAAAGGTTCAGGATATCGCCAACCGTGCGGTTGCCGCTGCCAAACGCGAGTACATTTCCGTGCCCGCATCTCAGGCCACCCCGAGCCACCCGGACAAGCAGGATTAACCGGATATGACTCCCTCGCGAAGCGATTTGCCATATTGAATTTTTTTCCGGAAATTGAAAACTTGAGAGTCCAAAGTTCTCTCGTCATGCCGGACTTGATCCGGCATCCAGGATATGCAACCTATTGAAACAAGACTGGATTCCGGCCTTCGCCGGAATGACGTCACGGAATCTTTGCATCTAATGATATCAACACGTTACAAGAACTTCGGACTGTGAAATTGAAAATACTGACCAAGAAATCTTTACCCCGCCTGTCCCGTAGGCAGTTTACTGTCGTACTGGGATGAAACCTTTCTGTTTTGTTTCACTGGGGCTGAAAATCATGCTGTGCCCCGTGAAATTTACGGTAGTAACAGCGGAGTTTATCCCGTAGCTCCGGCAGATGGTACTGGGGCGCATTTCACCGGGGTCAATCCTGTCAAAAAGAAAGAAGACGAATAAATTTCTTTATAAGCTGTTTAAAACACCGGGGGGTTCAGTTATGAAACTTGAAGCAGTTTATGACCGCGGCAGGCTTGAGTTTTCCAAGCCTGTAAAGTTCAAAAGCGACCGGGTACGCATCAAAGTGGAGGTGCCCGACAGCGAGATAGTCCACCCTCCCGACAGGGACCATCTGCCGCAGGAACTGCGCAAGCAGGCCGGAGATATGCTGGCGAGGCTGGAAGCCATCCGCAATGCCCCGTTTCCTTCGGATGATCAGTTGCCCGAAGTGACGCCCAGGCAGTCGGAACGTATGGAGGCTTTTGAGTTGCGTGCCCAATCCCGTGAAGAACAGGGGAGACCCGTATAAGGGGATATGCTGATGAATCTGCTTATTGATGTTTGTATTGTGATGGACGTCTGCGCAGCGCGTTCCCCTCATGCCGAGTTTTCCGCAATGGCTCTACAACACTGCAGTAACCAGGGAGGAACGTTGTGGCTGTATGTGGGAAGCCTGCAAACCCTGAAATACACGCTTTACCGGGAACTTAAACGCAGTGTCGAGCCTGGTGTCAACCCTCCGGGCAACAGGCAGCTCATGCAACGGGCAAAGGACTTATTAAAGGCCTTTGCAGCCGACAAACAATGGCTGGCCGCCCTGGCCGAGGAGGGACCTGTCTTCGATAGCCCGGATCCTGAAGAGGAACAGCTCATGCGGGCCCTGGGCCGTTTCTCTCCCGGCGACATCCAGCTGCTGACTCGCGATGAGTTGCTGTGTGAGCGTTACCCGGACTTGACCATTACCCCGGAACAATACCTGCAACAGCCGCCAATTCCCAGGCCTGTCGATTTTATCGACCTCAAGGCCCAGCAAAACCTGGTCCGTCCAGGGCTGGAACTCGGTATCCACCGGGTGTTGCACCACGGCCGATACATCATGGGGCCTGAGGTGGGGGAACTGGAAGAAAAGCTGGCCGCCTTTGTGGGCAGCAAGCACTGCCTGTCCTGTTCCTCAGGCACCGACGCGCTGCTCATGGCCCTCATGGCCCTCGATATCGGTCCCGGAGACGAGGTCATCACCGTCCCCTACACCTGGATTTCCACGGCCGAGGTGATCGCCCTGCTTCACGCCAAGCCCGTGTTTGTGGACGTCCGGCCGGACACCTTCAACATGGATCCGGACCGGATTGAAGCCGCTGTCACCCCCCGCACCCGGGCCATCATGCCGGTGGGCATCTACGGCCAGTGCGCGGACATGACCCGGATCAACGCCATCGCCCGAAAACACAACATCCCGGTGATTGAAGATGCGGCCCAAAGCTTCGGCGCCGACCATCACGGGAAGAAGTCCTGCAGCCTGTCCACCATTGGGTGCACCTCCTTCTTTCCCTCCAAGCCCCTGGGCTGCTATGGGGACGGCGGGGCCGTTTTTACGGATGACGATGCCCTGGCGGACCGGATGGCCCAAATCCGGGTCCACGGCCAGAAGGTCAAACACCAACACCCCCTGGTGGGCATTAACGGCCGGTTGGACACCCTGCAGGCTGCTGTCCTCCTGGAAAAGCTGAAGCTGTTCCCCGGAGAATGCGATCTCCGATGGGACGTGGGGCAGCGCTACGACCGCCTCCTATCCGGCATTGCCGGGATTACGACCCCGGTCATAGAACCGGGAAACACCACAGTCTATGCCCAGTACACCCTTCTGACAGCGGATCGCGGCCAGGCTGAAGATAACCTGAAGACCCAGGGTATCCCTTGTGTGGCCTATTATGCCGTGCCCCTTCACCTGCAGGGCGCCTTTAGAGACCTGGGCCACCAGCCGGGCGATTTCCCCGTGGCGGAGCGGGTGGCTTCCTATTGCCTGAGCCTTCCCATGTCGCCGTACTTGACCGATGAGGACCAGGAACCGGTTGCCCAAGCCCTGCGAGGCGGCTAAGGGCCCCATCAACCAACTCACTCCAATGCCATCCTTGAAACTTAAAAGCCTCATCCTCCGTTACGGCCTGTCAGAGATGTACGTATTCGGAAGTCGAGCCAGGGAAATCGCTTCATATGTGCGAAATGGTGAGGCGCTCAAAGGCCCTTCCACATCGGATGTGGATATCGGCGTAAGGACTCAGCCGGAGCATACCCTGTCTCCTGCTGAACGCGTCCAATTGACAATCGATCTGGAAGACATGCTGGATGTGCCCAGGGTGGACCTGGTCATCCTGGATGAGGCAGAGCCGTTTTTGGCCGCGGACATTATCAAAGGAGAACTGCTGTATGCGGAAGATTTGGATCGCCAGGCCCGGTACGAGCTATTTGTGCTGCGGCGCGCGGGCGATCTGGCGCCCTTTAAAAAGCAGCGAATGCAGATGATTATGCAGGAAGGGGCCCGATGAGCCCGGGTGAGATTCGCTCGGTCATCGTTACGGAACGGGCAGCCTGGATTCGAAAAATGCTGGATGGAATTCGGATCCTGCCGCTTTCCGATTATGAGGTGTTTACAGAGGACTCCAGGACGCCGGCTGCTGCGGAGTCCTATCTCAGACGCGCCTTGGAGGCAGTGCTGGATTTGGGACGGCATGTCTTGGCCAAGGGGGTTTGCATTGGCTCCTGCGGAGTACAAGGAGATCGCTCAACAACTGATGGAAGCAGGGGTTTTGTCAAAAGACGCCGGGAATCTGCTTCGGCAGATGGCCGGATACCGAAACCGGCTGGTCCATTTTTATCACGAGATATCCCAACAGGAGCTATATCTCCTATGTACAGAAAAGCTGTCCGACGTGGATAGTGTATGTGATGGGATCCTGCAGTGGCTGAGAGATCATCCTGAAAAAATGGACAAGGGTATCTAAGTCATTGTTTTGGACCAGAAAGGATTCAAGAGGACTGAAATGAAACAATATCAAAATCACATCAACATTGATCCAAATATCATGTTAGGAAAACCTGTTATTAAAGGAACGAGGATCTCTGTTGAATTAATTGTCCGGAAAATTGGAGAAGGCGCTTTGACACAGGATCTACTGGATGCTTATCCCAACATCACCAAAGAGGATATCCAGGCGGCACTTCTCTATGCAGCTGATAATCTGGCCAATGAGGTTGATGTATTTCTATAGACCGGGACCTGAAACATGGTTGAAGAGAAAATCCGGTTTTTAGCGGATGAGAGCTGCGATTTTACGGTTGTCAGATCTTTGAGATCTGCGGGATATGATGTTATCGCCGTTTCAGAATCTTGTCCATCAGCTGCCGACGTGGAAGTTCTTAGAGCTGCTGTCGAGGATAAGCGGATTCTTATAACTGAAGACAGTGATTTTGGCGAGTGGCTATTTGCCCATAGAGAGAAGATGGACGGAGTAATCTTCACTTTAAAAACGGATTCAAGAATAGTGCAATAGTGGCAACGTCCCTTATTCTCTTATTCTTGAAAAGAAGACAACTTATAAAGCATATCAAAAGGTATGATGGATTCTTGTCGCGGGAAGGTAGGCGACACAGTATCTATCAAAGAGGAAGACTGAAAACAGAGGTTCCGAGACATAATGAAGTTGTTGATGAATTAGCGATGAAAATTTGTAAGGATTTGGACATACCTTTTGTGAGGTGATGATATGAAATACAGAGCAGTCATAAAAAGGTCTGGTGAATGGTGGATTGGATGGTTGATTGACCTGCCTGGAGTAAATGCGCAAGAGAAAACAAAAGCGGAACTTATTGAATCTTTACGAGTTGGCGCTGAAGACATCCTGGATACTGAAGTGCCCTTTGATCCCGGTGCCGAAATGACCACTGTTGATGTTCCCGATCCAGTATGGACAAACCACCAACTGCAAATTTAACTGTATCCTAAACCAGCTATCCGGTGTTTCTATGCCCCGCCAACCCAGATTAGACGCCCCGGGCCTGCTCCAACATGTCATGCCTGCCTATTTAAATCACGAAGTGAAGGCTAAGCCATTTAACTGGGGCCCGAGGCATCGAACAAAGTAAACTCTTCCGCGACGACAAGGACCGCAAAGCGTTTCTTGACCGCCTGGCCAACATCTTGGAAGACACCCAAACCCAATGCTATGTTTACCCCGTGAAATGCAATAGCCTATTTCTCTGGGGCCTGGGCCTTGATACCGAACCATTTCCACCTGCTCTTGCGAACCGGTTCTACCCCCCTCAGCAAGGTCATGCGCCGCCTCATGACCGGTTACGCCGTCACCTTCAACAAACGACACAAACGAAGTGGCCACCTTTTCCAGAACCGTTATAAATCCATCATCTGTGAAGAGGGTCCCTACCTCATTGAGTTAATTCGGTATATCCATCTCAATCCCCTGCGAGCGGGTATTGTGCAAGACCGCAAAGAACTGGACAGATACTCCTGGAGTGGTCATTCCGCCATCCTCGGCCACCGCAAAAACCCCCTGGTGCCGGAGGTCAGTGATCACCCCGGTGAAACAAAAGAAAGAAGGTTTCACAGGGCAGGGAACACAGAGGTCAGCAACCCAAAAGCACCCGGTATTTCCTCCGCCGAAGGCGGATTGTCTTTTTCCCTTTCGTCCGGGAAAGGGAAAAAACAAAGAGAAATCCCATAAATCCTGTTTACCCCGTAGCTCCGGCAGATGGTGCTGGGGCGCCTTCGCGGTTCAGCCTGAAAATGCCCCTTATTCACTATGCAAGATCTGACACCAGAAAGAGAAAGAGGTTAACATAATGAAATTCAAGGTTATCTTAAGACCCGATGCCGAGGATGGCGGCTTCAATATAAGTTGCCCTGCTCTTCCCGGATGCCATTCGCAGGGTGAGACCACGGAAGAGGCTATCGCTAATATAAAAGAGGCCATTGAGGGGTGTCTCGAAGTTCTGAATGAACGAGCTCGTCCTTGTAGCCAGGGTGAACAGATCTTTGAAGTAGCAGTCGGATGACACGGATCGGTTCGTACTCCGGCGAGGAAGTGGTTCGGGCTTTCAAACGTTCCGGCTGGCACGTCGCTCGACGAAAGGGCAGCCACGTAATTATGGAGAAAGAGGGCTTCGATGCGACGCCATCTATCCCCGTTCACAAGGGTAAGGATGTAAAGAAGGGCACCTTAAGAAATCTCATTCGGGATGCAGAACTTTCGGTAGAAGAATGTTTGAAAGTGATAAAGTGAGAACAATGATCAGATGAAAAGCCTAATGGAAATCGAAAATATAACGGAAGTGTCGAGATTAGTGGAATAGTGGCAACGTCCCCCATTATTAAAAATATAACCGTGCCATCCGTGAAATCCGTGCCAAAAACAATATCTATAGCCACAGATTACACAGATTACACTGTCTCACTTAGGTTGGAAATGAACATAGTGAACATAGAATCGAAGCTCCGCTTCTGCGGGGCCCCGTTAAACCTATTTTCGCAATTGTTTAATCGGGGTGCCATCCGTGCCTGCCCCGTTGAATTCATGACAATGATAACGAAGTGTATTCAACTGGGGCCAAATAAAGTCACAAGGTAACAACGTCCCCCATTACGAGTGGATTTTCTTGCGCTAGAGCAATTACCCATTTGAAAACAAAGTTGGAGGTGTTGATCATGAAACCATACGACAAATACATTGAGTCAAAGCCTGGTGTCTGTGGTGGGGCTCCTGTTATCAGGGGCACCAGAATTCGATTAAAGGTGGTTCTTGACAACCTTGCAGAAGGCCACACTCCTGAAGAAATTGTTAAGGAATACCCGGGCCTAACGCTTGAAGCGGTATATGCAGCTATTGCATATGCTGCTGCGGCCGCTGCTGATGAAATGATCATGCCTCTGCCTGCAGCCCTGACTGCATGAGATGAAATGATATGAGAATTAAGCTGGATGAATGTATTCCAAATTCAGTTTCCGCCATTCTCCAGACTGCCGGACACGATGTGCAAACAGTTCACCAGGAACGGCTTCCGGTTCATCGGATTCAGTGATATGGGACGTCGCTCAAACAGAGAGACGCTTCCTCATAACAACGGACCTTGATTTCTCAGATATAAGAAAGCATATCCCCGGTACGCATCAAGGGATTCTCCTTTTTCGACTGGCAAGAGAAGGCCAAAACGCTATTACTTCAGTGCTCGAATGGATTTTGGAACATCATGAAATCGAGACCTGGAAAGGAGCGCTGGTTGTTGCCTCTGCACATCAATTGCGGATCAGACGTCCGTCATGAATACAACTGGAGTATATGCCATAAAGTCATAAGGTAACAACGTCCCCCATTAGTAACAAAAGCCTCATGATAAAAAGGAGATGGTAAAAATGCAGAGTAGTTTAAAGCAGATGGATAGCGTCGATTTGATCAATCTTGATCGATTAGCTCATATAATCAGAGGGCTAAGTCAGGTGGAATTCGAGACGCTAG
>JAIPDZ010000203.1 GCA_021737425.1 Deltaproteobacteria bacterium
CATTTGGGCCTTTTTGATCATGTAAGAGAAGGACTTTCAGAACTGGGGCTGGGAATAGCGGATATCGGGCTGGTGATCTGCACCCATGCCCATCCCGACCATGTGGAGGCGGTCCAACTGTTCCGGGAAACCGGGGCACAGGTGGCATACCATGAGGCGGAATGGGCGTTGGTAAAGACCCTGATGGACCAGTACGGCGCCGCCTTTCAGATCTCTCTAAAGACGGTCCGTCCTGATTTTTTCCTTACCGAGGGGGATTTGAAGGTGGGGGACACCCATTTTCAGGTCTATCACACCCCGGGTCACGCGCCCGGTGCCATCTGCCTGTACCAGGAATCAGAAAAGGTCCTGGTGACAGGGGACCTTATCTTCAAAGATGGTGTGGGGAGGACCGATGTGCCGGGCGGGGACAGCAGCCAACTCAAGGAGAGCATCCGGCGTATGGCCGCCCTGGATGTGGAGGTGGTGTTGCCCGGTCACGGGCCGGTGGTCTCGGGTGCTCAAGCGGTGAAACAGAACTTTCAAGCGATTGAGCGTTTTTGGTTCGCCCACTTATAAAATCGGCCTCAGCCCTGAAGACTGGTCTTTTCTGCCTCGAGACGACTTCCGTAGGTTTTTTGTAACTCATGGAGGTCTTCTTGGAGGATCGCGTCCATCTCCAAGTTGGGTACCACTGCGGAGCCGGAGATGTTGAGATCCGTCTGAAGGGTGTCTCTCAATTCCCGGGATCGATCCGATTCGACCCTGGCCTGTTGGTCTGCGAATTCCCGAAGAACGGTCTCCAGCCCATCAACCTTCAGACCACAGACCCATTGGAGGAGTTCCAATTGGGCAACGTGAGCTTCGGGGTCTTGGGCAAGGTCAATTTGGCCGAGGAGTTCTGTGCGCAGTATCTGTTCGGTGGATAGATGGTCGATGGTGTCCAACCTTCGGAATTCCTCTAAAAACGGATCCTTTCTGAGCACCCGGTCCCCGTATTTTTGAATCATGCCCCGCAGAGTCTTCCGAATGTCCTCGGTGCGTTGGGCATCCCGTTCTTCCCGACTCAGATTCAGATCCCGGGTCTTTTCCATGACCAGGTCCAGTGTACTCTTGATTTCCGACATTGGCAGCCCTCTTCACCCTGGTTTGAGATTCAGAGTAAAAAGGATACCCAATTTCCTCCCAAGTCTGCAATTCTTTTATCTCCCCATGAGGAAGGGCTGTCCAAAAAAGCCCGATACGCCACCATATCAGGCCGTTGTCGGGACCCCAGCACCCGGAAGCCGAATGATCCTGCCGCTGATTCCCTCCTTTTCAACAAAGAGGATGCCGATGTGCCGTCGCCACAGGACCAGAGGGCTTCTGTGAAAGGCGCCGGGATTGAAATAAAGGACCCCGCTCATGTGCCGGCTGAAGGGGCGGTGGGTGTGTCCGAAGACCACGCCATCCACTCGGTCAAAGACCCGTTCCACGCGCCTTTGCCCCCTGAAAGGGGATCCCCAGCCATGCACAAGTCCGATGCGTTTCCCTGAAACAGAAATGACCGCTGTTTCAGGATAGGTCTTTTTCACCGCTTTATTATCCCGATTGCCCGAGACCACGTACACGGTCTTGCCCGAAAAAACGGAGAGCACCTCCGGAATACACAGGTCGCCCGCATGCAGTATAAGATCCACATGGGCGAAATACTGGTCTGCCACCGCCTGTAAAAGGGTGTTGGGACGCCTTAGATGGGTATCTGCAATGACGCCGATTTTCATGTGATGTTAATCCATCTCCACTTAGGGTTTGGACAGACCCTCAGTTTCCTCACAATGAACAGTCCCTTGGCAACGCTCAGGTGAAATGACTAATCCATACGGGTCCTGTCGGGACTGTGGAACCCGGGACCTCGTACAGGTAAATGGGATCGGCATGACGCTGGGCCGTCGGGTGCAGGATTTGTGTGGGGGTCCAACCGGAGAGCGGGAAGTTGCAGGAGACCACCCTGCAACCGGGCCGAAGCTCCCGATGCAGTTTCAGGGCCAGCCGCTCCATCAAATCCGGAAAGAGGTAGCAGAAGACCACATCCGCGTCGCTCAGGTCCTTTGACCAGAAATTCCCGTAACAAATCCGGACCCTTTCAGTGGCCACACTGAGTGCCTTGGCCACGAGATAGGCCACTGGATTGACTTCGAATCCCACTGCTTGAACATCATATCGCCCAACCATGGCCCTGAGCACCCGGCCGTCCCCGCATCCCAGGTCGTACAGACGCTCACCCGGTCTCATGGGCACGGCATCCAGGGTGGCCTGAATCCTGGGGGTGCTGGTGGAGACAAAGATGGCTCCCTGCGTCAAAGGGAGCAATCCGCCTGTCCCCAGTACATATAAGAGCTTGGCCGCGAATAGTGCACCCATCAGGATCATCACAATGATCACCCAAAGTGGCATAGGACCCCCGGTTGCCTTGCCGGTTATTCTTTTTGGTGCCCCACCGGCATGATTAGAAGAGGTTCTTGTGAGGGGGGGATATGCAGGGTCTTAATAATGGCCTGGTCTTTGAAGGCCCCCACAATGCCTGCGCTCAGACCCAGGGCCTGGCCCTGCAGAAAGAGGTTCTGTCCCACGTGACCGGCTTCAATCATGGCATATCGGATGCCCCTCCGGCCGTATTTAGGCGTGATGCGGTCATACGCCGCGGTGATCACCAGGGTCAGGGGAGGTGAGGCCATCCACATCTGGGAGAGCGAGTGCCTGGCGATTTCGCCCCTCAGATCCCCTTTCGCTATAAGCGATACCGCATGCGGCCCGGGATTGTAATGATAGACTCCGGCCTGAAAGTCCTCCACACCCCCGTCCCCAAGGACCGCGTAAAGGTCCAGGGGATACAAGGCGCCTGCTGAGGGTGCGGCCCGCTTAATGCCGCCATCATCGGTAATCCCCTGGGCCGCCCACAGGAGTTGGGCGAACTGCTGGCTGGTCAGGGGATCGGGACTAAAGGAGCGAACCGTTCGTCGGCCTTTGATGCAGGCCTCAAGAGCGATTTGCCCGTTGGTTTGAGGGGGTTGCAGTTTCATGGGTTTGGTCCCATCTGTCCCGTCATGTTTGAACCATCCGCCCAGGACACGCTCCACCGGCCGTAGGAGGGCGCAGACCGGAAGCGTTACCATGATGGCCAATCCCTGCCGTCTGTTGATGGATTCCATCATGATCTTGGATGCCTATGGCTGGTCCGTCCCTACCGGTCTGGGTGTGTCCATGGCGTGTCTATTGATTCTTCCATTGGGGTTTTCTCTTTTCCAGGAATGCCGTAACCCCTTCATGGGCGTCTTGGGTGGTGCAAAGCCGTGCAAACGCCTCATTCATATACTCAAAGGCCTTGCTTAGTTCCATATCCATGGTGACGTGGAAGGTCTTTTTGCCCATTTGAAGGGCCAGGGGGCTCTTGGCCGCCAGTTTTTGGGCATAGGCCAGGGTTTCGGCTTCCAGGTCTTCTGCGGGCACCACCTTGTTGACCAGTCCCATTTCCATGGCCCGGGAAGCGGGAACCAGATCGCCGAAAAGGAGGAGCTCCAGGGCCTGCTTTCGCCCCACCACCCGGCTCAGGGGCACTGCCGGCCCCAGGCAGAAAAGGCCCACATTGATGGCCGTAAAACCGATGCGGGCATCCTCTGCGCAAACGGCCAGATCCGAGGCAGCCACCACGCCGGCCCCGTTGGCCGCGGCCACCCCGTGGACCTGGGCAATGATCGGTTTGCCCATGGACATCATGAGGTGAACGCTCTTTTCCATCAGCTCCACCCATCCCCTGTACTGGGAAGCGGTCTTGTCCCAAAATTCGGTAATATCGATGCCTGCGGAAAAGACCTTGCCCATGCCCTTGATGATGATCACTCTCACCTGGGGATCGGCGTCCATGTCTGTGAGGGCCTGAGCCAACTCAGTGGCCATGGTGGTGTTAAAGGCGTTTAGCTGTTCCGGACGATTCAGGGCGATCTGCCCGATACCCTCTTCTGTTACCTCCACTGTCAGCGCCTGATATGCCATGTTCTCCTCCTTATTCGCTACTCAGGTGTGGTCTTGCTTTCAGGGTGTTACCTTCTTCAGCAGCTGATTGGCCGTGGTCAATAACGGGTCCCATACCGGGCTGAACGGGGGGGCATAGGCCAGATCGCACTGGCTGAATTCCCGGACCGTCATTCTTTGATGCAGGGCCACGGCCAGCGCATTGATCCGGTGGACCGCGCCCTCCAGACCCACCAACTGTCCCCCCAGCAGCCTGCCCGATCCCTGGTCCGCCACCATCTCGCTGTAAAGGGTAGTAGACCCCGGATGGGCATGGGCCCGGGAAGGGGCCTTTATGGCCACTTCCACCGGATGGAATCCGGCCGTTTGGGCCTCCTTTAGAGAGAGACCGGTCCTGGCCACCTCCAGATCAAAGACCTTGAATACCGCGGTACCGGCCACGCCTTTTAGGTTCACCGGTTTTCCGGCCAGGGTATCGGCCACCCCCCACCCGGCCCGGTTGGCGCGCAAGGCCAGGGGTATCCAGGTCTTCTGACCGGTGACCACGTGATAGGCGTCCGCACAATCCCCTGCCGAAAATATGTCCGGGTCAGAGGTCCTAAGGGACCGGTCCACGGAGATGGCGCCTTCCGGGCCCAGCTCCAGGCCGGCGTCTGCGGCCATCCGGCTGTTGGGGGTCACGCCCATGGCCACCAGGACCATATGGCCCTGGAGAGCGATCCCCTCACACACCACATTCAGCAAGTGATCGTGCCCCTTTTCGATGGCCTTGATGTCGAGACCCAAGTGCAGGTTGACCCCGTGGCGCTCTGTCTCCTCCTGGACCACCCGGGAGAGGTCCGGGTGCATCCAGGGGAGAAAAACGGGTCTCGGTTTTACCATGTTGACCTCAATATCCAGCTCCCGAAACGCCTCACACATCTCCAGGGCAATATACCCCATGCCGATGATCACCACGCTTTTAACCCCCCGCGACCGGATGAACGACTTGATTTTTCGGCCGTCTTCCAGGGTTTTGAGGGCCATGACCCCGTCCAGGTCGAATCCGGGCAAATCCGGGATGATGGGAGAGGCCCCGGTGGCGATCAGCAGTTTGTCATAATGGATCTCAAAGGGCTCACCGCGCTCCCCCACGCCTTGGACCGAGTGGTCCTCCCGATCAATGACCTCGGCCCGGTGCCCTGTTCGAAGATCGATGCCCTGTTTGCTGCGAAAGACCTCGGCCTTTCGAACCACCAGGTCATCCAGTTCCCGATCCGGATCGGCGATATTATAGGGCATGCCGCAGGCGCTGTAGGATACATCATTGCTTTGTTCAAGGACGATTACCTCCGAGTCCGGCATGTTTCGCTTGAACCGACTGGCAGCACTCATTCCGGCAGCGTCTCCGCCGATAACCACAAATCTCATGGAAGCTCCTTTCGCAAATGAAAATACTGACCCATCGATGATACGCATGGATATTGTAGCTTTTCTGAAAAAAGGGGTCAAAGGATAAAATCCGGGTAAATTGGTAGCGGTTGATTTTCGAGGACAAAAAAAGAGGGCGGAACACTGGGTGGTGCCGCCCTCCTATGGATGGAATTACTGCCCGGATTTATTCAACAGGGTATCCTGCCTTTACCCATGCCTGCCATCCCCCGGCCATGTTCTTCACGTTCTTGTATCCCATGCGGCACAGGGTGCAGGCGGAGAGGCACCCCCTGCCCCCGACCTTGCAATACACCACGATGTTGGCATTCTTGTCCGGTATCTTCTTGGTGACCTTGAATTCCATGAGTCCGCGGGGGATGTTCATGGCGCCCGGGACGTGGCCCATCTTGAATTCCTTGGGTTCCCGGCAATCCAGAAAGATGTATCCCCCTTCATCCAGGCACTTCTTGGCCTCGGAAACGGAGATCTCACAGACGTTCTTCTTGGCTTCTGAGACAATATCCTCCGCCGTCATATCCGCTGCCATGGCCTGGGGAATGGCGAGACCCAGGGCGAATACCATTGCCAGCATTGTTACCCACAGTGACCGTTTTTTCATAAACCTTCCTCCTTTTAAATTTGGCTTTAGGGGAATCCCCTTATATCAAGTTTGCCCCAAGGCAAACCTATCACACATCATGAACCGCTCCGTTTTTGCGGGAGTTTCTCCGGGGGCACCACCACATCCTTGTTGGCCTTCCGGTATTTTGGTTTTACATCCTTTTCCAGCAGGAACAGTTCTTCCTTTCCGTGGCAACTGTTACAGGTCTTGTTTTGAGGCGTATGTCGCTGAATATTATGGGGCGTGGTCAATTTCCAGTTGGGCATTCTATCAAAGTCGGCCAACCCGTCTTTGACGTAAAAGGCAAAGGTCTGCTGATCCACCGGTATATGCCGGAGGGTAACAAATTTTTCAGGCCGTTGGTCGGATTGGAGCGGGTTCAGACCGACTTTGAACTGCATTTCCGATCCCTTGGTCTTAAAGTATTTGAAGCCCTGTTTATCCGTTCCCACATGACAGCTGTAGCAGTTCTTGTAGGGCATGGAATGACAGACCTGGCAGCTGACCTGGTCCTTGTGAATCCAGTGGCTTTTGGGATTGGCGGACTTGGGCTCGTAGATGTCTTTATGACAGTCCAGGCACTTGGGCCCGTTCTCCACCTCATAGCGGTTGGCATAGTCCTTTCCGTCCCCATGCATTTCTTCCGCCTTGTGACACTTGTTACACTTAAAGTACTTTTTTTTGTGGACATCGGGCGGGATCCCTTTGTTTTTTCCCAGGTATTCCTTTTCAATGCGGCTCCCATGGCAGGCCGTGCAAACCGTATGCATGGGCGGGGTTTTCTGGAAAAGATGCCCTTCCAGCAGGCCCCCTTCCACTGCCTCGGGGCGGCTGATGTGGCACTGGCCGCAACTGGAGTGGCATTGTGTACAGTGACGCTGTCGCTCATGATCCACCTTTTTCTGAACATCCGGGTCATCGCTGGCCCGCATGTCGATCATTTTCTTGAAGGGGGCCAGACTGACGTGCAGGCTCTTGTCATAATGCTCAG
Organism: Deltaproteobacteria bacterium; assembly: GCA_021737425.1. Taxonomy (GTDB): domain Bacteria; phylum Desulfobacterota; class DSM-4660; order Desulfatiglandales; family Desulfatiglandaceae; genus JAIPDZ01. Next base: position 7,017 of record JAIPDZ010000203.1, read on the forward strand.
CAATGCTGTCGTGACATGCCCCGCAGGTCGCCGACGGATCCGGATAGGAAGGATCTTTAACCACCCCGTCGTGGGCGGTTTTCCAATTGGGATCGCTGGGATCGCCGCCGTGACACTCCTGGCAGCCCAGATCACCATGATATTCATCCTCGGCGATTGAACTGTCGACCCAGATCTTTTCGTGCGGAGCCAACGGCTCCACCAGGCCGCCTCACCCTTCGCCTTCGGTTTCAGCGGATCCGCCTGGTTTGTCTTTATCGGCCTGGGCGATCTCCCGGGTGATCTTTATGAGTTTTCCGGCATTGGTATGACAGGTGAAACAGTGATTTTCCTGCTCAGCAGACCCAGCCGCTCCGCTGCCCCAGAAGAAAATTAGACAAATCAGCGCCAGCCCGAGATGGGTGGTAAATTTAATCATCTTCATTTTACCCGCTCCTTTGAACAAAGAATAAATTTTGGCTACCTATTCCGTTCACCGGGTCTTTCACCCGATTCCTCAAGTATGTTAAGGCCATTTGCGTCTATGCTTCTGCTTTGTACCCTGGCATGAAGAATCGCGGTTCATGGAGGTGATTGGATAAGAAGGCATCAAATACTTGATCCGCCCTTCCAGCGATTCCGGTGATAAGACGAATTCTGAGGTTACTGAGCATAGTATACAGTATGTCACTGATACCGCCGCAGATGAGTACGGTGACGTCCAACTGGCGCAGGATATTGACCCGTTCTGTCAGGGGGAAGTTATCCAAATAAATCTCGGCCCTTTCAATTTCGCGATTCTGCTCGAACGTAATGACTAACAGGCGGGTACAGGTGTCGAAAACCGGCGACACTCTCGATTGAAATATGGGAATCCCCACCTTGGCCATAATCCGTCGGATGGATATTCATAAATGCAAATAAAAGGGAGGCCTTTGCAGGCGTCGTGATCTCATGCCGATTTTTTATCCCATCCTTACAACCGCTTTTCTCGGGAAGGTATTGTTGCGATGAACCCTGAAATGCGAAGGATAATGTTTCTGCAAAGGCCTCTCCCAAAGTTATTGAGCAACTTCTATGCCAGTATAGACGGTCGATGATGGGCGTGGGTACAAGAACTTGATTTTAATCGAAAAAGTTGGACTTGCTCGGGTGAAATAGAGTAAGGCATACTG
>JAIPDZ010000204.1 GCA_021737425.1 Deltaproteobacteria bacterium
AACAACAAAATCAAAACCATGAAACGCCAAGCTTACGGATATCGAGATCATGAGTTCCTCAAACTTAAAATAATGGCTGCTCACCAAACAAAATACGCTTTAGTTGGATAGCAAAAGTACGCAAATTCCGGATGAACCCTTTTCCGGATCTTGGGATTCACCTGCCAGCGCCCTGCCGGAATATCTCCGGTGCGGACACCAGGTCCGCAGGTGTGTATAACAGGGGGACCCCGTCCGTCAAGTAAGTTGACGGGCCACCCCATACCAGTACGGGATAGAGACAGGTTGGGCGGGAGACAATTCGGGTTTCGGGACTGTATTTGAGCCTGTAACTTGTGCGCAGGGAGCGGGAAAGACCGGTGAGTTATTTGATTGCCGCGGGCAGGCCTGCATGGAACGCGTGGCCTATCCGGTATTCCTCCCCTTTACCGGGCCCACGGCCACGAGGTACAACATCCGTGAGTCCTGGTTAAGGCCCAGCAGCGCCTGCGCCTCGGTATCGTAAAATGCCCCGATGCCGCAGCAGCCCAGCCCCAGGGCCGTGGCCATGAGATAAAGCCGCTCTCCCATCCGGCCGGCCGCCATCATGGCATAGCGGTATCCCCGGGCCCCCCAGGCATGGTCCAGGACCGCCAAATTGCTCATGAACAGGAAATGAACCGCGGCAGGGGCCAGCCACATCTGATCCAGGCAGGTGTGCGCCATTTTCCGGGTGAACATACCGGTCTTGACCCTGGTTCGGGAACAGGAAGGGGCATCCAGCAGATACAGGCCCGGATCATATCCCTCGGCATTGCCGACCCAAAAGCCGGTGCACGCGGCCCGGGATTGATCCGGGGGTTTCTGTTCGCTTCGGGCACACAGCCCGTATAAAAGTGCCTCCAGCGCGCTTTTGGGCATGGGTGAAGGCACGAAATTGCGCCTGGAGCGACGCTTCCAGACCGCATCGGCATATCCCAGGGCCCCGGGCCGGGGATCCGGCGGATGAATAGACGCCCATTGGCCAGTGACCAGGCCCAACCGGTCCACCATGGCCGGGACCTTCTCGGGGGGCGAAGGCATAACCGTCCCTGATGCATGCATCTGTTCCACTACCGGGTATCCCCGCTCCCGGGGAGCCACCCGGCTGGCTCCCGTCACCGTCTGCCCCAAATCAGGGAGATCTCCCCGGGCCTCGCTGTGGCCGGTCCCCGGAACCGTGCACAGGGTTAGACACACCTCTTTCTGGGGATCCAGGCCCAGCAACCCATTGACCGTTGCGTCGTCGAAATCCCAAAACACGGAGGCATCGAGCCCCTGGGCCTTCAGGGCCAAAAGGAGATTCTCCAGGAGATGACCGGTGTCCAGCAGGTGATAGCGGTAGGACCGTTCCCGGTATTTCCAGGCGCTGCGAAAATAAATGGCCGATATAAAAAAGGTAAGGCCCGGGGCTTCGCGCCCGGATCCCGGCAGGGCCTCGGCAACGGCAAAGGAGAGGTCTCCTGTGCGCAGCGGCGTAAGCCCGTGCCGGGCAATGGAAAAGTGATACAGACCGCTTTCAAGCCCCGGCATACCGGGGGCGGCCACATAAATTTCGCAGGGGTAAAGGGCCCCGGCCGAGGCCACGCTCCGGAGGTAGATATCGCCGCCCGGATGGGGCGCCCTGGCCGTGAGGCCATAGGTCAGCCCAAGGATGCCGGAGAGAAGTTCCAGCCCCCAGGAGGTTCTCTTTGGGGGCACGCCGCTTTCGGCCAGCACGGTCCAAAGCCCCTTTTGAGGAAAGGCCGTGTCCTGGGGCAATAAGACCGGGTCCCGGCCCGGATACGCCTTGTACAGGGCCGGCTGATTCCCCCAGTCCAGATGGTGGCCCCCCAGCCCGCCCCGCTCGTAGCTGGTCCGGGTGTGGTAGTCGGCGCAGGAAATGTGGGGTGTCTGCATCATACCCGGGCTTATCGGTTTCTGCCCCGGCCGGTTCCCCGGCCTTTGCCCTGCCCCTTACCCTGGCCCCGACCCTGCCCGGGAGTACCCAGCCGCTCCTTTTCCGCTGAGGAAAGCGCCTGCTGGGCCGCCTCTCTGGTCTCAAAGGGCCCCTTTAAAACGGTGGCATTGCCCTGGGGCTCATGATCCGTAATCAGCACTATGCCGGATTGGCTCTCCACCACGTAGTATTGTCCGGCCAAAGCCTGGGCACTGAAGCCCGCAACCACGGCTGCCGCCGCCATCACCACCATGATGCGCAATGTGTTGGTCATTTGTCCTGCCTCCTATCGGATTGTTTATCGTGAACAATATAAATTATTATAAATTAATATAAACGAGTTCAATTTGATTTACATTGCCGGCTCAGCTTCCACTGGCTGCGGACAGGTGAAAGGGATCCGGCTTGACCCTGCTCGCGCCTTATTATAAGGATGGATGAAGAAATACCTTGAACAGGAGGAACCTTGCATGACCAGCACCCTCAATCATCGTGACACCGTGAGCCGTGGCCGCGTGTTTGACGTGGTCCGGGACCATATCACTCTCCAAAACGGTGAGCATACCACCATGGAGGTCATCCGCCATCCGGGTGCGGCGGCTATCGTGGCATTTCCCCGGCCCGGGCGCCTTCTACTGGTGCATCAATACCGCTATCCATTGGATGCCACCATCTGGGAAATCCCTGCAGGCACATTGAACCGGGATGAGGCCCCGCTGGCATGTGCCAGGCGGGAGCTGGAAGAAGAGGCGGGACTGACCGCAGGCACCTGGCATGCCCTGGGCTCCATTACCCCCGTCCCCGGCTATTCGGACGAACGCATTCACCTTTTTCTGGCCACGGGCCTTACAACGGCCCGGCAACGGCTGGACCCGGATGAAATCCTGAGCGTCCATACCGTGGCCTGGGAGGAGGCCCTGGGCATGATCCATACCGGCCGCATCCAGGACGCCAAGACCATCGCGGCCCTCTATCTCGCCACGAATTGGATGAGGGAAAACAAGGTGTGACCCCGGCCTCATTCCTTGTCCAGGAGCAGCACGTCCACTTTTCCCTCCAGCTCATCCTTGAATTTGCGGGCATCCTCCACATCCCCCACAATGGCCCCGTAATGCATGGGGATGGCCAGTTTCGGACCAATGGCCAGGGCCGCCTTGACCGCTTCATCCGCAGTCATCACATAGGTCCCGGAAACCGGGAGGAGCGCGATGTCCACCTGCAGGTCCTTCATCTCCGGAATGAAATCCGTGTCCCCGGCGTGATAGAGGGTGATGCCGTCCATTTCAACCACAAACCCCAACCAGGCGTTTTTTCTGGGATGAAAGTCCTTATTGGTATTATAGGACGGCACGGCCTGAATGTGCACCCCCTCCAGATCCAGGGTATCGCCGGGTTTCATCACCCGAATGTCTCCGCTTAGCTTTTCCTTACATTGGGCCTCGGTGACAATGACCGTGTCAGGCCCCTGCACCTTGGCCACATCCTCAGGAGAGCAATGATCAAAATGTTCATGGGTGATACAAATGATATCGCCCTGGGGCCCTCCTTGGATCTGGTAGGGATCGAAATAGATCCTTTTGGTGCCATCGATTCGAAACCCATCGTGACCCAACCACGAAATCTTGTCCTGTGCAAATGATGTTACCATTTCTTCGGCCTCCTTTCATCGTATTCTGGGGTAAAAACAGCTAATGAGGCTCCAGGATAATCCGATGATCCACCAGTGAAAATCGCTTGATCCGCGCCCGCACCTTTTTTTCTTCTCCGAAGAGATTGACCATCTTCACCTCACCGTTCTTATTCTCGAGGGTATCCACCCCCTCAAAAAGGAGCTCCTCTTTACCGTCCTTCAATATATAAGCGGTCGATTGACACATGCTATATCATCTCCTTCAATATACCGATGACCTGATTGACCAGGTGGGGCAGAGGCTCGCCCGACACCCCCACCAGGGTCACCTTTTCCTGGGTCAGGGGGATCAGAATTTTTCCGGCCGGACTGGAGCTTACCGCTGAGGCCACCCTGGGGGTCACCTCTCCCATCATGGCATCCGCCATGAGGATGGCAAGCGGACCGATGATGACGTCCACCCGCCGTGAGGTAACGGCGATGGCGTTCTCACCGGTACCCCCCTTGTTGGCCCCCGCTTTCATCATGTTGGAAGTCGCTATGGAATTGGTGCCCAGTGCCAGGACCTCCAGTTCCGGGCCGATGGCGGCCCTGAGACCTTTGATTACCGCCGCGCCGATACCGCCTCCCTGCCCATCCAAAATCATTACCTTCACAGACCTGCTCCTTCCATTTACCCCGCAAAAAAATATTGCATCTGCGGCCCGTTCCCACTATTGTCGAGTAAAATTATCACAGGACGGTTTGGGTTGTAAAGCACCAGCGTAGGGAAACCAGGGCGAATTTGTTCTAAGGTAACAGTTTAGGCCTCTGAAACGGGGTTACAGGCCGTGAGGGGGCCTTCATTCAGGTATCGTTATTTGAACATGCTAAGGTAATACGGATGTTAGAATAAAATCACCGTGGTAGGGAAACAGGGCCTTTTATGGAGCATGCATGGATTCTGTTCGGGGCGGGCGCCTACCTCATGGGCGCCATCCCTTTTGGGAAGGGGATCGCCAGGGTGGTGGCCCGGGTGGACATTACCCAGCGGGGAAGCGGCAATATCGGGGCCACCAACGTGGCGAGAGAACTGGGCATAAAGTGGGGGATTGTTACGCTCGTATTGGATATCCTCAAGGGGCTGGCGCCGCTGCTGGTGCTCATGCGCTGGGCTCCACCCCCTTCGGATGCCGCTCCCCAGACCGCCCTTGCGCTGGTGGGTCTCTGCGCCCTGCTGGGACACCAGTTCTCAGTCTTTATGAAATTCAAGGGCGGCAAGGGGGTGGCCACGGCATTGGGCGTGTATCTCGCCATCTCCCCCACGGCATGCCTGGCCGGATTGGCGGTGTTTTTATTCACTGTGGCCAAGTGGGATTATATATCCCTGGGCTCCATACTCTCCTCATTCACCGTGGCCCTGGTGATCCTCCTCATGGATAAACCGTCCGGAGTCTTCACCGCCGCCCTGGCAATGGCCCTGCTCATCACCGTCCAGCATCGGGAGAATATCCGGCGCCTGATCAAGGGCCAGGAACGCAAATGGAAAAAGCGGAGTGATCAGCCCAGCCGCTCCAGCAGCCGCTCCAACTCCTCGTCACTATAATAATGAATAACGATGCGGCCCTGCCTGCCCCGCCTTTTGATCTCCACTTTGGTACCGAGGGAGCGTTTGAGGGTATCCGCCAGCGAGGCCATGTAGGGATCCGGGTCCGGAGCCTTTCCGCCCGGTGCGGCGGTTTTCGCTCTTTTTTTGGCCAGGGCCTCGGCCTGCCGCACCGACAGCCCCTTTTGGACGATCATCTTCCGGAGAGTGCGCTGCTCGCCCGAGTCCTTAAGACCGGCCAGGAGCCGTGCATGGCCCATGCTTAACCGGCCCTCCATGACATCCTGCTGGATGTCCCGGGGGAGCCTGAGAAGCCGCAAAAGGTTGGTGATGGAGGATCGGTCCCTTCCCAGCCGTTTGGCCAGGGCCTCCTGGGTGATGCCGGTCTGCTCCAGCAGTCTTTCATAGGCGGAGGCCTCTTCAATGGGATTGAGGTCCTGACGGTGGATATTCTCGATGAGGGCGAGTTCCAGGGACTGGGTGGAGCTGACCTCCCGCACCACCACCGGAACCCGTGCCAGGCCCGCTTTTTGTGCGGCCCGCCATCGCCGCTCTCCGGCGATCAACTGATATCCGCTATCGGTCTTGCTCACCAGCAGCGGGGTGATGATCCCTTTTTCCCGGACCGATGCGGCCAGCTCCTCCAGGGCCTTGGAAGAGAAACTCTGCCTCGGTTGATGCGGATTGGGCTCTATGGCCTCCAGGGGGCACTGAAAGAACTGCTCCTGAGGCGCATCCAGGGTTCCGGCGTCGGGAATCAGGGCGGAGAGCCCCTTGCCCAGGGCCTTTCTTTTTGTCATCTTGAAATTATCCCCTTTCCATCAATTCCCTGGCCAGGGTTAGATAACTCTGCGCCCCCTTGGAACGTATATCATACAGCAAAATGGGTTTTCCATAGCTGGGGGCCTCGCTAAGCCGCACGTTGCGCGGAATCACGGTCTTGAACACCCGTTCCTTGAACAGGGTCCTGGCCTCGCTTTCCACCTGCTGGGAAAGATTGTTCCGGCTGTCATACATGGTGAGCAGGATGTCGGCCAATCGTAAGGATGGATTGAGGCCCTGCTGGACCGCCCGGATAGTGGTGAGGAGCTGTGACAGGCCTTCCAGGGCATAGTACTCACACTGCAGGGGGACCAGGACCGCCTGGGCCGCACTGAGCGCGTTGACGGTGAGAAACCCCAGAGAAGGGGGGCAGTCCAAAAAGATATAGGCATATCGCTCCCTGAGCGGCGCCAGGGCCCTGCGAAGGCGGAATTCCTTGCCTTCAATGGCGGCCAGTTCCACTTCTGCGCCGATCAGATCCGCAGTGGAGCCGATAAGATGAAGGCGGGGGAGCGAGGTCCTGGTAAGGACCTGATCAAAGGGGGCGTTCTCCATAAGCAGGTCATACACCCCTGCGGGCAATGCGGCGGGATCCTGTCCCACACCGGTGGTGGCGTTGCCCTGGGGATCGCAGTCAATGAGCAGACAGTCCTTCTCCGCCGCGGCAAGGGAGGCGGCCAGGTTTATGGCCGTGGTGGTTTTTCCCACCCCCCCTTTCTGATTTGAAATTGAGATGACCTGTCCCACGGTTCAACCCGCCTCTGTTCATACGTTAAATGTCTGCCCGCGTGAGCCCCTGGATACCACATCACGCGGCTGTTGAAAAGCCAAAACCATGTTTCACGTGAAACATCAGCCTTCCTTTTCCAATGAAAGGGTGATCAACCGATCCAGCAACTCTGAAAAGGACCACCCCGCTCCGCGGGCAGCGAGGGGGAAAAGGCTCGTCTCGGTCATTCCGGGAATGGTATTTGTTTCCAGCACAAAAATCCGCTCATCGCGCAGGATCATATCGGTCCGGCTCCACACCGCACACCCCAACGCCCGGTGGGCCGCTTTGCCCGCCCTTTCCACCTCTCTCCTCAAGCCCTCTGACATAGGAGCCGGGCAGATCTCTTCTGTGGCCCCTGGTGTATATTTGGCCGCGTAATCAAAGAACACATGCCTCTTGTCGGGCCGGATCTCCACCACCGGCAGCACCTCCAGCCTGGAATTCCCCAGCACACAACAGGTCACCTCCCGACCCGGTACGTATTCCTCCACCATTACCCGGGAGGAGAATTCGAAGGCCCGCTGGATCCCTTTTTCGATCTCTTCTTTAACCGCTGAAATACACATCCCGATGCTGGAACCCTCGGATACCGGCTTCACCACCACAGGGGTCCCCAGAGTGGCCATTATTTCCGCAACGCCCCGGGCCTCGCCCCGCCTCAGGATCACCTCCTTTGCCACATTCAGCCCTTTTGTCCGGAAGATCCCCTTTGATCTTTCCTTATGAATGGCCGTGGCGCTGGATAACACCCCCGACCCCACAAACGGGATGTTCAAAATATCCAGCATGCCCTGCATACGTCCGTCCTCTCCCAGCCGGCCGTGAAGCAGGATGAACGCCATGTCGATTTCCGCGCGCCTGTCCATCAGCCGCTTCAGGTCATCTCTGGGATCGAACCAATCTACCTCATACTGATCTCGGTTCAGGGCCGCAAATACAGCTCTTCCACTCTTAAGCGACACCTCCCGCTCCCGTGACCAGCCCCCCGCCAAAACAGCCACTCTTAATCGATCACCCACGCCTGCACCTCATGCAACAAAATCCAAGGGTCACCCTTGCCGGTTCATGTTTTGGGGACCCTGCCCATGGACCGGAAATAACCCAACAAAAAAAGTATATATCATAGATAAACCGCGAAAACGGCCGATTATTAAAGATCTTTAATGTGGATACATTTTTTCACAATCTCTTTAATAGACATAAGACTTTGTTTTTGCGTGGTATTTCATATATCCAAAATACCACCTTTTCTCGCAGGGTTATGCTGCAGGGTCTCAGTTTGTCTGTAAACGGGGGACCTTAGCCATTGTCGAAAAACCGCCTTACCCTAAGTGCTCATCGCCCTTTATCCCTTTTGACAACTTCCGCCCCTTTACGCTACAA
>JAIPDZ010000205.1 GCA_021737425.1 Deltaproteobacteria bacterium
AATTTGATGAACAGGACCGGGTGAAGGCGGCCTCATTTCAGACCGACGGTTGCGGTTCCAGCAGTGTGTGCGGGTCCTTTGCCGCTGAAATGGCCCTGGGAAAGACCCCGGACGAGCTGGTGGACGTCACCGGGGAGGCGATTTTGCAGAAACTGGGAGGCCTGCCCGAAGAGGACCAACACTGCGCCTTTCTGGCCGGCGAGACCCTACAGGAAGCGCTTCACAATTATATGGTCAAGCAGAGGAACAAGAAAAAGGGGCACGAGTAGAGGCTGGGGAAGGGTGCATAACCCAGGGTGCCATGCGCGGGGTTACTCTGAGGGCGAAAGGTCGTCGCTCAGGCCCGCTGTCCGCTGTTCCCTAAGCGGTTCTTCGGGCGAGAGGACCCCATTGACTTTTGCTTCCAGATCATCCACGTCCAGGGGCTTGGTCAGATATTCATGGGCCCCCAGGGTAATGGCCCGCTCTGCGGTCTTGAGGGTGGGATAGCCCGTGAGCATGACCGCCTTGACCTCAGGCCTGGCCTGCCTCAATATCTCCAGGACGTCCACCCCGGACAGTTTTTTGAGCTTGATGTCCAATATGGCCAGATCCACGGGGTTGGCTTTCACATACGCGATGGCCTCATCCTCCTCTGTAAAGCTGACCACCTCATGGGCCGGTGACAACACCCTCTCGATCAGTTCACAGGCATCCTTTTCATCGTCCAGAACCACTATGCGTGCCATGCCGGGTTCCCCCTTTCCCTTGCCATCCTTTTTGTAAATGGATTCATTTCATCCGTAGATTACGCGGTATTGGACCGAAATACACTGGAATGACCGGCCGCGGAGATGGCCTTGATCTCACGGGCACATTCAGGACACAGGTTGCGTTCCAGTTTCACGCCGTGGGCCGCATCCGCGGTCTTACGGATGTGTTCGATGAGTTTTTCAGGGGCGTAATACTTGCCGCAGCTCTGACACTGCGCCAGTTTGAGCCGCGCCAATACCGTGCCGCACTGGATCAGCCGCCGCTCATCCCCTTGGTCAATCATTTGAAGACATCCGTGTGAGCAGGCGTTGACGCAACTGCCGCATCCGATACATAACTCACCCGGCCGAAGCAGATCGGTCAGGGCCATGCGGTCGTCTCCCGCACCCATGAGTTGGAGGGCCCCGATACCCATTTGGGACAGGCATACGGACGCACACTCACCGCACCCCACACACAGATCACACCGAAGGCAGCGCCGGGCCTCCTGTTTGGCGGTCGCTTCGTCAAATCCGAGTCGCACCTGATGAAAGGTGGCCTTTCGTTCCTCCATGGGGAGCACCGGGATATTCTGAGGCAAAATGCGTGCCTTGTCTGCTGCATCCATCACAGTGGGTTCCACCTGCATTCGAGGAAGGGGATCCGGTGTGGTTACGGGTAAAGGTTCCCCCCTCAGATAGGCATCGATTCCTCTCGCCGCTCTTTTGCCGGCGCCAATGGCCTCCACCACAGTGGCGGGTCCGGTCACTGCGTCCCCCCCGGCAAAGATATCGGGCACTGACGTCTGCATGGAATGGGGATCCACCACCAATGTGCGCCAACGGGTCACGTCGAACGGGTCGGTGGCTCCCAGCCAAGACAGATCAGGGGCCTGACCAATGGCGGAGATGACGGCATCCGCCTCCATGACGAAATCGCTTCCCCGAACCGGAACGGGCCTGCGACGGCCGGATGCATCCGGTTCCCCCAACTCTGCCCGGAGGCATTCGATTCCGGTGAGTTGTCCTTTTTGACCCAGGATTCGGACCGGTATGGTCAAAAAATGGAGTTTGACCCCTTCCTCCTCTGCCTCTTCAATTTCTTCCCGGAGCGCGGGCATCTCCTCCCGGGTCCTTCGATACAGGACATCCACATGCGGGCTTCCCAGACGGACGGAGATGCGGGCCGTATCCATGGCCGCGTTTCCTCCGCCGATGACCACCACGCGGTCTCCGGCCTTTTCCTTTTGGCCCAGATACTGACGGTTTAAAAAGGTGACCGCGTCCCAGGATTGGGGATAGTCCTCTTCACCCGGGATGTTCAGTTTATGGGCGCGGTGGGCGCCGATGCCGATGAAAATGGCCTTGTAGCCCTCCCGACGGAGGTGATCCAGGGTATAATCTCCTCCGATGGGGCTGTTGTACCGGATCTCCACCCCGGTGTTCTCGATCCGTTTCACCTCCCGCTCAATCACCTTTCGGGGGAGTCTGTATTCGGGTATGCCCGCCCACATCATTCCCCCGGGTACGGGAAGGGCCTCAAATACGGTGACCCGATATCCGTTTTGAGCCAGGTAATAGGCAGCGGTCAGTCCGGAAGGTCCGGCGCCGATCACGGCCACCTTTTCCAGCAGGCGTTCCGGAGGGCGATACACGGTCTCATCCACCATGCTTTCCACCCGGGAGGCTGCGAATTCCTTGAGGGCCATAATGGAAATGGGCTTGTCCTGGTACCCGCGTACACAGGCCTGTTCACAGGGATGGATGCACACCAGGCCACACACCCAGGGGAAGGGGTTGTCCTTCCGTATGAGATCCACTGCCTCCCGGTAGCGACCCTGTCCGATGAGCGCCACATAACTGGGAACGTCAATGCCTGCCGGACAGGCCAACTGGCAGGGGGCGGCATGCCACTTTGAGTCCTGTTTTGTCATGGGGTAGATCCTTTATGATACACCGTCAAATGATTTTCGGTGTCCTTCATATCCTGAACCCAACAGTCCGAAAATCATTATCAAAAATCAACAATCATCAATCCATCAGTCCGCACTCTCAGGATAGATGGAGACCATGGCGTCGTGTTCCTTGCGCCGTGCTTCCGGCATATCTTCCTTGTTATCCAAGTACAGACAGCCGGTAATGCATTTGGTCACACAGGAAGGCTGCAGGCCTTCATCAATCCGGTCCCTACACAAGTCGCATTTGACCACCTTGCGGGTTTCGGGATTCCACTGGGGCACTCCCCAGGGACAGGCATACATGCACTGCCGGCAACCGATGCATTTATCCTCATCCACAAAGACGATTCCATCTTTGGGGCGTTTCTGCATGGCCCCGGTGGGGCACACCGGGACGCACCATGGGGTTTCGCAGTGAAAACAGGCCATGAACGGAAAGGCAATCCGCGGCACCTTGTCCACCGTCCTGGGCCCCACCGGGTAGATCCGGCACAGACGGGGGCCGTCCGGCAGACCTTTGTTGGCCTTGCAATGCACTTCACATGAATAGCACCCGATACACCGGTCTATATCCTGAAACAGTACATACTGGCTCATGCGGCCTTCTCCTTGGGTGACGTCTTTTTCTTCACCTGCACGGTCGATTCCAAGTAGGCGATACCGCCCCCCACCGGATCGTATTTCTTTAGACACCCCTTGGCCATGCGCTGGTCCGCCATTCCCACCCCGAAGGCCCGTTTCAAAAGCGGCACGGTCCGTCCGAACCCGTGTACGGTAAATACCGCCTCCGGATGGATAAACGGGGTCAGGCGGGCGCGGATGTCGGCCTTGATCCCCCCTGCCGAAACCTCCACCAAATCGCCGTCCTGGATCCTTAGTGACCGGGCCGTATCCGCGTTGATCCAGAGGGTGTTTTCCTTAAAAATCTCGTGCAGCAAGGGATTGTTCTGGGTATGCCCGTGGGCGTGAATGGCGTGTCGGCCGAAGACCAGCCTGAAGGTCCCTTCAGGGAGAGGGGGCCTTTCCTGGTACGGAGCCAGGGAAGGAAATCCGGCCTTTTCCAGACTAAGGGAGGTCAATTCGATTTTGCCCGAAGGGGTCTTGAATTTCAAACCGTTTTCCCGGTCCAGGAAAATCGCCTTGTCCGCAAGGTCCACAAAGCCCTTTTCTTCAAAATCATCTATGGTATAACCGGTTCCTTTGAGCTGAAACGCCCACATCTCTTCCGGGGAGTCATAGGGAAAGTAATCGCCCGCCCCCAGCCGTTGGGCCAGTTCTTTAAAGATCCACCATTCCGCTCTGCTGTCGTACAAGGGCTCAATGGCCTTGCGGCGGACAATGAAACGGGGGATCTTGCCCTTCTGGACGGCAATGGGACTCTCCTTTTCCAGGTAGCCGGACAGGGGCAGAATCACATCCCCGTACCAGGTGGTCTCCCCGAACTTGGCATCCAGGGCCACCATAAGCTCCAGTTTGTCCAATGCGGCCCGCTGGGCCTCCCGATCCGGGAACCCGGTCAACGGATCGTGCCGATAGCTGATATAGGCCTTCACCGGGTAGGGGTCTTCGTTGAGGATGGCGGAATAAAACAGGTGGAAGAGCCCGGGACCGGTGTCGAAATGGGTGTATTTCCAGCCCACGCCGTCCGCTCGCTTTTCCGTGACTTTGGGCGGAAGATCCGCAAGGGCATTGAGTCCCGGTTTGCCGTAGTCACCGGGGCCCTTGGCCACAATCTGTCCCCCTTCGGTTTCCACGTTTCCCATGAGCACGTTCAGAATATGGGTGCTCCTGCTGGCGTAAAAGGAATCCATGTACCGGGCCAGCATCCATCCGGGATGAAATACCACCCTCGGCCTGTCCTGGTTCAGTTCCCGGGCCAACGCCTCGATTTCCGAGGCCGGAATGCCGGTCCGGGCCTCTGTCCATTCAGGCGAATAGGGGGCCACGAAATCACATAGATCCGAAAACCCCTCGCACCACCTCTCCACAAAGGCCTTGTCATAGGCCTCTTCCCGGATGAGGGTGTGAATCAGCCCCAGGTTCAGGGCATAATCGGTACCCGGTCGGATCATCCAGAACCGGCTGGCCTTGCTCCCGGTCACGGTCTGTCTCACGTCAATATAGGTCAACTTCATGCCCGAGGCGATGCTGCTCATCAACTCTTTGGATTCTTTGACCTTTAAGGATTCCAGCATATTCCGGCCGTAGAGCACCAGATGCCGGCAGTTCTTGAGGTCGTAGTTGAAGGCCTTGCGACCCAGCCCGTACACGGAGAGACTGGCATGGTGCACATTACGGGCGCAGGAGGCATCGTGGTTGGTGAAATTGGGAGACCCCACGGCCTTGAGAAAGGTCTTGGGCAGGTCCAGGAAAGGGCCGCCCCTGCAGCTTAAAAAGAGACTTCTTCCGCCGTAACGGTCCATGATGCGGCCCAGTTTGTCCGCCACATAATCGAGCGCCGTATCCCAGGTGACCCGTTTCCACTGGCCGCCCCCCCGTAACCCTTGGCGGATCATAGGCCCTTGGGGTCTTTCCTCCTGATAGTGGAAAGCGAGCCCCGCAGACCCTTTGCCGCACAAAGACCGGCCCAGGATGTGCGGGTTGCCTTCAATCCACGTGGCGCGTCCGTCTTCCACCTCGACTCGAATCGGACATCGGACTGTGCACATGCCACACATGCTGTACACACTTTTTTTCATAAATCGCCCCTGTGTTCGGTTGCCAAACGGTTCATCATCTTGGATCCTTACCTCCAAATGGGGTCATGGTGTAAGCCTCTTTTATAGCTTTTCTGACGCCGGGTGTCAAGTTGCGGATCTTTCTGAATCGCAAGACCAAGCGACTTTTGGTTGCAGCCTTATCCCCCATCGGTGGAGGTCGATGGGTGTCCCACCGGTAACCGGATGGTAAAAACGGCACCTCCCTCCGGCCGGTTTTTGACCCGTAAAGACCCCCCATGTTTATGAACGATGTCACGGCTCACATTGAGGCCCAGGCCGGTCCCCGTACCATCCTCCTTGGTGGTGAAAAAGGGCGTAAACAGCTTTTCCATAACTTGTTTGGGGATTCCGGGACCATTGTCCGAAAAAGAGACAAGGATGTCCTGGCCTGAAGGATCCAATGCTGTTTTGACCCGAATGCGGCCGTTTTGTTCAATGGCGTCCGCAGCATTGTTCAATAGATTAAGGTACACCTGTTTCATCTCATCAGGATCCATCCACACCGGATTTACATCCGGCGAAAACTGGGTAACGATCTCAATGTTATCCAGGGCCATCCGGTGGGCCACCAGTTTCAGTACGTCCTCCAAGTGCCGGTTGACGTCCACGGACTGTTTTTCCCGTGACATACTGCGGGTGTAGTCCAGGAGCCCGGACACAATGCGCTGGCACTGTTTGGCATTCTTTTCGATTTTCTGTAAATCGTTGGATGACTGAGATTCGGGTTGGGCGTCCCGGAGCAGTAACTGGCTGTATCCCAGGACGATGTTGATGGCGTTATTGAGTTCATGGGCCACGCTCGCCGTCAATTGACCCATTGCCGCCATCTTTTCCAGGTTAAGCCACCGGGCCTCTCTTTGGACCCGGTCCTTTTGCCGTGCGTCCCGGTCCTCCTCTTTGGATTCAGCCGCACCCGCAATATCGAACAGCTTCTCTTCATCCACATAGTCTTTTGTGGTGTATTCAGTGATGTTGACCATCTTGCGAGTAAGCTGACTCATTTTTTTTACGTTTCTGATAATGGCAGTTAACTCCGATGCGCCGGGCCCGTCCGGCTTGATTTGTCGTTTCAGGAGTTGGGCATTGCCCAGAACCGTAAACATGGGTGTATTGAGTTCGTGGGAGACCGCGGACGCCAGTTCAACAATTCCGGTAAGCTTTTCCTGTTGAACCTGGATCTGCTCCAGTTTGACCTTGTCTGTTACATCGGTCAGGGTCTCAATCATGTATTCCACTTCCCCGCCGTTGCCGTGGACAGGAGAAGCCGAGATTTCAATATGTCGCGCTTTTTGGGTGACCGGATCTCTGTGTACGTGGGTCATCAGGTGAAGGTTTTCGCCATTATGGATGCGTCTCCAGGGGCAGATGTGGGCGTCGGATTCGTCGGTTCGACAATCCGTCACCGTATCACAGGACCGGTGAAGCAGCTGATAGCATGGCAACCCGATTATTTCCCCTTTGGAACGGGCCATGTCGTTTAGAAACTTTCGGTTCGCCATGGCGATACGGTATTCCTTATCGATGACCACGAGTTGGGTATTGAGACTATCGATCACCTTCTGAAGAAAATCGTGATTTTTTTGCAGTTCTTTTAGGTGACGCTCCTTTTCCCTGTTCCGGGTCTCCTGGAGATTTCGAAAGATTCCGTAGTAAAAGGAGAGCGAAGCGATAATGACAAAGATCAGGGTGTTTACGCCCCCGGATATGGGCGCTATGGCCTCCCAGATGTGCGTTTGTCCGGAATAGCGGAAGACATATCTGAGGATGTGGCCTGTGGCCCGGTTTACGGCAAAGGCGCCGAGGCTGCAGGAAAGGAGAAACAGATAGAGATTGATGAGACTGCGGTGTCGCAGGCGATGGGCCTCGTAGAAGATCCAGCCGGCCAGCACCAGCATCAGCAGCGAACCGATACCGTCCACCAGGTATACGAGGAATAGCGGCAGTTCAAAAGTCATTTTCAGAAGACGTGCGCTGGGTCTCCCGGTACATCTTTCTCAGCCCCAACCCCAGGCACAGGCCGGCCGGAATGCACAGGAGGTGATCCATCTTGCCGAAAAAGAAGTAGAGATCCATAGAGGAGTGGGCCACAAAATACTGCGGCAGTCCGCCGATGCGGCCCTGGAACTGTGCCGGGTCCAGGGCGGCGGATACCCCGTGCGTGATAAAGGTGTTGAGGTTCCAGACGGCAAAGAAGACAAAGGAGAGACGGATCCATCTCCAGCCATCCCCGTTGCGCTTTCGTGTACGCAGATAGATGTACACCATGGCCACCAGGAATCCCAGATGGGCGATCTGATGGGCATAGAGTCCTTCGGGGGGGCCGTGGGTCTGGATGGCCAGGGCCGGAGACGTACGGCCCAGCACACAGCACAGGATGCCGATGTACCAGCCCACCCGACTTCTTATGGTGAACATTCCGGGGGTCATCTCCAATCCCAATGGATTTCCGACTGATTTTCCGTAATCAGGAGGTTAGACCTCCTGCCCCCTCACTCCCGGTTAGGGAGGGGAAGGCTGAGCTTGCGCTTATGCCTTTATGACCTTCACCTTTACGTACTTCAACAAGGGGGTCCCGCCCATGGGCTCCGAGGTGTTGGGAGGCATGATGCCGAGCATGTTGGCGCCGCCGAACTGGGGGTACTTGGGATCCGCCTCGATCCCCCGTAGGTGCCCGAATCCTCCGGCCGCACCCACCACGCCCTGGCAGATATCCCAGGTGACCCGAAGCTGCA
>JAIPDZ010000206.1 GCA_021737425.1 Deltaproteobacteria bacterium
GATCTCCTGGTTGGAAGCGGAAACCAGCACTCCTGCCGGATTGGCCACACAGATATCCTCGTAATACTGATAGTCCCCCTTCAGTTTCGCCAGTTCCGCATTGACGGATTTGCGTGCCGCCTTTCCCACAAAGGAATCTTTGAGGGCCGTCATGTATATCTTCTGGCGGCTCCAGTTGGAGACATTCAGCCTCCGGTCTTTGTGCCATGTATCAACAACTTCCAGAGTGGGTTCCCCTATCTGGTCAAGTTGTGAGGTGATCTCCTCCTCCAAGGCGCTCTTGGCCTTGATATACGACACCAGTGTGGATGTGCCCATACCGACAATGATCAGCAACAGCATGGGAAATAAAAACCGGTTTCTCAAACTCATTTTCATGGGAATATTCCGCTCCTTTCTTCCTGTTTTAATGGCACCTCTCTGAATCGCGGGAGGCCTTGGATAAACGTCTTTTTTTCAACTTGTCATCCGCCTGGGGCGGAATTGGCTTATTTCAAAGCGGAACCATTATGAGGCATCAAATCCCCCACCTGAGGGCCATAATCCGCTCACAGTCAAAGGCCCGCATGGGCATCCATTTTCCACCCAGCAGGCCTTTTATTATAAGGTTCCCCACATACCTGAGGGTATGTTCAAAGGAGGCGTTATTCGATGATCTTGTCTGCTGATTCCAGTATTTCAAAAGGGATCTCCGCACCCATATTCTTGGCGATGCGGACATTGATGATCAGGGTCCCCTCTTTGTTCTTGATCAAGGGAATATCAGCAGGCGAGTCGCCGTCCAGGATTTTCAGTGCCGTACTGGCGCTCCAGGCCCCCTGCTCTTGGGCCAATTTCCCGTAGGTCATGAGGGCGTAGGACGCCATAAAATCGTAGGCCGCGCCCGTGGGAATCTTGGTGTTGGCTTCCACAAAGGCCTTCATTTCGTCGGTGTGATCACTGTAAAGTCCGCCGTCGCTGTCAACGATCAGCATGTCCACCTGGTCCTGAAGTTCGGCAAACCCCTTTTTCCAATCTTCAAAGTCTGTGGCATAATACTCGGTCAGTTCATACCCGAAGACCTTCCGGTAATTGTCCGCCTCTTTGTGGGCGGTAATGATGTCCGGACCGATCATGCCGATCCGATCTCCCTTGGCAAAGGGCCGCAACTGTTCCAGAATCTGGGGGATGGGGGTCACTTCCACCATGCCGGTGGCGTTTTGGTAAGGATACCCGTACACGGTGGCGTCCCAGTTCACCCCGCAAAAAACGACGGGCACATCCACGTTCTTGAAATAAGGCATAATCAGGAACTTGGAGGCATTGTCGTCAGCGGCGATAATCACATCCGGTTTAAATACTTCGATGGCGGCTTTGGCCTCTTTGGCGGCCGTTTTCTTAAACGCATCGTCCTTGTTCCGCTTGGTATCCATGCGGATGATCTCGAGGTCCACTCCGGTTCCGGCCAGGGTCTTTTGAATCCCCTGGGTAATGCCGTCACTCCAGGCATACCCCTCGTGGTACGAATCCACAAACAGCACCTTCTTGCCCTTATAATCCTTGGCAAGACCGATGGAAACAAATGACACCACCAATATAAAACCCATGGCAATTACTAAACATTTTTTCATCATGAAACACTCCTTTCAAATTTAGAATTAATTTAAACTTGCCTTATCCAAATCGGGTAATGATGCGTCCCGTTTTCCTCCCCCCTCGGCGTACAGGCTCAGTGCCCCAGGCTCGGGTCTTCCAGCTCATTGAGCCTCAGCATTTTTTCCAGCACCGCCGCCACATCTTCCAGATCGCCGTCCCCGTAAGCGATGTACCGGGGATACAGACGGTGACCCGACATGGTCAGCTCCCTGTCGATCTCTGGAAGAATGAGAATGATCCGAAGGTCCAGAAGCCATTCCCGTATGGACAGCAATGCACTCAGATCTTCCAGATCGGAGACTGCGACCACGGCAATCCAGTGGTAATTCCGGTCATGGCGGAGCCTGTACACAAGACCTTCGATCGAATCGAGCGGTTCAAACCCATGGGGAAACCTGGATTCGAGCCTTTCCCTTATCCGTTTGACCCCTTGAGACCGCCCGTTCTCGTAGAGAAGCACGCGCATCATCGTCCCCCTTCCATTTCGGCCGTAAGCGATCGATCGCCTGCCCATCCTACAAGAAACGTACCAGATTCCGGCTTTTATATTTATTTCAACAGGTTAGGCATAAACTTCAAGAAAGGGCCTACCCCAAGAACGCTCTCCCGGCTCCTGTCAAAGGAAAGCGGTTCACAAAAAGCGGACACCTGTACGATGAAAACGGAAACTCATACGGAAAAAGCGGGAGAGTCCCAACCGACTCTGGAAATGCCGTGTTTTTTGAGGAGGCTGTAAAGACGGGTCCGGCCCAGGTCTGAGATGCGGCAGGCCTCTTGGATGGCGCCCTGGCTGGTGACCATTACCTCTCGCAGGTATTCCTTTTCAGCCCGATGGAGAACGGATTCACGAAGCGCCTTGTAGGTGGGCAGGGGATCCGCGGAACCGGGGCGCTCCGGGGTGCGGGAATCGGCGTTCGGCGCTACGCTCTGCTCCACAGACGCCCTCGCCAGGTGCACCCTGATATGGACGGGCAGCTGATTCACGATCAAGGTGGGGGCGTAGGCGACTTCCGCGAGGGCGGACTCAACACTATGGATCAGTTCCCTGACATTTCCGGGCCAGGGATAAGCCAGGACCGCCTCCAGGAAATCCGGCGAAATCCCTTTGGTCTCCACCCCGTGCCGTTCACACAACTTGGCCGAATAAAACAGGACCAGGTCCTTGATGTCATCGGGTCGACACCTGAGAGGCGACAGCTCTATGGTTTGGCCCCTCAACCGGTAAATGAGATCCTTTCTGAATCGCCCTTGATCCACCATACGATCAAGATTCCGGTTGGTGGCCGAGATCAACCTGAAATCGCTTCTCAACTCCTTTTGTCCGCCTACCGGTCGAAACCGATTCTCCTGGAGCACCCGCAAAAAGGCCTTCTGCATGGAATCAGGGAGTTCTCCGACTTCGTCCAGAAAGAGGGTTCCGCCGTGGGCCTGCTCGATAAGCCCGGGTTGAGACCGGTTGGCGCCGGTAAAGGCCCCCTTTTTATGCCCAAAAAGCATGCTTTCCACCAACGTTTCAGGCATAGCGGCGCAGTCCACTGTAATAAAGCTTTGGTCCGAACGAGGGCTGTTGTGATGACAGGCCCTGGCAAAGAGCTCTTTGCCGGTCCCCGTCTCACCGGTGATGAGCACGGGGGACTCACCGGCAGCGGACCGGGCCAGGGCGTCGAAACAGGTCTGCATCTGCTTGCTTCGCCCGATGATCCCGTCCAGTTTGAGGGCCACGGTGGGATTGGGCCCATTCTGAGAAGCCTTCCGGTATTGGAGGACCCGTTTTAAAGGAAGCACTACCGTGTTCAAAGAGAGGGGCTTCTGAAGGTAATCCCACGCACCGCTCTTAATGGCGAGTTCGGCGCCGTTGGGATCCGCTTTTCCCGTGATGATAATGACCTCTGGTGAATCTTTGGTTTCCCGAATCCTCGGTAAAAGGTCCAGCCCGTTCCCATCGGGCATGTGAACGTCCAGCAGCACCACATCGTACGATCCCGACGCCAATGTTTTCATGGCCTGCCCAAGGGTCCGGACGTAATCCGCATGGTGTCCCATCTCTTCTACAACGCTGTGAAGGATCCTGCAGACGCCCACATTGTCATCGACGATCAGGACCTCGCCCATGGAGCACCCTCCGGTCGTAGTGAATTGCCATCGATCATCCCATGCCCGGGCCCTTTAAGCATTTTCTCAATCATGATGAAAATCTGACTCTCCTCATCCACAAGCAGGAGCACCTCATTCCCTGCGTCTGTTCCATTTCAGGGCTTAGATAAGCACAATATATGCCAAAAACTGCGTACCGGCGTAAGGGGCCTTAAAACGGCAGCGGAGCCTCCTGTCAGGGAACGTTCCTCGTTTATTTCAGAGATCTTTGTGCAAGCGTGATGTCATTTTTCTGACGTGGGCAGCGGCCCTTTGCATCCCCACCCCCTTTTTACCTGCTCCCCTGTTAGGTCCCAATGCAGGGGTCCGTTAGATTCTTAGATTGAAACTTCTATGCAAAAAGCGAAGATGTTTTGTTGAGGGTAACGCCTTTGAAAATGCTCAGCGAGCGCATTCCCCGCTGCTTGCAGCGGGGTTAGCGAGCGAAATAAAAAATGGTCAAATTTCCTTACATTTGGGAGATTCCCTGCAGCTCGCTGCAGGGTTCTTCAATCATTAGCGATAAAGGTGTCAGGTTTCGGGTGTCAGGGTTTATTGTTTGCTGAAACCTGAAACCTGAACACTGGTCACTGATTTGGTTGCGGCCGTAGGCCTGCATTGGGATAAACCAGAACGAAAATGGGTTGACTTTCATCGACTTATGGACTATGGGACCAATACGGTTATGCATTGGAATCGGGTGCATCCTGCTTTAACGTACATCAACCCCGATTTATCATCTTATTCTCACCCAATCGAAACGTATTTGGGCGCAGCACTCGAAATCGTTTCACAATAACCAGGGCACGCTTAACCGTCTTTCGACCTTTAACATGCCAAAAATGGTTTTTTTATATCATATCTTTATAAAACATACTAATTTGGTTTACATGAACTTTCATTTGTGTCGATTTTTGAACGAGGCAACCCTGAGACCGTGTCCGGGCTCGCATCAATCAGAAATCCGGCAATTTACGTGAAGTTCGTTTCTTGAAATCCGTGTTTAGTGGTTCACAGACCGTCGGAGGCTTTGTGCGGGAATAGTTGAAGCCTCACTGCCCCCGTTTCAGTTATCCCGGTTCTTTGCGATCCTGGGAAAAGCTCCCTCCGACGGCCGGTTATAATATTTCAGAAACCCCACATATGACCGTAATTTCGGGACTGATATATGCCGCAGACAGCCGTTACCATCTCGTGCGATAATGATCAGACCGCCAGGATACAAGGCGCTGAAAAACTCGGGGTTCAGCCGGATAAAGTGACCGTGAAATCCGTCGACCCGGAGACCTACAAGGTCACCCTGCTGGATGTTCCAGGGCAATTGGATATCGTGGTTCTGGATCGGGCTATGAATGCCGTAATCCGGGAAATCACACCCCCCGTGGGAGACGGAAGGCCGGTTTCGGTTGAAGACGTTGAAAATAAATTGGCCGATTTGAATGTGGTTTTCGGCATCGACAAGGAGGTCATAGAGAATACGGTAGCTGAAGTTGCAGCCACGGGAATCGCACAGCACAATGTCCGGGTCGCAGCCGGCAAACCCGCCAAGGATGGGGTCGATGCCCGCATAGACTTCAAATTCCGCCTCTCCGGTGAAGACCCTGAAGCCGTTGAGGCATCCCGCCGCAGGGGCAAACTGGATCCGACCGCCGTGACCAAGGAACTGGTCAGCGAGGGCCAGGTAGTGGCCGTCAAGATCCCGCTGGAGGAACCAATTGACGGCAGTACGGTAACCGGCGAGCCGCTTTCAGGTGCCGAGCCCAAAGATAAGACACTAACGGCCGGCACAAACGTCACGCTCCTGGAAGACAAGGTGACCTGTATTGTTGCCAAAGGGATCACAGCGGGCTATGCGGATTATGTGAACGGAAGTCTAATGGTGGAGCCTTCCCTGCGGGTTTCACGGGATAAATTGAGCGTCTTTCTATCGGTCCACCCGCCGGCACCGTCAGGGAACATGCTCACCACGGAAAGGGTGGACAAAATGCTGACGGACCTGGGGGTCACCTACGGGATCAAACCGGACGCCATCGAACAGGCATTGAAAGAGGCGGCTGCCACCCAAATGCCGGTGCTCGACACCGTCATTGCCGAGGGAGAGGCCCCTGAGCCGGGGGAAAACGCCAGGATCACATTCCAATTTCAAACCGAGAAAACGGTGGGGACCGTTGACCAGGAAACCGGGGCTATCGACTACAAGGAACGCCAGGCCCTGCAGAACGTGAAAGCCGGTCAGGTATTGGCGGTAAAAGTGCCGGCCACTGAAGGGAAGAACGGCATCAGCGTTTTCGGCGACACCATAGTCGCCAAACCCGGCATGGATACGAGTATTCTCCCGGGCGAGAACGTGGTGCTCTCGGGTGACGGTCTTGAGTTGACCGCTGCAATGGATGGCGTGGTGGTTCTCACCCAGGACGATAAAGTGGGGGTTTTCAAACTCTTCGAAATTCCAGGAGACGTCGATTATTCCACCGGCAACCTCTCCATGGAGGGGACACTCAACATCAAGGGATGGATCCGCTCCGGGTTCCATGTGCAGGCCAAAGGGGACCTCCAGGTGGGCGAAGGGATTGAAAACGCCTGCGTGGAGGCGGGTGAAGATATCTCCGTGAAGGGGGGGATTATCGGTTCGGAACAGGGGAAGGTCCATGCCGGGGGCAGTATCACCGCCCGATTTCTGGAAAACGCCCAGGTCCATGCGGGCGGCGATATACGCATCAGCAACCATATTGTTCGCAGCACTGTGACGGCCGACGGCCGTGTTCTGGATACCCACGGAAAGGCCTGTATAAGGGGCGGCAGCGTCAGTGCCGGCAAAGGCATTACCATGAACGAACTCGGCTCCCCCGCCGGTATCGTCACCCATGTAAGTGTGGGGGCGGCCCCGGAACTCAGGGAAAGGCTCGGTGATATTTCACAAAAGCTGGCCGAGTACAGAAGAAGCAAGATCAAAATAAATATGGCCTTGGCAAAATATGATAACCAGTATCAGGATAAGGCCTTACGCCGTGACCTTCTGAGCAAACTGGAGACGCTCAGGCAACAAAGACGCATGCTGGCGGCCGAGGAGGAAAAACTCGTCAAAGAGCGGCAAGCGCTTTCCAAAAAAATCTTTATTAGCGGGGGAAAACCGCCGACCGTAAAGGTGAAAACGGTTGTTTATTCGGGGACCACTGTAATGGTCAACGGCTATATCTGCAAAGTCAGCGATGATATCAAAGGAAAGGTCATTTTTGTCTTGGATGAGGAAGAACAGGCTGTCAAGATGGTCAGGTGAGGCTTCTCCAGGACATCCTCTGACAGTTACACCGCTTCGATTGTGGAAGGCGGTTTCCTGCCGATATTGTAGGTGACACTGACAACGCCCGGGACTTCACCGATAATATCATTGGCCAGCTGTTCGAGAGTTTCAAACGGCAGGCGTGTAGGTGTGGCGGTCCGTGCATCCACACTCTCCCAGCAGCGCACCTCAATCTGCTGGCCGAAATCCCGCCGGCCGTCCCGCATGCCGGTCACGCGATCTTCGTGAAGGATTCCCATGTACTGAAATGCACCGGTGTCTTTCAGCAGCCGTTCCACAATGACGGTGGCTTTTCGCACTGTCTCGATGCGCTCCGGGGTGGCCTCTCCGATCACCCGTGCGGCAAGCGCCGGGCCCGGGAAGGGGATGCGCTCAAAGAGTTCGGAAGGGAGGCCAAGTGCTTTGCCGATCACCCTGACCCCGTCTTTGCGAAGTTGTATGAGGGGCTCCATAATCTGATAGCCGAAGGCCTTCTCCGGATCGATACCGAGTTGTTCAAAGATATTGTGTTGCCGCTTGATCCCTGCAACGGTTTCATCCACATCGGTCAGAATGGTTCCCTGAAGCAGATATTTGGCCCCGCTTTCCCTCACAATGCGCCCGAATACGGTGCTGTAAAAGGTCTGTCTGATGGCCTCCCGTTTTTCCTCCGGATCGGTGATCCCGTTGAGGGCCGAAAAGAATTCTTCCCTGGCGTCCACGATTTCCACCTTAACCCCAAGATCCTGGAAAAAGCCCGCCACCTGCTCGGGTTCCCCTTCCCGCATAAGACCGTTTTCAATGAAAACGGTCTTCAGCTGATCTCCCAAGGCCCGATGCCCCAGCATGGTCACAGTGGACGAATCCACCCCGCCGGAGAGCGCGTTTATGGCCATCCCTTCTCCCACAGCGGCTCTGATTCCCTCCACCTTTTCCTGGATGAATCGCTCGGTGTTCAGCTCTTTAACAGTAATTTCCTTGATCATACGGCACTCTCCTGTAGGTGGTAAATGATCAACATGTCAGAACCGGAGATTCTTATGATCCCTCTTTCGGCGTAAATGACATATTCCCC
>JAIPDZ010000207.1 GCA_021737425.1 Deltaproteobacteria bacterium
ATTGTGCTCCCTCGTGGCGCCTGTGGACTCTCAGGCCCCTTCTCGTTGAACTTTGAAAAAGCAAAATGAAATCAAGAACATGTACGTTTTTTCAAAAAACTTTGAATCTTTTTCAATCCTTATATCGGAATTCCAGTGATGAAAAGGCCTGAAAAGCCCGGGCTGCACATTGAATGGTCTTTCGGATCATGTCTTCGCTGTGAGCCGTGGACACAAAGGTGGCCTCAAAGGGGGACGGAGCCAGGTATATGCCCTGCTCCAGCATATGGCCATAATAGGCCTTATACCGCTCCTGATCCGCCTGCGCAGCCGATGCAAAGTCCGTAACCGGTCCGGCCGTAAAAAACAGGGTCCCCATGGAGCCCACTCGATTCACCGTTACCGATAGACCCGCATCTTCTGCGGCCGCCTGAAGACCGGAAAACAATCGGTCCCCCTTTTTGTCCAGATCCGGATAAGGGTCTTGTGTCATCAGAATATCGAGGGTAGCCAGTCCCGCAGCCATGGCCAGCGGGTTCCCGGACAGGGTACCTGCCTGGTATATGTCGCCCTCGGGCGCCATTCGGCGCATGACCTCTTCCCTGCCCCCAAAGGCCCCCACCGGCAACCCGCCGCCGATGATCTTCCCCAGGCAGGTCAGATCAGGTGTGATATGATAGCGTTCCTGGGCCCCTCCGAGCGCTACTCTGAATCCGCTGATGACCTCGTCAAAAATCAGAAGTGCGCCATGGTCCAGGGTAATGTTCCGCAATCCCCTTAAAAAGGATTTGTGGGGAAGAATAACCCCCATATTCCCGGGCACAGGCTCTACGATGACGCACGCAATATCGTCCCCGTACCGGTCAAAGGCTGCCTGAACCCCGTCCAGGTCGTTGAAGGGGAGCGAAAGCGTGTGCCTGGCCAGGGCATCCGGTACCCCCGGGCTTCCCGGGATGCCCAAGGTGGCCACCCCCGAGCCGGCAGATACCAGAAGGCTGTCTGCATGGCCGTGATAACAGCCGTCAAATTTGACGATCTTGGTGCGGTTGGTGTATCCCCTGGCCAGCCGAATGGCACTCATGGCGGCCTCTGTGCCGGAATTGACCATTCGGACCATCTCCATGGAGGGCATCATGCGCCGTATGGTCTCGGCCATGGTGACCTCAAGGGCCGTGGGTGCCCCGTAGCTCATGCCCCTGTCAAGCCCCTTGCCCACGGCCCGCACCACCTCGGCATGGGCGTGGCCCAGAATCATGGGCCCCCAGGACCCTACATAATCGATGTATTCGTTTCCATCTTCGTCCCGGATCAGGGCTCCTTGGGCCTCAGCGATAAAAGGGGGGATCACGCCCACGGACTTTCCGGCCCTCACCGGGCTGTTCACCCCGCCCGGAATAACCCGGAGAGCCTTTTCAAACAGGGCATTCGATTGTTTGGTTTGTCTCATCAAAAATACTCCATGCTCGTCTTTTTGAATTCTTTTTCGCTGAAAAGGAGTGCATACTCGGTGATGTCGATGGCCCGGGAGAGTTGCGCTGCGATCCGGTGACATTCATCCCTGCTGCTGCCATGGATCATGGTATAAAGCGAATAGGGCCAGTCCCTTTGGGGGGCCCTGTAATAGCAGTGGCTCACCGATTTGTGTTCGGACAGGATCCTCCCCGTTTTATCGATCTCATGCTCCGGGATCTCCCACGCCACCATGGCGTTGGCACTGAACCCTGCCTCCTGATGGCGCAGGGTGGCCCCAAACCGTCGGATAATCCCCTTTTCTTTAAGGCGTCTCACGCGGGAGATAAACTCTTCCTCGGTAATTCCCACCGCCTGGGCCATCCGGGCAAAGGGACGGGGTTGCACGGAGAGGTCGCCCTGGATGTGACTGATAACTGCCTTTTCTATAGAATCCACCATCGCCTCCCCCTCAAATGCGCCCCGACCCTCCACGGGAATAACGGATCAAGGTTTTCTTGTCAAGGAGGATGTTGAGCCCCGCACCCTCGGTTATGATCTTGACAGTAAAGGCGATTCCCATTATTTTGTCACACAAGTTCACTGTCGTCCAAGGGCAAGGTCTCCCAAAGGGTAGCAATCTCCACCTATCAGCCTCTTGACCTGCGGTATGTTTTGCCTCCGAAGGCTCTCATTTTAGGTAAAGAAGGGAAATCCAAGGCCCTGCTTTTTGAGCGGGAAAACATCGAATCAACGGACTTCACCATGAAACAAATCATTCTGGGAACAGCCGGGCACATTGATCACGGGAAAACCTCGCTTATACGGGCCCTCACCGGCATTGACACGGATCGTCTTAAGGAAGAGAAGGAGCGAGGCATCACCATCGAACTGGGGTTTGCCCACCTTGAACTCCCGGGTGGAAAACTGCTCGGCATCGTAGACGTTCCAGGCCATGAAAAGTTTGTCAAAAATATGGTCGCAGGGGCCACAGGGATTGACCTGGTGGCGCTGGTGATCGCCGCGGACGAAGGGGTCATGCCCCAGACCCGGGAACACCTCGAGATATGCCACCTCCTGAATACCCGACAAGGCCTGGTGGTGCTGACCAAGATCGACATGGTGGACCCTGAATGGCTCGACCTGGTACGCGAGGATGTTCACGATTATCTTGGGGGCACTTTTCTGGAAGATGCGCCCGTGGTGGAAGTCTCGTCGGTCACCAAACAGGGGATGGACCGGTTGGTCCAAACCCTCGACACCCTGGCCGAAACCGTTCCTGAACGGGACATGGGACACCTGTTCAGGCTGCCAGTGGATCGCGTATTCACCATGAGGGGCTTCGGCACTGTCATCACCGGCACCACCATATCCGGGCGGATCGAAACCGGAGATGAGGTGACGGTCTATCCCCAGGGCACCTCCTCCAAGGTCAGAGGGCTGCATGTGCACAACCGGGAAGTCCGGGAGGCCAGGGCAGGTCTCAGGACCGCCGTAAACCTGCAAGGCATTGAAAAGATGATGATCAAGAGGGGAAACATCATCGCCACCAAGGGGGCCCTGAGACCCACCTACATGCTGGACGTGACCCTTGATCTTCTGCCCAGCGCCCCCCGCAAATTCAAAAACCGGGCCAAGGTCAGATTCCACACCGGGACCTCGGAGATCATCTCCACCCTGGTACTCTTGGACAAAGACGAACTGGCGCCCGGCGAGTCCTGCTTGGCCCAATTGAGGCTCAATTCCCCCACCGCCGTACTCAAGGGGGATCGGTATGTTATTCGGAGCTATTCTCCGGTCCATACCATAGGGGGAGGCGTAATCTTAAATCCCCTGCCCCGCAAAAAGAAACGCTTCTCAGATACGGTATTGGCTGAGCTCGAGGCCCTCCATTCGGGCGGGGAAAAAGAGGTGCTGGAACGATTTGTTTCCCTGGGCCGGTTTGAAGGGGTGGAAGAGGCCCAACTCTCCTTTCTGGCCAACATGAGCAAAAAAAAGCTGAACGATCCCTTAAACGCCCTAAAGGCCCAACAGCGCCTTATTCAATTCGACAGGGAACGTGCCGGCCTCATCCATGCGGATTTCCTTCAAAAGGCCCGGGAAGAAATCCATGACACCATCGCCTCCTATCACCTGCGTTTTCCTCTCAGATCGGGGCTGCCCAAGGAGGAGCTGCGCTCCAGGACCATCGGGTCCCGCAACCCCAAACTCTTTAACTTCGCGCTTCAACAGTTGTTGCAGGAAGGGCGTATTGATCAGGACAAAGACACGGTTCGCCTGAAAACCCATCAGGTCACCCTGGCCGAAGACCAGCAGGAGACCCGGGAACGCCTGGAGGAGATCTACCGAAAAGGCGGGCTCCAGCCCCCCTATTTCAAGGAGATCAGGGACACCCTCCCCGGCGATACGGCATCTGAGGTCATGGAGGTCATGGTAAAAGAAGGAATGTTGATCAAGATCAAAGAAGATCTCTACTTTCATAAAGAAGCCATCCAGGCCTTGGAAAACCAATTGATTTCATTTTTGAAAGCCCACGGTGAGATCACCACGCCCCAGTTCAAGGAGATGACCGGTGCCTCCAGAAAGTACACCATTCCCCTTATCGAATATTTCGACGGGGCCCAGTTGACGGTTCGGGTGGGTGACAGCCGGGTGCTGAGAAAAAAATAAGGGGATCGCACCGTGATCCAGCAGGGTGAAAGACTCACGGAGGTCTTGAATCTCGGGGCCGGGGAACACATTGCCCTGGTGGGCGGGGGGGGAAAGACCACGCTCAGCCTCAAGTTGGCCCAAGAGATGAGAGCGGTGGAAAAAAGGGTGATTTTCACCACCACCACCAAGGTATGGGTGAAAGAGGGGTATGGTTTTCCCCATCTCACCCTGTGTTCACCCCGGGCGGATCTATTGACAGAGGTCTGCAGATCCTTAAAAACGGTGGGACACTTCTTTTTGGCCCGGGAAATTCTGGATTCAGGAAAACTGAGAGGGATTTCCCCGACAGAAGCAGATCTCATTTATAAGAGACTGAAGCCGGACCACCTGGTGGTGGAAGCAGACGGAGCCGCAGGCCGCCCCCTGAAGGCGCCGGCCGGGCATGAGCCGGTCATTCCATCCTCCGCCACCGTGGTCATCGCGGTTATGGGGCTGGAACCCCTGGCACGACCCCTGGACCAAAAGAGCGTCTTCAGGTTCACCGAATTTGAACGGATAACCGGTCTCAGAGAGGGTCAGCGTCTCTCTTCGACCGCCCTCGCGAAACTGTTTCAGGCCCCCGAAGGCCTGTACAAGGGAGCCCCGGAATCGGCCACAAGGATCGTATTTATGAACAAGTCTGATCTATGCAACCACCCGGCAGAGGCGGAACACCTGGCGTCTATCCTGGTCAAGGGGTCAACAGGGAGGGTGGACCGGGTGGTCATGGGGTCTCTCCACACAGGGATCTATACCGCCATCCCCCCCTTTCATTAGGTTCACGGCAGGGCATCGTAAACAGCGGGCATCCTTTGCCGCCATTTATTCTTTGGAGGATTGAATGATGGAAAAAAACTACCATGTATGGCTTTGGGAGAAAATGGGTGAGACCTGTACCAACGCCTTGAAAAAAAACGGTTTTGACGCCCATTTTGTCCCCAGCGTCCCAAGGGCTACGGAACTGATCCTGGACATGATTTCAGTATATGAGACCTTTGGTTTTGCCGGGTCCGACACCACTCGCGCCCTCGGGGTACTGAAAGCGCTCCGGGGGGGCGGTAAAACCATCTATGATCACTGGCAGGAGGGGCTCTCCAGGGAAGCGGACCTGGAAATCCGCCTGCAACAGGGCCGGTGCGACTGTTTTCTGTGTAGCGCCAACGCAGTCTCCATGAACGGGGAACTGGTGAATGTGGATGGCGTGGGAAACCGTACCAGCGCCATGGCCTTTGGGCCTGCAAAGGTGGTCATCGTGGCGGGCATGAATAAGGTCACTCATGATCTGGAATCCGCCCTCAGGCGGGTAAGAGAGGTGGCCGGGCCCATGCGGGCCAGAAGTCTCAACATGGATACCCCTTGCGCCAAAACCGGTTCGTGCAATGACTGCAATGCCCCCCAGCGGATCTGCCGTATCACCACCATCTTGCATCGCAAACCCATGTCGACCGATGTTTCGGTGGTGCTTGTGAACGAGGCATTGGGTTTCTGATCGCCTTATTTTCCGTCCGAATACGCCTCGGTTTTATGATTTTGTCCCTTTACATTGAGCCTGATAAGTCATATATTATAAAGTTTAGGTTTTTCGACATGCTCCACCGTCCCCACAGACTGCGGGTCGGCTACGGGGCTGGCACTGTCGGTCCATGGTACAACTCGGGGATCTCATCCACCAAGGGCCGACTCAGGATTGGCAGCGGAGATGAGGAGTCATTATGGCAAGAATAACCGTGGAAGACTGTTTAAATCAGATAGATAACCGTTTCGCACTGATTCACCTGGCCGCAAAGCGGGTACGGCAGCTGAGAAAAGGGGCGGAACCCTTAGTGGTATGCAAAAATAAGGATATTGTGACGGCCCTCAGGGAAATCGCCGGCGGTAAGGTGATTAAGGTCGAAAAGGAGGGAGAAGAGGAATTCCTGGAGGATGTGGAACCCGCCCTGCCGCTCGATCCGGGTCACCTTGAGACACCGGGGACGCCTTTAGACGAGCCCCAGGGTGAATCTGAACCAAAAAAGGGAGAGAATGAATAGTAAAAGAGATTATTACGAAGTTCTGCAGGTCTCCCGGGACTGCGGGGACGGCGATATCAAAAAGGCCTATCGAAGGCTTGCGCTCAAATATCATCCGGATAAAAACCCAGGAGACAAAGAGGCTGAAGATTGTTTCAAGGAAGCAGCCGAGGCATACGAAGTCCTGAGAGATCCCAAAAAAAGAGAAATCTATGACCGGTTCGGCCACGAGGGCCTGGAGGGTACAGGCTTCAGAGGGTTCAGCGGGTTTGATGACATTTTTTCCTCCTTTGGGGATATCTTTGAAGGCTTTTTTGGATTTGGCGGCGGGGGCGGTCCAAGGGCCCGGGCCAGACAGGGGAAGAGTCTTCGGTATGATATGGAAATGACCCTGGAGGAGGCGTTCGTGGGCAAGGAGGAGGAGATTGTCTTCCAGAAACTGGAGCCCTGTCAGACCTGCAACGGCACCGGCGCCAGGCCCGGAAGCACCCCCAAGACCTGTCCCACCTGCCAGGGGAGAGGACAGGTGGTTCGTTCCCAGGGATTCTTTCAGGTGGCCACCACCTGCCCCGCCTGTCACGGTCAAGGAGAAATGATCAGTGACCCTTGCCCCGACTGCAGGGGGGGTGGAAAAACACGCGTGGAAAAAAACCTGAGCGTGAAGATTCCGGCCGGGGTGGATACCGGCTCCCAATTGCGATTGAGGGGCGAAGGAGAGCCCGGAGAAAACGGCGGCCCCCCGGGAGACCTGTTTGTGGTCCTTCATGTAAAAGAGCACGATTTTTTCAAACGGGAGGATGACGATCTGGCCTGTGACATCCCCATCTCCTTTGTACAGGCCGCACTGGGTGACGTTATCCGGATCCCCATTTTGGGAGAGGAAGATGATCATGAACTGGAAATTCCCAAAGGAACCCAGCCGGGCCAGGTCATCAAGGTCCCGGGTAAGGGGATGGCAAGTCTCAGGGGATTTCGAAAACGGGGAGATCTCTTTGTGCGGATCAACGTGAAAATACCTGAAAAACTGAACGACAGACAAAAGGAACTGCTGAAGGCATTTGCCGATACAGAGGAGCTGTCTCTGTCCAGCAGGAAACGTAAGGCCAAGAAGTTCTGGCAAAAATAGGATAGAAGGGCTGGTTCAAGCGGTTCACGGCCCCTTGAAACCTTCCGAAATCCGAGCTTCTTTTTTTATTGCTTTACATTGTCCCGAATGGATGCTAATTGACATGTTCCTTACTTTTGCGTTGGTAATTGGAGTGACAGATGCTAAGCGAAAAGGATCAAGAATACTTCAAAGAATTGCTCAATGAAAGATTGGCTGCCCTGTTAGGCGAAGCTACCAAGACCATGGAAACCATGACAGACCATGGGGAAACCTTTCCTGACCCCACAGACCGGGCTACCCTGGAATCGGAGCGGAACTTTACCCTCCGGATCCGAGATAGGGAGAGAAAACTGATCGGAAAGATCAAAGAGGCCCTTTCCCGGATCGATCAGGGCACCTTCGGAATCTGTGAAGCATGCGGGGACGATATATCCCAGAAGCGATTAAAGGCCCGTCCGGTGACGACCCTTTGCATCAACTGCAAGAAGAAGCAGGAAAGCGAGGAAAAGCTCAAGGGGCTCTGATCCTCCGTAACACCCTACAAAAAAGAAAAATCTGACTCAGATGAGGGAGAGATACGGTTTCGTATTCAACTGGAGATGCCACAGGGGCATAAAGGCCGGCGCGATCATTAGCCCGGCCTTTTATTTTGTGGAAAAGCAGACCCATAAAAAGACCCGGCGAGCAATTCTATGGACGTATAAAACCCGGCGGTTTATAAAAAGATACCCGAACCCCTTAGGGCTCGCTCAAAAATAAATTCACAGAATTGACGCTCAGATTTGGGTCAGATTTGGTCGTCGCGATTGAGTGAAGCCACAGAAATAGTGAACTATTTCGAGGACTTCACGATTGAGCGGCGGCCGAAGATGGCC
>JAIPDZ010000208.1 GCA_021737425.1 Deltaproteobacteria bacterium
AGCGCGTGTGTGGGCCGGGGACGCACTGGAAACCATTTCAGCGGTGAGAGGGCGCCGACGAATGAAGAATGGTTTGCGGCGGTGGTTTAGATGACTGGATTCCGGATCAGGCCCGGAATGACGGCAAGGATTCGGATAAAGGGCTTTTTATGGCATTGAAAAAGGGGTGGATGCGCAGGGTTGTGGGACGGGTCGTGGTGAGTGCGGGCCTGGTGTGGCTGGCGTTGTGGATGCTGGAATGGGGGCTGGCGAGTCGCATGGCGGCCTCCGGCGCCTATACCCCGAAGATGGCGCAGACCCTGGCCGCTTTTCCGAAGGCCATGGCCCGGCTGGGGGCGGCGGCCTGGGTGGCCCGGGATATGCCCCAGACCATCCGGTTCTACCGGCTGACCGTGTCCCGGGATCCATTGAATCTCGGGGCCTGGCTAACCCTGGCCGAGGCTGAGGAACAGGCCGGGAATCCGGGGCAGGCCCGAGAGATCCTCACGTATGTCCATCAACAAGGGGAGAGGACCCTCCGCTGGACCTGGTCCGAGACCCTGCTGGCCCTGGATCTGGAGGAATATGACCGGGTATGGGACAATCTCAACCGGCTGATTAAAGCGCAGCGGCACACCAACGACGCCCTTCAGCTGGCCCATGCGCTGTCGGCCGGTGAACCGGGGGGCGTGGCCGCGCGGCTGGATACCGCCAACCTGGGGGTCTACCTGAGCTGGCTCATGCGCTGGGGCTGGTTGGATGCGGCATTGGCGGTGGCAGCGGAAATGGACCGGCAGGGGGTGCCGGATTCGGCCCTAAGGGCAGGGCTGGCCCACCGGTTGCTGGGTCGAAAGCAGGTGCCGGAGGCCATGGCGCTTTTGGGTGTGCCACCGGGCCAAGTGACCCACCCCGGCTTTGAGACCGAGAGCGCCGGTCAAGGCTTTGACTGGCGTATCTCCAGCCGGCCGGATAAGGGATGGCAGGTTGAACGGGTGACCGGCACGGCCCGACAAGGGTCCCATGCCATGGCGGTGGCCTTCAGCGGCCAGAAAAACAGTTCCTTTGCCCATCTGTCCCAGATTGTGCCG
Source organism: Deltaproteobacteria bacterium (assembly GCA_021737425.1). GTDB lineage: Bacteria > Desulfobacterota > DSM-4660 > Desulfatiglandales > Desulfatiglandaceae > JAIPDZ01. The sequence goes on from JAIPDZ010000208.1 coordinate 1,068, forward strand.
GTGACGCCCGGGGCCACGTACGCGCTCACGGCCTGGTGGAAGGGAGAAGGGCTCACCACGGACCGGGGGCCTTTCATCGAGGTGTACGGATATGATAGAAAGGGTCTTCACATAAAGGGTCCCGAAAGGGTGGGGACCTGGGACTGGGAAAAAGTAAGTCTTGACTTTTCCGTTCCTGACGGGTGTCATGCAGTGGTGGTTCGGTTGAGCCGACGCCCCAGCCGGAAGCTGGACAACAAGATTGAGGGACGGGTGTGGGTGGACGATTTTCGGTTGGAGCTGTTGAGCTAGTAAGCTGATGAGTTGATGGAGTTGCGATGAAAAATTGGGATTATGATTCAGAGCCGGACCTCTTCGGTTCCAAGGACACGGAGCAGGGTCATCGGGAATCAGAACAGGCGGTGACGCCGGTGACGGAGAAGGCCGGACTGCCCAGTACGGAATTCCGGGATTCGGTCCCGGAGATGGAGGAGGAGGTCAACCTCAAGGACTACATCGAGGTGCTTCTGCGGCGCAAGTGGGTGGTGGTGGGGTTTCTGCTCCTGGTGTTCATCTCCACCGGGATCTTTACCCTGTCGGCCACCAAGATCTATAAGGCCACGGCCACCCTGGAATTGACCCAGGAGCAGGCCAAGGTGACCAAGTTTGAGGAGATGGTGGAAAACCGGGTGCGTTCGCAGGAGTTTTTGCAGACCCAGGTGGGCCTCATCGAAAGCAAGGCCCTGGCCACGCGGGTGGCGGAAAAACTGGACCTGAGGAAGCGTCTCGAGGCGCTCCAAGCGCGCTTGGGCCAGGATGACAAACCCGGGCTGTTGGACCTGGTAAAGGGAGGGATCAAAGACGGGATTACCGCAGCCCTGGACTGGTTCCGGCCGGGGGCCACGGATGAGGCCGGGGCCCCTAAGAGCTATAAGATCGCCGTCCCTGAGGCGGCACTGGAAGAAAAACGGGTGCTCGACTTTCTGCAAGAAAACCTGATGGTGGAACCTCGGCGGAACACCATGATCATCGATTTGTCCTTTACCTCGCCGGACCGGTATCTGTCGAGGGATGTGGTGCAGACCTATGCGGATGAGTTTGTGGCCTGGCAGATGGACCAGAAGCTGGAGGCCTCGAGACTGGCCCGGGAATTTCTCATGAAGCAGATTAAGCGGGCCCAGATTGAACTGGAACGCTCCGAGGATGAGCTCAACCGCTTTGCCAAAGCGTCGGGCATTGTGTCTTTGGAGGGGAATCTCAACTCGGTGTATGTACAGTTGGAGGAGACCAACCGGGCCCTGGCCGCGGCCGAGGCGGAACTCATCAGCTTAGAGGCGGATTACCGCCAGGCGGTCAAGGAAGGACCCGGCAGCCTCCCCCAGGTCATGGAAAGCAGTATGATTTCGTCGCTTAAGGGACAGTATGCCGAGGTGCAATCGGGATATCAGCGAAAAAGCGCCATCTTTTATGATGACTATCCGGAGGTGCGGGCGCTCAAGCAGCGCATGGAGAGCATCCAGGATCAGATCGACCGGGAAGAGCAAAAGATATTTCAGGCCATCAAGAGCAAGTACGAGGCGGCCAAGACCCGGGTGGCCACCCTGACCGCCCGGGCCCAGGAAAAGAAACAGGCGGCCATGGACCTCAATGAGCGGGCCACCCAGTACAAGATTGTAAATCGGGAGGTGGCCACCAACAAGGCCATCTACGACAGCCTGCTTCAGCGGGCCAAGGAGATCGAGTCCATGGTGGGGGTGTCCTCCAGCAACATCCATATCGTGGATGCGGGCTCGCTGCCCATTCTCCCGTTTAAGCCCAAGGTCATGATGAATCTGCTGCTGGCCATTGTGGTGGGTCTGGTGGGCGGGGTGGGCCTGGCCTTTTTCTTAGAATACTTTGCCGATTCCATTACCAAGCCCGAAGAGATCACCGACCGGTTTCACATCCCCATCCTCGGGGTAGCGCCGCTGATCAAAGCAAGGGAGGAGGACCCGCCCGTGGAACGGGCCTTTCTCGGCGATCCCCGGGCCCCGCTCTCCGAGGCCATCCGGACCACCAAGGTCTCCATTCAGCTGGCCCGGGGCGATGCCCACACCCGGAGCTTTCTGATTACCAGCACGAACCAGGGGGAGGGAAAATCGACCCTGGTGAGCAACATGGCCGCGGCCTTTGCCCAGGCCGGCGAGCGGGTGGTGTTGGTGGATGCGGACCTGAGGCGGCCCCGACTCCATAAGATCTTTTCCGAGATTGCTCACCAAAATGGAAAGGGGCTGTCCAGCTTTCTGGCCGGGATCGGCAATGAAGAACCGGTGGTCTCCACCGATGTGGCCAATTTGTATCTGATCCCTGCGGGGCCGATTCCGCCCAACCCGGTGGAGCTTCTGGCCTCCAACCGGTTTGCCAAGCTCATGGGATACTTAGAGGCGCACTACGACCGGATCATTTTAGATGCACCGCCCAATCAGGGGTTTGCCGATGTACTGGTCCTCTGCCGCCGGGTGGGCGGGGTGGTCATGGTCATGACCCTGGGGGAGACCACCCGGGATGCGGTCCGCCATTTCAAGCGGAGCATCCTGAATGTCAATGGAAGCCTTCTGGGGTGCATCATTAACCGCGTCAATTTTAGCAAACGATACGGGTATCGCTCCTATTACCGCTATTACAAGCACTATTACAACTACGAATACGGCAAAGACGGCAAAAAGGGGCACCGGATCGGCAAAAAGAACTCCCATAGAGACGAACTGCAAAATGGGGACCATTCGGCATGACCTGGCTGCGTTTCAGCGAGAAGCGCGGGCGGATCTCCAAAGATCCGCTACAGGAGCCTGACGCGCTGGCCCGTTTGTTGGATGAACTTTCCCGGCGATGGAACACGCCGGATCTGATCGCCTATGCGGCGGATGAGCAGACCCGGCTCCTGCTGTTGAAGGCCCTGGTCTCCCCTGCCTCTGAGGCGGACCGGAAACTGGCCCGGAGGGCCGGGGAAATCCTTCGGCGTCGCGGCAGGGATCCCCAAAAGCTCCGGGAGCGACTTGAGCCGGCCGCCTATGCCCTGGGAATGGTCAGCGCCTGTGATGTACCGCTTGACCATTACGAGCTGTTGGGGGTATCCCCGTCGGCCACGCCCCAGGAAATCCGCGCCGCCTACCGGAAAAAGGCCTTTGAACGCCACCCGGATACGGCCCGGGCCCGCGGCGGGGATCCAGCAGACTTTGTCCAACTTCAGGCCGCCTACGATACCCTCATGAATCCCCAAAACCGGGCCGCCTACGACGGGTGCCGGAACCATCTCGGGATGTGGCGTGAAGAGGGCCGGCGGAATCGGGCAGCGGCTGAGGACCAGGGTATGCCGGGGCGGGCCCGGTGGATCGGATACCGGGTGACCGCTATCGTGGGCGTCCTGATAATAGCGGCATGGGTAACAAGTATCGCCTTTGAAGAGTGGGCCATGGTGGAAACCGTGCAGGAAGCCCCACCGCATGCCCCTCAAATGGATGCACAAAATCAAAGCGGCGAACCTGCGGGCGTGTCTATTGCGAAGAGACCATCGGCCCTGGCAGAGCCGGGCACCCCCGAGGCGTCGCCCGTATCCGATAACGCGGCCGCCCCGGATAACCAGGCACCCGAGTTGGATGAGGCCAGGGCAGTTTCCGTGCCCTTAGTCCCAGGGCATCAAAAACAACAGGAAGCCCAGCCGACCAAGGCCGCGCCAGTATCCGAGCCAAAAAAGGGGAAGGAACAGTCGAAACAACCGGTATCGGCGAGTGCGACGGTCCGGGCGCCGGCCAAGCAGACGAAGCGGCCTGAGGTCAAGATCGAGGTGCATCAAAAGGATGCCCCCAAAAAGCCCCCCAAAACAAAACCAGTGCAGGTGGCGCCCATAAAAAAGCATGCGCCGGTCAACCGATCCGTATCCCAAAAGGCAGTGGCAGACGCCCAGGAGGTCCAGCCATCCGAGATGGCAGAATCCTCCCAGAAATCCGTCTCTCAGGAGATGGAAGCGAAACCGGCCCCAGCGCCCGAGACTCCGCCGGCTCGGGAGACGGCGTCCCCGGAAAGGACGGACCCTCCGGTTCGGATCGATCTCGGATCCAAGTATGACGAATGGCTGGCCACGCGCACGGCGCAGATGAAAAGGGCTGAGCGGGCCCAACCCGTAAAACCCATGCCGCCGAAGCCGGCAGAGGCCCCCCCCCTTTCTGTAGACCGGGCCCAGGTCCTTGCCTTTCTCAAGCGATACACCCGGGCCTATGAAGCGGGAGCGGCAGAGACATTTTTTTCCCTTTTCACGGCGGATGCCACAGAGAACGGAACGCCGCTGGAGGTGATCAAACCCCAATATCGGAATCTGTGGAACCGGATGAAGAGCCTGAACTACGTGATTGAGCTCAACGGGGTGGAGCAGGAACCAGAACGGTCGGGGCTCAAGGTTGAGGGACGGTTCACGCTGTGGTGGGATGCGGTGGATCAGAGTTGGGGGCAAAGCCAGGGAGATATCTACTTAACACTACATGCGGGCCCAGACGGGTTGCGGGTGAGGCAGTTACGGTATCGGTTTGATTGAGAGGGAGAACGTGAGCAGGGAAAAAAGGGGGGCGGTAGGCGTTGGTCAGTGGTCAGGCGCCGGGAGACAGGAGTCGGATAACTGAACACCGACAACTGATCCCTGACATCTGGGGCTCGAAAAAAAATAAAAAAATGGGTTGACATTGCAGTTGAGGAGTGGTAGTCGTTTTATTATTGAAAATCCGTAAAAAGTCGGCAATTTGTCGTAAAATGAGGTTTAATGAATACCCTCAGGGAAAGGAGAGCGCTATGTGGATGTTGAAACATAAGGTATTGGCCCAGGTGATGGTGGTGTTTGCGTTTTTGTGCTTTACCGCACCGGGTTTTGCCGGGAGCCCCTTTGCGGGACGTATCCTGCCCACTGAAAAGGTTGATTTTTTCAGCGATGGCAAGCAGGTGGGGCAGTACACGGCTGAGGCCCCCCTTCCCTGGGATACCCGGGTAGTCTGTAAGGGGCGTACCGGTCTTGAGATGGATGATATGTTCCTGGTTTTTGAAGACGGCACGTCTTTTACCCTTTCGCAGAAAAATGGTTCCCCCGTACTCAATGTCCAAAAAGGCACCGCCTATTTTGCGCTTCCAACACTCCCCAAGGGACTCGAATTTGCCATTCCTCAAGACACGGTGGTGACCGAGATGATGACCCTCAATGCCGCGGCCACAGGAGGTCGGCAACTCCTGAAAGGGTATGTGAAAGCGGGCAAAGAGGCGTCTGAGCTGGGGGTGATCGAAGGGGGGAGCCTCATGGTTGACACCGCTGAGGGGAAGCGCACCATCAAAAGTGGGGAGCGGATTATCCTGGCCCAGGCCAAGACGGCAGGTGGCGGCGGAGCCGGCGGAGGGGGCACCAGTGTCTCCACGGCCGCCATTCTCGGGACAATAGCGGGCGTTGGTGCGGCCATTGGGTTATCCATCGCCTCCTATAACAGCAGAGATGACGATGAGGGAAGCCCTTTTACCCCGTAATCAAAATCGTTAGACCGTCGTCTCTTCCTGATCCATACGAAAAAGGCGCCTCCGTGACCGTAAGGAGAGCGCCTTTTTTCATGCACATACCATAAGCTGGATAGGAGTCAAGCCATGTGTTGGTGCAACGGGTATAACCGAAAAGGGATGCTGCCGGGATGGGGGATATTCATTTTTGTTTTTGGGGTCATGCTGCTGATGGGGTGTGGTGGGAAAACCCCCACTACCGAGGATATCAGCAAGATTCGTATGGCACAGCAGGAACGCGACAGCCGGACGGCCAAACTGAATCAGCGAATCTTTGCCAAGGCAGCGCCCATTGAGGCGGTCACAGATCCGCTTCTGGGACCGGGAGACCTGATTGAGGTCAAGGTCTTCGAGGCACCAGATCTGGAAACCGAGGCCCGCATCAGCGCCCGGGGGTTCATCACCTTGCCCCTCTTGGGCGATGTGAAGGTGGCGGGGTTGTCGGCCCGGCAGGTGGAGATGAAGATTGAGGAGCTGTACAAGGGCAAATACATTCGAGATCCCCATGTCAGCCTCTTTGTAAAAGAGCAGTTGGCCCAGAAAATTACCCTCGTGGGAGAGGTACGAACCCCGGGCAGTTATGAAATGCCGGGCCGGATGCGGCTGCTGGATGCCTTAACCCTGGCCGGGGGCCTGACGGAAAAGGCCGGGAGTACGGCCCAGGTTCGGCGCTTGGGAAAGACGAAGAACGATGCCGGCTCCTATGTGGTGGACCTGGACCAGCTGATCAACAAGGGGAAGGCCGAGTTGAACATTCAGATCCACGGGGGAGATATCATCTTTGTCCCGGAGAGCGGGATGTTTTACGTGGACGGGGCCGTGCGGCGTTCGGGCTCTTTTCCGCTGAAACCGGGCCTTACCGTGGAGCAGGCCATTATGACTGCCGGGGGGCTTCTGTCCTATGCGGATGCGGAAGATATCATGCTGGTTCGCCGGGATGCGGAGGGCAAGCGGGTGGCTGTCCTCGTTAACCTGGAGAAGGCCGAAGATTCCGCCCTGGAAATGAATGACGGCGATATCCTGGTGGTGGGCTCCACCTTCTGGGGGCGGGTGGCCAGCGGGGGCGGCTTTAGTCTTGGGTTTCCGGGTATCTTCTCGCTCGGGTTCTCCAACCCTGAGCGGTATCGGTAGAAAGGCGGCAGGGGGGCTCGCCCCCCCAAATGAAATACGCCCGCCTGACCAAGGCCTTTTTTGGGTGACCCTTACAATTTACTTTCAGGGTCTGGAACCCCGGTTCCTTCGTAATCTGTGCTCGGTGGTCGTCTATCATCGGTCTGCGGGACCCAAGTATAGCGAACACCACAGCCCGTTAGAAATACAAACATCGCAATTGCCACACAAAGTTTAAACATATCCACTCCCATTTTTTTAACAGCTGAAAAGAGTCCTATAAGGCGAAGCGGTTTTTCGGGTAACATCTCAGTAAGTGGGGGCAAAGGCCCTGGATTCCGGCCTTCGCCGGAATGACACAATAAGGTAAGTACCCGTCATTCC
>JAIPDZ010000209.1 GCA_021737425.1 Deltaproteobacteria bacterium
CGTGGATGGAATGTTCCAACTGCTCCAAATCCATGCGGATTGAGCGGCTGGAAGAAGCCCTTCACACCGGTGCCGACACCCTGATTACGGCCTGTCCCAAATGTCAGATCCACCTGACCTGTGCCTTGAGCAGTGTGGAGTTGGACCTTAAGGTGAAGGACCTCTACGCCTATCTCTCAGAAGGATTGACCGGGGCCCAGAATTAAAAAACCGCCTGCTTTTCAACGCAGGCGGGTTTTTGAAGTTCCGGTTAATAGCCTATTGGCTCCTCAGGAACGTTTTGGCCAGTTTGACCCAGGCTTCTCCTTCCATTTCCCCGGAGATATCTTCCACACTCTCCCCACCGTCCGCCGCCATCCTAAACTCCTCATTGGCCACCTCAAAGAGTCTGTCCTTTTCCGCCTGGATGTGGGAAGAGGCCTCTTCACCGTAATACAGCCCTTTCAGATTCTTTCGCAGTTTGGTGGGTTCGATGATCATGAGCCAGCCCTGCTCATAAGGAGAGCGGTTGATCAACTCGGGATTATTCAGGATTTTGTCGTTGACCCGGCTCACAATGCCGTCTACCGGGGAAAGGACGCCGACCGTGTCCCCGTTGCGGGTGACCGTGAAACCCGTTTCTCCCTGATTGAGTTGGTGTCCGATATGGGGAAGGTCTATCCGTTTGAGCCTGCCCACCAACTTCTGGGCAAAATCATCCAATCCCACCCGAACGCGGCCACCGTATTCGGGCCTGGCCCAGGTGTGCCCTTCGTGGTAATAAAACCCATCGGCCAATTCAAACCCCGCGACTTCTGCCGGGGTCTTGACCGGGAGCGGTTCTGCCTGCAGTCGCTGCTGCATCATACGATCAAAAGAGCAGGTGCCGCATTCATAGGCATTGGGGCAGATCTTGCGGTCCACCTCACCGGTGATCATGTACCGGCATTTGCGCTTTGATGCAGGAAGCCGCATCATCTTATCCACCCAGGAATGGGTGAATTGATCCGGTGAAGCCTCGATGGGTCTGGTTAGAGCAGCCTCTTTTTGTCGATCCACCTTGGTCTGCATGGCATGGTCATATACACAGGTGGGGCAGTCATAATTGTTGTCGCACAGCTTATAAGAGACGACCCCGGCTTCCATCCATACACACTTTTTTTTCCCCGGCGGAACAATCTTCATGGATTCTTTCTTTTCCCTTTTCGGCATGTCTTCACCCTCCTTCACCCCAATTGTGTGTTTGCATTTGCCATTCACATATAGCAAGGGATGTGCCAATTGGGGGGTAGGTCTTATAACACCCTGAAAATAGGGGTTATTTAGAATGCGAAGAGGTGCGTGCCCAGGTAAGTAAATTTGTCGAAAAATGAGACACCCGGAAGCGACCGGAAGGCTAATAGTTCTTTAAGGTCTTTATTTAACTTATTGTTTTTGTGATGTCCGAAAACTCGGCAGTCTGTCGAATATTTCGGCGATTATGAAACGTACTGCTCCAGCTGCCATTTGAAAATTTCGTGACAGGTGGGGCAGAACCGGGCACGCTTGACATCGGTGTCTTCAATGGTGGTGGCGCTGTGCATGATACATCGACGATCTCTGCAATGGGTCAGGCCCATAGTGTGGCCCAACTCGTGGAGGGCCGTCTTCTTCACCCGTTCCATGAAGAGTGCCGGATTGGGGGCATGACCGTAATACTCGGGACGAAGCCGGTAGGTGGAGATAATGGCACACTGCCCCTCGATCTGGGCCAGTCCGAAGACATACTTGAGGATGGGCACGAACAAATCGAGCTGAGTTACCGCCAGGAATCTCAGTGAGCGATGATTGAGATCCATAAGGTATCTTAAAATGAGTTTTGAATTGTATTGCTGTCGCTTTTCGTCAAAGGCGTACGCCGGAGTCGTCATCTCGGGGGAGAACCGGCATGGAAGCCTGCATTGGCACGAAACACACTCTGCCACCTGATCCCTGACGAATGGGTCCACCGGTCCAATACTGCAGATCATAACGCATAGGGGCAGGTGCGCGTTACCCCCTTCGGATATCATATTTTTCGATCTTATTGTACAGGGTTTGACGGTCGATTCCTAAAATTCGGGCCGCCTCGCTGATATTCCATTGGGTATGATCCAGTATTTTGGAGATGTGATGCCTCTCCATTGCCTTCAGGGAGGTGATATCTTCCTCCGGGCGGGACTCCCCGGGCTGGAAAGGGAGATCTTTGGGCCGGATCTCCTGGCCTCCACCAATGACGATGGCCCTTTCGATCACATTTTGCAGCTCTCTCACATTTCCGGGCCACTCATAGTCCACCAACCGCTTCATGGCGGCAGGAGAGATGCCCACCTCTTCCTTGTTCATTTCCATGCAACACTTTCGTATGGCGGTTTTGGCGAGCAGGGGGATATCCTCTTTTCGTTCCCTCAGCGGCGGCACATGGATGGAGATCACATTCAGCCGGTAGTAGAGGTCTTTTCGAAAACGGCGTTCCTGAATGGCATTTTCCAGGTTTCGGTTGGTGGCTGCCAGGACGCGTACATCCACCTGGATGGGGGTTTCTCCGCCCAGGCGATTAAATTCCTTTTCTTGCAGCACCCGGAGCAGATCCACCTGGGTTTTCATGCTGATATCGCCGATTTCATCCAGAAAAAGCGTTCCCTGATCGGCCATCTCAAACCGGCCCCGCTTGGTGTGCTCCGCACCGGAAAAGGCTCCCTTTTCATAGCCGAAGAGCTCGCTTTCCAAAAGGGTATCCGGAAGGGCCCCGCAGCTCACCGCGATAAAGGGCTGATAGGCCCGCGGGCTGTTGCCGTGGATCGCCTGGGCGATCAGTTCCTTCCCGGTGCCGCTCTCCCCGGTGATGAGCACGGTGGAATCGGTGGGCGCCACCCGGTCGATCAGTTCAAAAATCTCCTGCATGCAATCGCTTTTACCAACGATTTCATCGTATTGGTATCGCTCTTCCAACTTCTTGCGAAGCAGAATATTTTCTAAGACCACCTCCTGGTGAGACAGGATTTTTTTGATTTGAATTTCGATCTCGTCCGGGTCAAACGGTTTTACCAAATAATCAAAGGCCCCCTCCTTCATGGCCTGAACCGCCGTATCGATGGTGGCATAGGCGGTCATCATGATGACTTCCACTTCCGGGCTGACCTCCTTGACCTTTCGAAGGGTCTCGAGACCATCCATCCCCGGCATCTTGAGGTCCAGGAGCATCACCTCCCATGTCCCTTTTTGGACCATGTCGACGGCCTCTCGCCCGCTGGCCGCCAGGCCCACCACGTAACCGTCCTCTTTGAGCCAGTCATTGAGGCTTTCGCGCATGGGGGCTTCATCATCCACAATCAGAATTCGAGGCTTTTTGGTCATGTTATGTCTCCAACCTTGGGTAAGTAAAGTGGTTCGGCCACCCCGGCACACTCATGCCACGGGCAGTCTTATGGTAAAGACACTCCCCTCTCCCTCTTGGCTCTTCACTTCTATGGACCCGTTGTGGTTGGTAATGATCCCGTAGACCACGGACAGGCCCAGTCCAACCCCTTTGCCCTCGGCCTTGGTGGTGAAAAAGGGCTCAAAGATGTTTTGTTGATTTTCTTGGGACATCCCGCGCCCGGTATCGGATACGGTTAGGGTCACAAAAGGGCTGTTGGCATCCTCCTGCCCGGCGGAAAGGGTCAAAATGCCGCCGTTTTCCATGGCCTCCGAGGCATTGCTGATCAGGTTCAAAAGGGCCTGTTGAATTTGTTTGAAGTCACATTTTGCCTGGGGTAGATCCGAAGGAATCTCCTGTTTTACCTGGATTTGCTTAAGCGCCAGTTCGTGGGATATGAGCGCCAGGGTCTTCTCCACGATTTTATGCAGGGGTTGGGGTTTGACTTCGGTCTTGGTCCTGCGGGAAAAGGCCAGCAGGTTTTTGACAATATCCCCGCACCGGCTCATTTCAGAGGCCATGGTGTCCAGGTACCGTGAAATATCGTCTTTCCTTTGTTCGGAAAATTGGCCCCGATCCAGCAGCTTCATCATGAGTTTGATGTAGGTCAGGACCGCTGCAATGGGGTTGTTGATCTCATGGGCAATGGTGGCGGACAGCTTTCCCAAAGAGGCCAGTTTTTCGGATCGAATGACCTGCTCCTGGGCCGATTTGAGCTCCTGATAAGCGGTCTTGATGTTTTTGTACAGGTCCGCATTGTGGATGGCCACACCGATCTGGTTCCCGATACCGGTCAAAAAATCCACATAGTCGTCAGAGAATTTGAACGCCGTAATGCTGGATACACACATTACCCCCACCGGCTTTCCCCCTGAGACGAGGGGTAAATAAAAGGTCGATTTGAGCCCCTCCTCAACAAGGGATCCTACATGTGGGTGGTCGATGCGAAGGAGATTGTCCACCACTCGTGGCCGACCGTTTTCTGCGGTCTCCCCCAAAAGACCGTCTCCTATCTCTCGACGTTTGACATGCGGTTTTTCAATGAATGTGGCCGAAAGTCCTTTGTGGGCCGCCAGGTCAAGGTATTTTCCGTTGTTGTCGAGGAGATAGACCCGGACACTATCCGATTCCACGATTTCGAGCATTTTTTCGATGGTGGTGTTGAGCACATCGTTGATATCCAGACTGCTGTTCACTTTCATGGATATGGCGTTGAGGGTGGCCAGCCGCTTGTTTTGGGTTTCAATCTCAGCCATGGCCCGGTTCATGCGGGTAATATCCCGAACAATAATGACATATCCGGTGATCTGTTGAACCACGTCTAAAATCACATTGGAAGAAATGAGGGCATCGAATCCTTTCCCGTCCTTTCGCACCAGGCGGGCTTCAAATTCCGTTACAAATCCGTCTTTAAAAATTTTTTCCTGAAAAGAGGTCAGGTCTCGCGTATGTTCAAAAAGGGTGAGCGCGGAACCCATTTCCAGGGTCTCTTTTCGATCCTCATACCCCAATATGCGCAATGCCGCCGGGTTGATTTCCAGAAATTTCCCCTTCTTATCGGTCAAAATGATGGCATCCAAGGAACGTTCAAATATGGTTCTGTATTTCTCTTCGGATTTTTCCAAGTGTTGCAGTCGGTCTTCCATGACCCCTTCCAGGTTTCCCCGGATACTGCTCAGCTCTCCCATGAGCCGTTTTTGTTCGGTAAGATCAGTGGCGGTTTCCAGGACATAAATGATTTCACCGTCACTGTTTTTGACCGGTGTGGAGCGGATCCGCATCTGGGCCGAACTTCCGTCCTTCTTGATCACCGCCTCTTCACTCACATGGGATTTTCCGTCGGTAAACGACATTTCCACCAAACAGGTTTTGCACTTCTCATTTTTGTTTTTCCAGACCCTAAAACAGGAGCCATCCGGGACCATACCGAATTCATTCTTGAACAGGTCATTGGCCATAATGATCTGGTAATTTTTATTGACAGCGATCACATAATCCGTAACGCTTTGTAACAGGGCCTCAAAAGTGGACTGGCTTTTGAGAAAATCGTTGTTTTTCATGGGGTTTCAGCTTTGATGGAGGTTAGAAAAATCCCGCTCTTTTGAACGGTCATGGCGTGGCGAATCACCCTTGTTCATGGGTATTACACCACAAAAGGTTCGGCTGATCAAGGGGTGGCAGAAGCCATGGGAGGGGAAATATTACTTGACTGAGCCCGGACAGATTCCTTATATAGGCAGGACTGAGGAGCATTCAATGGCCGTGGCGGTAGGCCCATGGTAGAAAAACCAAAGCGCGATTTTTTGGAGGAGATGATAGAATGACCCAAGACAAAACCCCCGATGTCCAGGGCGCGGTCATGGTGGTGGGTGGCGGCATTGCCGGTATGCAGGCGGCCCTGGACCTGGCAGACTCCGGCTTTTATGTACATCTCGTGGAGAAGTCCCCGGCCATCGGCGGCGTCATGGCCCAGTTAGACAAGACCTTCCCCACCAATGACTGTGCCATGTGAATTATCTCCCCTAAACTGGTCGAGGTCGGCCGGCACATCAACATCGAACTTCATACCTGCTCCAACGTGGAACAGATCGGTGGAGAGCAGGGAAATTTTGAAGTCCTGCTTCACACAACCCCCCGCTTTATTGATCCGGACGCCTGTACGGGGTGCGGCGATTGTGCGGAAATATGCCCGGTGGAGCGGCCCAGCGAATATGATATGGCCCTGGTCCATCGAAAGGCCACCTATAAGCCGTATGCCCAGGCCATACCCGGCGGGTTTGCCATTGAAAAGCTGGATAAGGCCCCCTGCAGGATGGCCTGTCCGGCACACCTGAATGTGCAGGGATATGTCCAGATGGTGAAGCAGGGAAAATACCGGGAGGCCATTGAGATCATTCTGCGGGATTTGCCCTTTCCCGGTGTCTTGGGCCGCATCTGTCCCCATCGATGTGAAAAGAGTTGCCGGCGGCTGGAAGTGGATGAGGCTATTTCCATCAGAGAGTTGAAACGGGTGGCCGCGGATCACGTGGACCTGAACGAACTCCCGGTCCCTGAGATCACCCCAAAGGAAGAGAAGGTGGCCATTATCGGCGCCGGACCGGCAGGGCTGACTGCCGCCTATTTCCTGGCCTTGGAGGGCTATCCGGTGAGTGTGTACGAGGCCATGCCCGAGGCCGGCGGGATGATGCGATATGCCATTCCCGAATTCAGGCTGCCCAGGAGGGTGCTGGATGCAGAGATCGACAACCTCAAGCGTTTCGGTATTGAAATCCATACCAACACCCGGCTGGGAACGGATGTGACCATTGAAGAACTCCAGGAACACGGGGCCAAGGCCATATTTCTGGGGACCGGGGCCTGGATGGGCCTCAAGACCAATATCCCGGGCGAAGACCATCCTGAAGGGGTTTTGCATGTGACCCGGTTTTTGCGAGAGGTCTGGATGGGGGACCGAAAACAGGTCCGGGGCCGGGTAGTGGTGCTGGGTGCGGGTCATTCCGGAATGGATGCGGCCCGGGTGGCCATTCGCTTGGGTGCGGATCGGGTCAATATGGTAGAGCCCTTTTCCGTAAATGAAATGGCGGCTGAGCCCGAAGAAAAGCGGGTGACAGAGGAAGAAGGGGCCAAGATTCACTTTCAGGCGCTTCCCAAGCGGGTCGTCATCGAAAACGACCAGGTGGTGGGCATTGAATGCCTGCGGACCCGTTTGACAGACCCGGATACTACGGGCAGGCGCAAGTTTATCCCCATCGAGGATACGGACTTTTTCGTTGAGGCGGATCTGGTGATCTCCTCCATCGGTCAGGAACCGGATCTGGACTATTTGGCGCCGGATTCAGGGGTGGAGGTCTCCAAGTGGAACCATGTGGTGGTCAACCCTGAGACCCTGCAGACCAATGAGCCGGGCATATTTGCCGGGGGCGATGTGATAACCGGTTCCGCCACGGTGATTGAGGCGGTGGAGGCTGGTAAAAGGGCCGCCAAATATATGGGCATGTACCTGAGAGGCGAGGCCCTGCCCACGGAATGGGAGGAGGAGCCGCCCATCGGGGAAAATTGGGTGGACATTCCGGAAGATGAACCGGCCGGGACCCGGTTGCAGGTCCCCACATTGCCGCCGGAGAAAGCGGTTTCAGGCTTCGATGAATTCGCACTGGCCGTGGAAGAGGCCGCGGCTGCGGAAGAGGCCGGCCGGTGCCTCAATTGCGGGGGATGCTGTGAATGCTACCAGTGCGTGGAGGCGTGCAAGGCACAGGCAGTGACCCTGGAAACCCATGCCCAGAAGCCCGAGATGCTGGCATTGAAGGTGGGCTCGGTGATCTTGGCGCCGGGCTTTGAGGCGTTTGATCCGACCGGGCTGGAGGTGTACGGGTATGGTGAGTACGGGAACGTGGTGACCAGCATGGAGTTTGAGCGGATTCTGAGCGCCACTGGACCGTATCAGGGCCACCTGATGCGTCCCTCGGACCAGAAGGCCCCGGAGCGGATTGCCTGGCTGCAGTGTGTGGGGTCCAGGGACCAGAACCAGTGCGATAACCGGTATTGCTCGTCGGTGTGCTGCATGTACGCCACCAAGGAGGCGGTGATTGCCAAGGAACACGCGGACTATGACCTGGACGCGGCCATATTTTTCATGGACATGC
>JAIPDZ010000210.1 GCA_021737425.1 Deltaproteobacteria bacterium
GCCGTTGAAACCGTCCTCAACCGATATGGGGGGATTGACGTGCTCGTGAACAATGCCGGCATCACCCAGCGCGGAGCCTTTGTGGACACCCAAGTACAGGTCTTTGAGCGGGTCATGCGGGTCAATTTCTTCGGGTCTGTGTACTGCACCAAGGCGGCCATCCACAGCCTGATCCAGAGGAAGGGGATGATTATCGTCAATGAGAGCGTGGCCGCCCTCACCCCGCTTCTGGGCCGCACCGGATACAGTGCCAGCAAACACGCCCTTCACGGCCTGTTCACCTCCTTGCGGACCGAGCTGGGGGAAACAGGCGTCCATGTGATGATCGCCTGTCCCGGCTTCGTCCGCACCAACCTGCAGGCCCGGGCCCTGGGGTGTAACGGCAATATCACCACCCATCCGCAGTCTTCCGTGGGCGCCCATGACACTCCGGAAAGTGTGGCTGAGGCCATCTACCAGGGTGCATGCAAACGAAAACGGCTCCTGGTGCTCACCCGGGTCGGGAAACTCAGTTACTGGATCCACCGCATGGCGCCCGGGCTGTACGAACGGATCATGGCCCGGCAACTCAAATCTGAACTGGCAGGATAACCTAAAGGCCCTTGATGGGTTCAGGCCTTTGGCATAAAGGTAGCAAATGGGACTCAAGGAAAGAAGACAGCGGGAAAAGGCGGCACGCAAAAGACAGATCCTGGATGCGGCCCGATCCCTCCTCATGACCGAAGGGCTTCCTGCCACCTCCATACACAAGATTGCCGGGGCAGCGGAACTGGGAGTCGGCACCCTCTATTCTTATTTCAACAGCAAGGAGGAGATATTCGCCGCCCTTCAGATAGAAGGGCTTGAGCACCTGTATGCGGACGTCCTGGCGGCCATGAAAAAAGAAGACAGTCCTTCCGGGCGGTTAAAGGCCATAGCCCGCGAATATGTGGCGTTCAGCCGGAAACAGAAAACCTATTTTGATATCATCAACTACTTTCTGTCCTCTCCGGAGGTCTTCTTTACCCCTCAGCTCAAGGAACAGGTGGATGCGTACGGGAACCGAATAATCGATCAAATCAGCCAAACCGTGCAAACCGGCATCACCATGGGAAGCTTCCAAAAAGTGGATGCCAGGCGGTTTGCCATCATGCTCTGGGGGACCCTGCACGGACTGATACAGTTCAAGAAACTGAAGACCACGGTCCTCAAAGAAGACAATCATGAGGCGCTTTTGGAATCCGCCATAGAGTACCTCATCAACGGGCTGGATACCCAATCAGGGACAAAACAGCCCGTTTTGATACCCTAACAACCCTCCCCAAGCGAACGCCGCTGGGTTCAAGACCTCTCGGGTTTTCGGGTGGGAACCAGTAAGGAGACATATCATGAGCAAAGTCAGGATGACGCCGAGCGAGGCCCTGGTGGAGACCCTGGTGGCCGAACAGGTGGATACGGTGTTCGGGATTGTCGGGTCCGCATATATGGACGCCCTGGACCTGTTTCCCGCAGCCGGGATACGATTTGTGTCCGTGGCCCATGAACAGGCCGCGGCCCATGCGGCGGACGGGTTGGCCAGGGTCACGGGTCGGCCCCAGGTATGTATCGGCCAGAACGGCCCCGGGGCCGCCAATTTTGTGAGTGCCATCACCGCCGCCTACTGGGCCCATAGCCCGGTGGTGGCCATCACCCCGGAGACCGGTTCCATGGGGATCGGGACGGGCGGATTTCAGGAATTGGACCAGATGCCCATGTTCGAGAAATCCACGGTGTTTCAGGTACGGGTCAACCGGCCTGAACGCATGGCGGAGCTGGCCCGCAGGGCCTTTTACATGGCCAAGGTTCTGCGCGGGCCGGTCCAGCTCAACATCCCCAGGGATTACTTTTATGGGGTGTGTGAGGATGACCTATATCCGAGTCTGAATGTCTCCCTGGGCCCGGGTCCTGAAGAGAGCCTGTTGGAGGCGGCCCGGCTGCTGGTTCAGGCCCGTTATCCGGTAATTCTGGCCGGTGGAGGGGTCAGCCAGGGGGACGCCCTGGCTGAAACCAAGGCCCTGGCCGACTACCTGACCGCCCCGGTGGTCAACAGCTATCTGCACAACGACTCCTTTCCGGCCGGTCATCCCCTGGCCATGGGCCCCATCGGATACTGCGGTTCCAAGGCGGCCATGTACACCCTTTCCAAAGCGGACGTGGTGCTGGCCCTGGGATCGCGGCTCGGGCCTTTCGGCACCCTGCCCCAATACGACATCGCCTACTGGCCGGAATCGGCACGGCTCATCCAAGTGGATGCGGATCCCAAGGTACTGGGCCTCAGCAGACGAGTGGATGTGGCCGGTTGCGCGGATGTCAAGGCCTTTGCAGCCCATGTCCTCACCGCACTCAAGGGACTCAAACCCGATCTTCAAAGGAACACCCACCGCCTGGAGGAACTCAAACAGGTTCGCAATGCCTGGACCCAAGAACTAAAATCCTGGTCCTCCTCCGATGCGCCCTTGATGCATCCCAGGCGCTTGATCCGGGAGTGGTCTTTGGCCATGCCCCAGGGGAGCGTGGTGGCCACGGACATTGGAAACAATTCCTCCATCTGTAACGCCTATCTGAAATTCTCGGATATACGGCAGCACCTGGCCGCCCTGACCTGGGGGAACTGCGGGTTTGCCTACGGGGCCGCACTGGGCGCCAAGATGGGACGTCCGGATACACCGGTCTTCTGTTTCCAGGGGGACGGGGCCTACGGCATCAGCGGCCTGGCCGAGGTCATGACTGCGGTCCGAGAAAATATCCCGGTGATCGCCGTGGTGGCCAACAACGGGGAGTGGGGTGCGGAGAAAAAAAATCAGATCGACTACTATCATAACCGTTTTGTGGGAACCAATCTGGAGGGGAATCCGGATTATGCCCAACTGGCCCGGGACATGGGGGCCCAGGGATTCCGGGTGGAAGATCACCGGCAGGTGGGGGATGCGGTTCGGGAGGCCGTGGCCGCAAACAGGCCCTGCGTCATCGACGCGGTCATTGAGGGCGGTGAATCAGTCCTGGCCGAGCCCTTTAGAAGGGATGCCTTGAACCTGCCGGTGCGGTACCTGGAGAAATACGCCCATCTCAATGTTTAGAAATGATAGGCCATATAGGGAGAGGTTTTCCTGAAAGGACAAAGATGCACTTACAGAGGATGGAGATCACCGACATCGACGGCATACGGATCGGCCACGCCCAGGACCTCGGGGCGGCCACCGGGTGCACGGTTCTTATTGCGGATCAGGGCGCGACCGCCGGGGTGGACGTCCGGGGCGGGGCCCCGGGGACCCGGGACACGGACCTGTTGAATCCGGTCAATCTGGTAGACAAGGTCCATGGGGTGGTCTTAAGCGGCGGGAGCGCCTTTGGGCTGGCTGCCTGTTCCGGTGTGATGCGCTTTCTGGAAGAGCGGGATATCGGATTGGATACAGGGGTGGCCAGAATCCCCATTGTCTGTGGCGCCGTGTTATTTGATCTGGGGATCGGTGATCCTGCTGTGAGGCCGGATGAAGCCATGGGGTATCAGGCATGCCCGGACGCCGCCCGCAAGCCGTGTGCACAGGGGAATGTAGGGGCCGGTGCAGGCGCCACCGTGGGAAAAATATGGGGGATGGAAAGGGCCATGAAATCGGGATTGGGGACATGTTGCCTGGAGACCCAGGGCCTGAAGGTGGGGGCCCTGGTGGCGGTCAACTCCCTCGGGGATGTGATCGATCCGGCTTCAGGGGCGGTATTGGCCGGGGTCCTGTCCCCGGATCGCACCACCATTCTGAACACGGAAGAGATCATGATCTCTCATTTTGTGCGGCAAAACATCGGTTTTATGTCCAACACCACCATCGGTATTGTGATCACCAATGCCGTACTGACCAAATCACAGGCCACCAAGGTGGCATCCATGGCCCATAACGGGTATGCCAGGAGCATCCGGCCCGCACACACCATGCTGGACGGGGACACCCTGTTTACGGTGGCTACCGGCCAAATGCCGGCCGATATAAGCGTAGTGGGCATGCTTTCGGCCAAGGCCGTACAGCAGGCCGTCATCAGCGCAGTCCGGCAGGCCGACCCTCACTTGGGGTTCCCGTGCAGCCGAGAGCTTGCCACCGTGTAGCCATACCCTCAATAGGGCCCATGGGCTGATATCACCAGGTATGCTCCCCGAACCCCGGACCCGGACGCCCCATATCGTTCTCCCAGCTCGGGGGAGTGGTGTCGTAAGGGGCATATCGCCATTTTTTAGGATCCATTTCAGATCTCAACTCCGAACAGCCGCTCAGAAAACCCACGGCCAATACCACTGCCAGCAGACTCCACATCCATCTTTTCATGTTTCCCGTTCACCTTCCATTTATAAACCATCATGATACGGCCCTGCCAAAAAGATCGGGACCTTTCTGTTACCGTCATCCATCTCATCCCTGTTGCACCCCGGGCTTCAACTCCGCCTTGAACCGGGGTGGATCAGTACCAGAGACAGGGCGCTTACAATCAGCAACATGGCCACGATTTCATTCCATTCCAGGGTCTCTTTCAGGAGTAAGGCACTGGTGACGATCCCCACCACGGGAATGGCCAGGGTCCCAATGGCGGCCAGGGTCACTGGAAACAGGGTCACCACCTTGTAATAGGCCCAGTGACAGAATAAAGTGGGCAGGAGGATCACAAAAACGAGGGCCGCCAGCCCCCTGGGGGAGAGGTGCAGTACATCGGCCCAGCGGTCTTGAATCAGCGCGCCCACAAAAATGGGTATGCCGCCGATCAGGAACATCCAGCCGGTCACCGCAGACATGGGCATATACCACGGACCCCGCTTGATCAGTACGCTCCCCATGGCCCAGCATCCGGCGGCTACCAGCATAAACACCACGCCGAGAGGGGATTCTCCCACCTGGGTGATCTGAGGGCCGAGCAGAAAGGCCAGCCCCGCCACCCCCAGCAGCAGTCCGGCCACCCGTCTTGCGTCCAGCCTCTCGTTTAGAAGCCATACGGCCAGTACAGAGGCCCATACCGGCATGGTATAGCCGATAATGACCGCACGGCTGGAGTGCATAAGCGAAATACCATAGGCTGCCGCGAGATGCCATCCCGTAATATTGAACAAGGCGGCGCCGATCACTGTCTTTAGATTCTGCTTCGGAAAGGAGATGGACTGCCCGCTCAAGCGCGAGATCAACAAGAGTCCAAGACCTGCCGTAGACAGGCAGACGGCCCTGAAGGTCCAGGGCGACATCTCGTTTAAGACCAGTTTCATGGCCGGAAAATTGACTCCCCATAACAGGCTCAGGAGGCCCAGCAGTACAAAACCGCGCTTCGGCGTTCGGGACTGATCAACACCACTCATAAGGGTCACCGCATGGGGGCTGTTCGATTTCACCGGGCCGCATGGGGCTTTTGGGGACTGGGCACGAGAATTGCCTGGTAAGCCATTGATTCGACCCCCTATCCCAGAATGTGCAGTTATTGCATATTCTGATAAATAATGTAAGATAAAAGTATCATGGAAAATTAGGAAACAGGAGGTCTTCATTGGAATTTCGAGCCATCGCCAGGCTGGGGCGATTCAAGGATGTTATAGCCAGCCTCCTGAGGCACGGATTTGACGATCTGGTACAGCGTCTGGACCTGCCGGGGATGGATCTGGTCAGAAAATGGACCCACTCGGACACCCACGTGGGTACCTATGAACGAATTCGCCATGTACTGGAAGATCTGGGTCCCACCTTTGTCAAGTTCGGACAGATCATGAGCCTCAGACCGGACCTTCTGCCCCCGCCCCTGATTGAAGAGCTCAGCAGGCTCCAGGACGACGTGGCCACCGAGGAATTCAGCGCCATTCAACAGGTGGTGGAAAGGGAGCTGGGCCGCCCCTTAAAAGAGGTGTTCACCATTTTTGATGTGACGCCCCTGGCCGGGGCGTCTCTCTCTCAGGTGCACCGGGGGGTGCTGCGCAAAGAGGGGTGGATTGTATCCGTTAAAATCCAGCGGCCCGGTATTCGAAAAAAAATCCGGACCGACCTGGATATCCTGGCCGCCATCGCCCACCGCCTGCATGAACGTTCAGAGGAACTGCGGTTTTATGACCTCCCCAATCTGGTGCGGGTTACCCGGCGAAATCTTCTGCGAGAGCTTGATTTCAAAAGAGAGGCCCGGAATATGAAAATCGCCCGGTCCTATGCCTTTGACAACCCCATCCATATCCCTGAGCCGTATGAAGACTATTGCACCGAAGGACTTCTAATCATGGAATATGTGCAGGGAACCAAGCTTAAGGACATGGACCACTCCCAGCTCAGTGAACCCCAGGCACTGGCGAAACAGGGGTTGCACACGGCCATCAAACAGATTTTGGAGGACGGATTTTTCCATGCAGATCCCCACCCGGGCAATATGCTCATCATGGATGACAATCGGCTTTGCCTCCTGGACTGGGGCATGGTGGGCCGGCTCACGGAGAGGAACCAACGCGATCTCTTGGATCTACTCACGGCCGTGGTGGACAGGGACAGCCATGGCCTGGCTCACGCCCTCCTTCAAATGAGCCAGGGCACCCGCACCATTGACCTCCAGGCCCTGGAGCGGGACCTGTTGGAGGCCTTGGATACCTATTACGCGGTACCGCTGAAGGATCTCAATATCGGTCAGCTGTTGTTGCTCATTACCGGATTACTGCGGGAGTATCAACTGAAACTCCCTTCGGACCTGGTCATCATGATAAAGTCTCTGGTTACGGCCGAAGGGACGGCGCGCCTCATCTATCCGGAACTGGATGTGTTTACCGAAGCTCGCGGATACGTGAGGCGCCTGGCGTTCAAGCGGCTGGAACCCCGGGCCCTGTGGCTTCGCTTTCGAAACACCCTCTCTTATCTCTTTTTTTTGCAGAGGGATATCCCGGAGCGGCTTTCCCAGATTGTAAACAAGATGGAAAGCGGGGAGTTGAGCATCCGCTTTGTTCATGAAAACCTCAAGGGCCTTCGAATGACCATTGAAAATGCATCCAGCCGAATGGCCTTCAGCATCATTATCGCCGCCTTGATTATCGGCTCTTCCATGATTATCACCACCGGCATCGGGCCTTTGCTCTTCGGATTTCCCGCCTTGGGGGTGGTGGGATACATCATCTCCGGCCTGCTGGGCCTGTGGCTGATATTCAATATTATTCGGGCGAGAAGGTATTGACCTGATTTCAACCCCTCACTGTTTTAAACCTCCAAATCGAAATAGGCCGTTTCCGGTTGCCATCCTTGACATCCATGCATATGTGATTATTTTTTAGATATATGTAACCTTCTGTTATTTATACACAAAAAGCGTCACATGGACCGTTTTCCAATCAGAAATCCTGGAGCCCTTAATTTGCCCAAATGGGCCCTTTTATGAGGTTTTCCCTGTAGGGACCTCCTACTTGATCCAGAATTCACTCATTCTTCAGTTTTCCGGGAGGAGGCCATGGCCAAAGACTACTATTTTGTATTGGGGATAGGGCGCGGTGCAGATCGACAGAAAATTAAGCGGGCTTATCGGACCATCGCCAAAAAATACCATCCGGACATAAGCCATTCCAGACAGGGCAGCGAGAAATTCCAAGAAATACGCGAGGCCTATGAAACCCTGATGGACGAAGATAAACGAAAGAGGCATGACCGTGAATTGAATCGACAGACCTCCGGGACCACCGCAATCCCCAAAAGGGGAGCGGGGAGAAGCACCCGGCCTTTTGACCCGCTTAAGAACTTCATGGGATCTACGGATACCTTTTTTGAGGGGTTTGTGCCCGGCTTTTTTGACAGGGAAAGCCGGCGAGCAGGGAAAAAGGATCTCTATTACGAGGCCATCCTCTCACCTAAAGAGGCCGAAAACGGGGGACTGTTTCCGGTCCGCATCCCTGTTATTGAGCCGTGTCCCGCATGTGGGCAGGACCGCTTCAGGGAAAGATTTTTTTGTACCCTGTGTTCAGGACACGGAACCATCCGATCCCAGAGGTCTTTTTCACTCGGGATCCCGCCGGGGGTCCGCCATGGAACAGAAGTCTCCCTGTCCATGGAAGACATCGG
>JAIPDZ010000211.1 GCA_021737425.1 Deltaproteobacteria bacterium
TGCCCGTCGGCCCCTGTCCCACGAGACCCTGATGACGGACCTCCTTCCGGATGTGCCACCTGAAAAGGCGGTGAACCGTCTGTACCAGGCCGTGAGATCCCTGCGCTCGTGGCTGGAGCCGGGCCTTGAGGCCGGGGCCGCGTCTTTGCACACTCAGAGCGGGGGTGCCTATGCGACCCTGGCGGTCCCTTCGGGACAGGCCCTGGCCCAGGTCCGGGCCGTGGGCAATCCTTCGCCTGGGGATGCGCCCTCGGACGCGGTTTTTCCCTACGGGTTTTTCCAGTTCACCGTACAGAACGTGGGCCCCGGGGGGTGCACCACGGTGACCCTGTATTTGCCCAGAAACACGGCCTTAGTGACCTATTACAAGTACGGTCCCACTCCGGATGATGGCCCGGATGATGCCACGGATCACTGGTATGCGTTCATGTATGACGGCCAGACCGGGGCTCAGATCTTTCAGGAGGCCCAGCAGACCCGGGTGGTCCTGCACCTGTGCGACGGCCAGCGGGGGGATGATGATTTGTCAGCCAACGGCACTATTGTGGATCAGGGGGGACCGGCACAGATTCAGGCACCCCCTGAACCCATCCCCACGCTGAGCGAGTGGGGCCTGATTCTCATGGGATTGTTTTTGGCCCTGGCGGCCCTGCTGGCGAGAAGGAGATTTTCAAGGGCCTGACAAGCGGTGGTGCAGGAGGTGCTGAAATGGGTCCGGCAATGACTTGCATGTCCTCGAAGTCAGGACAGGGTGTGATCAAATTGGGATATTTACAGAAATACCTTATAATCGGTGCGCAGGGTTTTGGCAAGACGCTTTGCCACTTCCTTCCCGATGGGCCGCTTGCCGTTTTCCATCTCAGAGATATGGCTTGGCCTCGCCCCTATCATGTCGGCGAGCCGCTTCTGCGTCAACCCCTCCCGTGTCCTGAGCCCCCGCAGGGCATGGCCCACATGAAAATCAGGAAAAACCGCTTCCAATGTTGACAGGGAGTCATCATCTTCCTCATGACTCTGACACGGCATCCCTGCCAAATCAAAGATCTTTTCAATGGCCTGCCTCACCTGGTCGACCCTGTGGGAAGGGATGCATCTTATATGGATTTCAGCATAGTCTTTTGTAGTCTGCGTTTTCGTGAGTTCCAGCATATCTTATCTCAACAAACCTCTTTTCCCTGTCCGTTACCTTCCAGACGGCGACATAGGTCGGTTTTCCCTTCTTCAAATGGCAATGGTAACAATCTTTTTCTCCCTTGATCTTACTGTAGTTTGCCCAGGTGTGTCTTTCAGGCCCGGTTATTCTGATCTCTAAAGCCAATGCATAGAGCCTTTCCTGAATCCGGGCGGGTAGATCACGTGTCCCCTTTTTGGCCCTGCTTGTGAACTTCACATCCCACTGCATCGCTATTTTATTACCAGCCATTGGTATATTGTCAACAAAAAAGTGCCTGGTCTCGGGTGAATAGCTCTATAGTTGAAAATGCACAGCGAGCGCATTCCCCGCTGCTTGTTGGAGCGAAGCGGAAATCCCGGCTTGCTGGGCTACAGGGTTCTTCAATACAGCAGCGCGGCATTTCGTACTTTGCTTCAATGATTTGAGTTCCACTCGTGTCATGGGGCAATTCGGTCACCGAGGGCAAACTGACGTCAACGCTGATCCGAATGTCTATTCATTCCCTGTTACGGCCTCACACCCATTTCAGCCCGGTGATCACCCCGTGGCAGCGGCAGGCCGTACTCACCAGAAAGGGTCCTGAGGACTGCTCCATGTCCCGGCGCAGGGAATAAAGATGGCTGGGCCGGTACCCCCCGATGCCGGGCCCCAGTTGGTGGCTTCGAACGACCAGGGAGTGAAACGGCTTCAGATCGATTTCCCCCAGGACCTCGAACATGTTCTGTTTCCGCTTTTTTCCGGTGACCGTGCACATGTCTTTGGGTTCGGCACAGTCGTCCGGGCACCTGAAGGTGGCATGGGTCACATAGATGTCCCCGCTTTGCCCCCGTATGGGATGGGGGATGAGGGGATCAAGCGCCGGGGGGGGATCCACCCGCTGGAGGCGATCCGGCCCCAGATGGTGGAGCAGCCACTCGGCGGCCAGATGAACGGGAAGGGCCGGGATGATCCAGGCCGGCTCCGATCCCTGGCCGTGATCCAGGCGCCGGCTCAGAAACGCCACTCCGTCGGTCTGTTCCTTTGAAATATGCTGGCCGTGACACCGGGAGAGGTTTTCCCTGTCGGGATCCACCAGCACGAACTGTTTATCCCTGAGCGTTTGGGACAGCCGCTCAAATGCCAGGCGCCCGAACCGGCCCGCCCCGATGATCCAGATCTGTTCCATAGATCCTCCTCTGACCGGTCTGCGTCTAAGGAAGGATGGTATCCTTATGGGGACCGGCCTGAAAAGGTTCATAAGACAGGCGCAAAGTGCATGTCAAGCCGTAATCCCGGCCGCTCAGTTTGTCCTTGACACCCCCTTGGGCATTTTCTAAGGTTTATTCGCCTTTTTGTATTATAACTTAGCCCGTCGGGATAACGAGGCGTGAATGAAGGCCCCCCTCATGGCCTGTAACCCCGTTTCAGGGGCCTAAAGTGTTACGGCTGCGTTAGAATATCCGGTAGCTTGGCTACAGGGGGGACGGCGTGACGAACCGCGCCGTAGCTCCAAGAGCGAAGGCGGGTTGGCTGCTGAGGTCTTTTCGCAGATGCCCTGGGGGATGCAATGCGTCTGCAAATCACTACGGGATCAATGGGTAGGGGAGGAAAATTGCCATGAAGCGTTTTAAGAAGATACTTTTTGTGTACGATCCTGATTCTGAAAAAGGCCCGGCATTTGAGCGGGCCCGGGAATTGGCTGCGGAGAATAAGGCGGAACTGCTGATCTTCCAGGTACTGGAAGAATATCCAATGGCCGCACAGATGATGGCCCTGTCTTCGGTGGAAGGAAACTTTGAAAAAGAGATCCTCTCCGAGGCGTATAACGCCCTGGAGGAGATCGCATCCCCCCTTAAGGCCGAGGGGATCAAGGCGTCCGTAAAGGTGGTGACGGGGGTCCCTTTTCTGGAGATCATTCAGGAGGTACTCCAAACCGGACACGATCTGGTGATGGTGACCCCCCGAATCCAGGGAAGGCTCAAGGACATCCTGTTTGGAAGCCGGGTCATGCACTTGATGCGCAAGTGCCCCTGTCCGGTGTGGGCCTTTAACCCCCAGCAGCGAAAACGATACGGTCGAATTATGGCCGCCGTGGACGTGGCCCCTCCGGATGAGCGGGGCCATTCGCTCAACATGAGCATCATGGAAATGGCCAGTTCCCTGGCCGAGATCGAGGGGTGCGAACTGCACGTGATTCACTGCTGGCAGCCGCACCATGAAGGAACCCTGCGGTACCGCTCCGGCCTGAAACAAGAGCAGGTGGACGATATTATCAAGGAAACCAGAAAGACCCACAAGGAGCAAACCCGGGCGCTGGTGGAAAAATTCCCTTTGAAAAAGGGGACCTTGAGTCTTCACGTGGTGGAGGGGGATCCCAAGGAAAAGATTCCGGAGGAGGCCCAAAAACGTCGCATCGACCTGGTGGTGATGGGGACCGTGATCCGTACCGGACTTTCCGGATTTTTCATTGGAAACACCGCGGAAAAGGTCCTGCGCGAACTGGACTGCTCGGTACTGGCCATAAAGCCGGAGGGCTTCGAGTCGCCGGTGAAGCTGGATTAATGCCCCTTTCGGAAATCTTGGATGCGGGTGTGGAGGACGTCGGAAACGGAATTCCGCCTTTATTGCCGTGAGTCCGTGATGGATTGATAGACCCCCAGGTATTGGCGTGCAGAACGCTCCCACGAGAAATCCGCCTGCATCCCGTTGGAGAGAAGCCGGCTCCATGTCCCGGAGTGATGGTAGGCGGCCACCCCCTCTCTGACGGCCCCGAAAAGGGCCCAGGGGTCATAGGGATAGAATTTGAAACCGGTTCCCTGTTGGGTGATGTAATCGAAGGCCTCCACCGTATCCTCTAATCCGCCCGTGCCTCTAACCACGGGTACGGTGCCGTATTTCAGGGCGTAGAGTTGGGTCAGGCCGCAGGGTTCATACCGGGAAGGAATTAGCAAAATGTCCGCACCCGCCAGGATCCTGTGGGCCAATCCCTCATTGAAACCGATAAAGGCGGCCACACGCCCCTTATGACGCCGGGCCGCTTCTTTAAATTGCCATTCCATATGCCCGTCCCCTTCCCCCAGGATCACCAAACCCGCTCCCGTGGCCACCATGGCATCCAGTATGGGAACCAGCAGATCCAGACCCTTTTGGTGGTCCAGGCGGCTGATCACCGCCAAAAGCGGTTTTTCCCTGAGCGTGGCATCCAGGCCCATCTCCTGAATCAGGGCCTTTTTGCACCCGGGTTTGCCGGCCATGCGCTCAGGGCCGTAGCGATGCGGAATGTGGGGGTCTGTCTCCGGGTCCCAGTGATGATAATCCGCCCCGTTCAGTATGCCGTACACATGGGACGCCCTGTGGCGCAGGATGCCGTCCATGCCCATGCCGTATTCAGGGCGCTGAATCTCTTGGGCATAGGTGGGGCTCACCGTGGTCACCGCGTCGGCGTAGACAATGCCGGATTTCAAAAGACTGATCCATCCGTAGTATTCCAGTCCCCCGGTGTGAAAGAATTCCTCTCTGGAAAGCCCGGTGGCTTCCATTCGATCCTGGGCAAAAAGACCCGGGTATCCGATATTGTGGATGGTGAACACGGATGCGGCCCGGGTCAGGGGGGTGCTCTTGTGATACGGTCCTTTCAGGAGGGCCGGGACCAGGCCGGTCTGCCAGTCATGACTGTGAACAACGGTGGGGCTGAAGGAGAGCTTTTGGGGTAAGGTGAGGGCCGCATGGCAGAAAAATGCGAACCTCTCCAGGTTGTCGCCATAGTCCCTGCTCCCCTGTCCGTATAGATAAGGCCGGTCAAAGAAATCCCGGTAGTCAATAAAATATACGGTGTTCCCTGCATCCGTGTGGGTCTCAAAAACACCGGCCCGAAGGGTATGGCGCCCCAGCCGCACCTTCAGTCCACCGGGTACGGCGGTGAGCTTGAATCCTTTTTCCCGAACGGTTCCATAAAGGGGAAGCACCTGCATGACCTGGGCCCCCAGGTCGGCCAGGGCCGTGGGGAGGGCCCCCCCCACGTCCGCCAGGCCCCCGGTCTTGGCAAAAGGGGAGGCCTCCGAGGAAATGAACAAGACCTTTGGGGATGTAGGGTCCATCTGCCTCCATCCAGCGGGGGCCGGGAAAGCCCCGGCCCGGTTACTTGGCCGCCATCCGGATGGCGCCGTCCAGCCGGATCACCTCGCCGTTGAGCATCCGGTTTTCCACGATATGTTGGACCAGGGCCGCAAACTCGGAAGGCGCCCCCACCCGTCTCGGGAAGGGCACCATCTTTCCCAGGGCTTGCTGTACATTCTCGGGAAGTCCTTTGAGCATGGGCGTTTCAAATATCCCCGGGGCAATGGTCATGACCCGGATGCCGTATTCGGCAAACTCCCGGGCCACGGGGAGGGTCATCCCCGCCACCGCGGCCTTGGACGCGCTGTAGGCGGCCTGGCCGATCTGTCCGTCAAAGGCGGCCACAGAGGCCGTATTGATTACCACCCCCTTTTCTCCGTCTTCACCAGGGGCGTTTTCCACCATTTTTTGGGCGGTCAGTCTGATGACGTTCATGGTGCCCATGAGGTTGATCTGGACGACCTGGTTGAAATGATCCATGGACATGGGCCCTTCCTTGCCCAGGACCTTTGCCGGGATACCCACCCCTGCACAGTTGACAGCCACATGGATGCCCCCAAACCGTCCCACGGTCTTGTCCACCGCTGCCTGAACAGTGGATGCCTCGGTGACGTCGGTCAGGCAGAACAGGGCGTGATCTCCCAGTTCCGATGCAATCGCCTTTCCGCGCTCTTCTGCAAAATCGAAGATGGAGACCCTGGCCCCCATATTCAAAAAGTTTCGAACACAGGCCTCGCCCAGCCCCGAGGCCCCGCCGGTAACAACGATGACGCTATCCTGGATGTTCATGTAAGCTCCTCCCATTGATGGTTATGACGGCCAACAGACAATTGGGCCTGAAAAAAATACCTATCGGTTTGGGGCGACACTCCCGAGTTCCTGAAGATCGTATCCGTCTCAAGTATCCAAACCGGGTTTCATGAGTCAAGAAAAAAACCTCTGTATTAATTTCGCCTTTTGAAATCACTACCAATTGATACAAGGCCATGAGGGGGTCTTTTTCAAAGGCCGTAAATATCCGGATCCCTTCCTTTCACGGCAGTGAGGCTTCGACTTACCTTAGCTGATAGCCCCAATGAACTTAACCTGTTGGGAAGGCCACCGTTTCTGCCTGGTAGTGCGTACTCTTAAATCTTGCTGGGGCGTTCTATAAGCACAGCATTTGTGTACGGCCTTTGAAAAAGACCCCCTCATGGCCTGCAACCCCTTTCAGCAACCTAAAGTGTTACAAACCTTTCAATGCGGCGGGCGGCTGAGAGAAGATGTTTCAATAAGGCGGGAATACCTTGAAACAGAGGCGCATAAGTGATAATATTTTCAGTCCGACGCTGCCTCACCCGGGAAGGTGACGCAGGGCCGGTGAGTGCATCGGGTCGTGCCCGCTATACAAAGAGGCGTTTTACACATGACGGAAAAGGAAATGCAATTTGAGCAAGGGCCTATCCGGCCCCCCAATGAGGCCAAGAGCCTTCTTTTGCGGATAACCCGGAATTGCCCCTGGAATCAGTGTCTGTTTTGTCCGGTATACAAGGGCCGAAAATTCTCCCTGAGGACGGTAGAGGAGATCAAGGCCGATATGGAGACGGTCAGGGAGGTCATAGACCATATCAAGTCTTTGTCCTGGCGACTCGGGGCCAGCGGCCGGGTGGATGATTCGGTGATCAGCACCATTTTCGGAACATCCGGGTATTCTGACAGTTATCGAAGCGTGGCCATGTGGCTGTATTACCAAACCGGCGCCTGTTTCCTCCAGGATGCCGATAATCTGGTCCTGAAGACCCGGGACTTGGTGGAAATTCTCGCTTTTTTGAAAAAGACGCTTCCCGAGGTGACCCGGATCACCACCTATTCCAGGTCCAGGACCGTGGTTCGCAAATCCGTGGCCTCCTTGAAGCAGATTCATGAGGCCGGTCTGGACCGGGTACACATCGGGCTTGAAACCGGGTATGATCCGCTCCTGAAACTCATGAAAAAGGGGGTTAAGGCGGCTCAACACGTGGAGGCGGGTCAAAAAATAAGGGCGGCCGGCATGGAGCTCTCCGAATACGTGATGCCGGGCCTGGGCGGTCAGGAAATGTGGCGGGAACACGCGGTGGAGACCGCCAAGGTGTTGAACCGGATCAATCCCCATTTCATACGGCTCAGGAGCCTGAGGGTGCCTCCGCGGGTTCCCCTTCACCAGAAACTGACGGAGGGTACCTTTACCATGCAGACCGATGATATGCTGGCCCGGGAACTCAAGCTGTTTATTGAGACATTGGACGGCATCACCAGTACCCTCACCAGTGATCATATTATGAACCTATTGGAAGAGGTCTCGGGAAAGTTTCCCCAGGACAAGGAAAAAATGCTACAGGTCATTGAGAAGTATCAGGCGCTTTCGGAAGAAGACCGGATGATCTATCGCATCGGTAGACGGGGAGGCGCCTATCGATCCACGGATGACCTGGCCCATGATCCGGCCACCTATGAGAAGATCAAGTCCCTCCTGGAGGAGTTACAGGCAAAGGAGGGGGTAACGGGAGTGGAAAAATTTATTACCGAGACCGTGGATCGTTATATCTGATGCGGCCCCCGGAATCCTCATGCCGGGGCCGGTTGCCCGGGAATCGAGCACATCCATGAGCTATTATCCGATCTTCCTCCAGCTTGAGCGCAGGACCGTCCTGGTGGTCGGCGGGGGGAGTGTGGCGTTGCGGAAGGTGGAAACCCTTCTGGAATACGGGGCGTTGGTGCGCCTGGTCA
>JAIPDZ010000212.1 GCA_021737425.1 Deltaproteobacteria bacterium
ATATCCTCCGGGTGAACCTGACACAAGGGGCGGTAACGGTTGAGCCCATAGACGTGGAAAGGGCCAAGGCCTTTGTGGGTGGACGGGGTCTGGGGATTGACTATTTATTGCGAGAGGCGGACCCCCGATGCGATCCCCTGGGGCCGGAAAACGAATTGATCATGATGACAGGCCCGCTTACCGGGACCCAGGCGCCCACCGGAGCCAGGTATATGGTGATGACCAAGTCTCCCTTGACCGGGGCGGTCACCTGCTCCAATTCCGGGGGCCGCTTTCCGGCCATGCTCAAACAGGCGGGATTTGACGGGATCATATTCGAGGGCGTCTCTTCCGAACCCGTATACCTGTGGATTAATGACCATCATGCCGAGCTGCGGCCCGCTGCCCATGTGTGGGGGATGGACACCCACCAGACCACCCGCCGGCTGAAAACAGAGACCGATCCCAAGGGCAGGGTGGCCTGCATCGGACCGGCCGGGGAGAACCGGGTGCGATTTGCCAGTATCATGAACGACGAGGACCGTGCGGCCGGCCGCTCCGGCGTGGGCGCGGTCATGGGATCCAAACGGCTTAAGGCCGTGGTGGTGAAGGGGACAGGCAAAGTGCCGCTTCATGATGAATCCCGGTTTCGGTCCCTCAGCAGGGAATACCTTGATCAATTCAAGGCCGCCTTCAAGGACTCCCCGCCCCCGCTCCGGACCTACGGCACGGCCATCACCGTAGTCGGGACCCAGAACATCGGGGTGTTTCCCACCCGGAATTTTCAGCAGGGGACCTTTGAGGCCTGGGAAGATATCGGGGGAGAGGCCCTGACGGAACGCTATCTCATCAAACCCCGGGCCTGTTTCAGTTGTCCCATCGCCTGCGGTCGGGTAACCGAGGTCCCGGAAGGACCGTTTCAGGGCAAAGGCGAGGGTCCTGAATATGAAACCATCTACGCCCTGGGAAGTGACTGCGGCGTGGGAGACCTGGCCGCACTGACCAAGGCCAACTATATCTGCAATGAGATGGGCCTGGACACCATCACCATGGGGGCGACCATTGCCTGTGCCATGGAGATGTTTGAAAAGGGAATCTTGGATGAGGCGGCAGTGGGCCGGTCATTGCGGTTCGGTGACGGCGAGGCGGTGGTGGCATTATGCACGAAAACAGCCATGAGAGAGGGCTTCGGCGATGATCTGGCCCTGGGGAGCCTTGGATTGGCCCGCAAATACGGGCACCCGGAGCTGGCCATTGTGTCCAAAGGACAGGAGTTTGCCGGGTATGACCCGAGAGGGGAAAAGGGGATGGGCCTGGCCTACGCCACTTCCAGTATCGGGGCCAGCCACATGCGCGGCGATACGGCCTATATCGAAATCCTGGGGGTCCCCATGACCATTGATCCCCTGACCTGGGAGGATAAGCCCCAGTTGGTCAAGGACTGGCAGGATGTGTTCGCCCTGATTGATGCGGCCGGAGTGTGCGTGTTTTTCTCGGTGCGCAACTATGTAACCCCCACGCGGGATATCCGGCCGGAGGGCATTTTGCGGCTGCTCAATGCCGCCACCGGTTTCGGGTATGATATGGATTCGCTCATTGAGGCCGGGGAACGGATCATCAATGCGGAGAGGTTGTTTCTGATCCGGGCCGGGTTCGGCCCAGCGGAGGACAGCCTCCCCCCTCGAATCGTAAAGGAACCGCTTCCGGACGGACCGGGCAAGGGCCACGTATGTGAACTGGATCAGATGTTGCCCGTTTATTACCGCCTGCGGGGCTGGGACGCCCAAGGGAGGCCCACACCGAAGACGCTGGAAGCCCTGGGCCTCACATAGCTGAACAGGAGACAAAATGGACAAACTTATTATTACGGTGGCCCCTACGGGATCGGTTCCCACCCGGCAGATGACGCCCCATGTGCCCATTACGCCCCGGGAGATCATCCAGGAGGGGATCCGCTGCCAGGAGGCCGGGGCCGCCGTCATTCATATTCACGCCCGCAACCCGGAGGACGAATCCCCGTCCCCGGATTATGGTATCTTTGAAGAGATTTACCAGGGGCTGAAGGAGAAGACCGATCTGATCCTCCAGATTTCCACCGGCGGGCGGGCCGGGGTGACCTATGAACTGAGGAGTGAGCGGTTGAAGCTGGGCCCGGAGATGGCCAGCCTGACCACCGGATCGGTCAATTTTCCCACCTCCATCTATGAAAACAGTCCCCAACTGATCGACGCCCTGGCCAAGGATATGCAGACATACGGGGTCAAACCGGAGATGGAGATCTTTGATACGGCCATGATCAACAACGCCCTGGGGCTTCTGGACCGGGACCTTGCCGTGCCGCCGCTTCATTTCGATTTTGTCATGGGATTAAAAGGGGCCATTCCCGCCACCATTGAAAACCTGGTCCATCTGAAAAGCAACATCCAGCCCGATGCCACCTGGACCGTGGCCGGTATGGGACCGGCCCAGTTGATCATGGGCGCCCATGCCATCCTCATGGGCGGGCACGTGCGGGTGGGTCTGGAAGACAATCTCTATTATTGCCGCGGCGAGAAGGCCACCAACCCCCAACTGGTGGAGCGGATGGTGAGGGTGGCCCATGAGATGGGAAGAGAGGTGGCCTCCCCGGATGAGGCCCGAAGGATTCTGCACCTCCCTGAACCTGATGGGTAGGGTCTTGCACGCATCCGATGCCAAACCTATCAGGTTTCGGCACGAACCCGATTGGGCCGGAGCCGACACTGCTCATAGGGTTTTAGAAACGCATCCGCCCAACCATACAAAATCTAATCTTGAAAAACCCCCCTTCAACCATGATATAGGTATTGTCGCGTCGACCGAGATCAATTAAATGTGAAGTTCCAGTATCGTAGGTCTGCATTTTTGGGTATCGGTCTCGAAAAGGTTGGAAAACCTAAGATTGAAAACCGACGGCTTAACAACTATGGCGTCGCTCTATAGCATTTAGGCTAAAGCCGCACCTACCGTCCCACATTTCCACAATCCCTACTGTACACCGACGCTCTTCCGCACCGGGCATCCGACCTCCACGACATTCCACATCCGCTCGTCCTTCGCTCCTGTTCCATGTCGTTTCGGTACGGTTGCCCTCCCTGACCTGCTCCCCTTCTTTTACTGACCTGAAGAGAGGACAAGCCGGAACCCACTGCTGTTGTCCCTGATGTCCGGCCACAAGGAGCCGCGCTGGGCCGACCGGCAGGAACTGGCGTCGTAGTCCCAGCTGCCGCCCCGACACACACGCTCGGGGCCAAAAGGAGGACCGGTGGAGTCCGTTACTGTACTCGATGAATAGCTGTCAAACCAATCTTGGCACCATTCCCACACATTGCCCGACATGTCATACAACCCCCACGCATTCGGGGCCTTTTGGCCCACTGGATGGGTCTCCCAATGTGAGTTGTAGCAGTACCACCCAATGGCATCCAGGTTGGGGTCATAATCACACTGGAGTTCCGTGATCCCCCCGTTGTAAAACGCGGTCGTGCTCCCTGCCCTTGCCGCATACTCCCACTCCGCCTCCGTGGGCAGGCGGTACGTCCCCTCACCCCGCTGGTTCATCTTATCTATGAAATCCTGCACATCGTTCCATGAGACCCCTTCCACTGGGCAGGTGGGGCACCCCGAAAAACACGACGGATTGCTCCCCATCACCGTCTCCCATTGCCCCTGCGTCACCTCAGTCGTCTGCATGTAGAAAGACTTCGTCAGCGTCACCTGGTGTTGGGTTTCATAGCTGGACCTCCCCGGCTCATCCGACGGGCTCCCCATGATAAAGGTCCCGGCCGGCAGGAGTACGAAGGTCTGACCCAGGCTGTTGGTCCAGGTAGGGGGCGTATTCACCACCGTGACCCGCACGTTTCGGTCCTCGGAACCCAGTCCGGATTGACCGATGGCACCCTGGAAGTCGTTATTGAACTCCAATCGATAGGTGTGCGAGCCCAGATCCAGGCCCCCAGGGCTGTTCACCGTCACGGTCAGCTGGGTGGAAGCCCCCGGACTGAGGATCCCATCCTCCGATGGCGAGACCGACACCGGACTGAACGCCGGTTTGGAAATGGACCAGGGCATGTCCTGGTCGCCCTTGTTGGTCAGGGTGTAGATGGTCTGGAGGTTTCCGCCGGCGCCGGAGACAACGGTTACATTGATATCGTTACCACTCAAAAACAGCGCAGGCGGTTCGGCTCCACAGGCATTCAGGACCCCCCCAAGAATTTTGCGATCCCAGTTATAAAACTCGAATGACAGATCGAGTTTCCCCAGAGCCTTCCCCAGAATGGGGATGCTGTCATTTCCCTTCCATTGTAGCTTGCCGGTAATGCCGCCCCACAGTCCCCAGTCCAGGGCCGCCGCGCAATAGGGGTCAAAGCCCGCGGTCACGTTTCCTTCGAGATAGGGTTGGATGGCCAGCGCAGGCCCGGTGAGGCTGTAAACCATCATTTCCGGTTCAGCCGAAACAAACCCTTTGATGCGCCCTTTGTCATGAAATTCCGGTTCTTCTTCAATATCCCAGGTGCGGTCAAATCCCTTAATCGGTTGCCAGTTCTCGTCTACGGTGTACTGAACCCCTCCCCTCGCTGTCATGGTGTAGGACACACCCATGCTCACTGGCGCTTCGACACTGCCCTCGACGCCCAGCCAGATATCCACAGCCGGCGACACCCACACCGGCACAGGACCGGCCATAAATTTAATGGAAGCAAAAGGAATGGTATAAATCAATTTCTTCTTTTCTCCCTCGATTTTTCCGGTGCAGGTGACATCCAATGCGGGCGTAACCCCTACTTCCGGCACGAATTTGAAGTATTCCAGCCCGCGCAACAAGCCATAGTCCACTCCTGCATCCAGTTCAATGGTCACATCCACCTTACCATGCAGGCGAATCTCGGCATCGCCATCTTCAATGACCAGGTCCCCGGAGATTTTCTGTAGCTCCCTCTCCGGGTCCGGTACATCCCCGACCTGAATCCGAAAGATCCGGTCATCGGGATCCTGGGACGGCACCAGGCGTACAGGAAGAATCTCCCCGGAGGCTGAATACATTCTCCTGTTGTAGGTCCCCGTTTCAAGATCCCCATGGGTCAGGATGCGCTTGAGGGTGCCCGACCCCTGCTGGATGACATCCTCCAGTCTGGCTTGGATGGTCTTGAGGGTCCAGGTCGTGTCCTGGTGTCCCAAAACCTCAGTCACTTGGAGCAAAAACGGCCCCTGATCGGACATGCCGGCCACATACCAGCCCTCGGCAATATTGGCGAGGGCGGCCAGAAGGTCCGTGTCATTCTCATCCACCACCACCGTCAGGGTGTCGCCCGACCAGGCGACCGTGGCCAGGCTGAGATCCACAAACTGGGGATCAATGACCGCTTCCTTATATCCGAAATCGACCTGAACCTGACGGTTGGTGCTCAGACCCACCCGGCACTGGGTCTGATCATCACTGACCCAGTCGCACCCGGTCCAGCCCAGGATCTGGGTATCGGTCAGCGGGGTGGCCGTGAACGTCACCGGCGTTTCCCGGTCCCGTTCATAGAGGGCCAAGGTCTTTTGTGCGGAGACATCGGCTTCGCTATCCACGACCAGTAAGCCGTCACTGCTTTGGACTTTGCCCCGGCCGAAACCAGCTAGCCGCACCTGGACCTCGCTTTCCAGGTCATCGGGCAGAACAAAGCTCAAAACAGACCCGAACACCGTGTCTAAGGCCGCGTTCACATCCGCATCTGACGCGCCGGCATGGATCTGGGATGCATATCCGCCCGTGGCCATAAGGTCGGCATAATCAAACGAGAGGCAATCTTTGTGAGAGGCGTCGGCGGGGTTGAAGGCAAGCAGATCTGTGTAATCGACATCCCCCGTGCCGCTGATCTTTTTGACCAGCAGGGTCTGGGCCACCTCATTCAGGCGTTTTTCCAGTTCGGTAAGACTCGCCTGCCCCACCCAGGCCTGGCTGTAGCGCCAGGCCATGTCGGTCAACGCATTGACCTTCAAATTGCCCTGCCGCCAATGGCTTGCCTGGGCCAGGGCATAGAGGGACCCCTGGTTACGGGTTGGGTTGGCGTCTACAGATCCGTCATCATCGGCGTCGATGTCCCAGCCGCCGGTGGCGGACACCAGAATCCATTCATCATCGGCAATGCCGCTCAAGGTGAGGTCAAAGGAGCCGGCCGCCTGCATGTTTACAGAATTGTTGGCCAGAAACGGCCCTTCGATGGGGTTGGATAGATCGTCCAGGCTGAAGGCTTGGATGGTCGCCCCTGCCAAAGGACCCAGGATGGCCTGGTGGGCCAGGGGGTCGGTGGACGCGGCGCCAAAACCTGCGGAAACCGACTTGTCTGCGTTCATGGTGATCTGAGTCGTCAGTTCGGTGCCGCTGCAATCGCCCCCCCACCCGCTGAACACGGATCCCAAATCCACCTCGGCGGTCAGGGTAACGACGGTGCCAGGCTGAAAGGTGGTGCCAGAGGGCGAAACGCTCACCTGTCCGCTACCCTGGCCGGTGGTGGTGAGGGTCAAGTTGTAGCCGGCACCTTCCTGGGTGCGTATGCTCATCATTTGAATTTTCAAAGAGCCGCTTGGCGCCTGAACAGTCGTTTGACTAATTCCCTGAATAAATGTTGTGTTGGGCGTCTGCTGGCTGTAGGCCGAGTCGTATCCACCCTTAACGGTGAGTGTTTTGGGGCTTGTCAGGCTGATGGATTCTTCATACGTGCCCTGCTTGACCAGTATCTCTGATCCGTCGGCGGCCGCGTTAATGGCCTCCCGGATTGTGCTGTAGCAGGGCGTCTCGTCACCGCAGTCCCCATCGCTGCTGACAAAGGTCTGATTCGTCGCCTCAGTTACATGCTCGGTCTTTAAAGTAGCATGTGTTGTCGCTCTATCGGCCGCGTCCGCGTAAAAAGCGGGCGCTAACATAAAAAAGATCCCCAGAAACAGCCCAACTGTCGCTATTCCATTCTTCATGCCAAGTCTCCAAATGCTTTATTTGTATTGACCTCTATAATGACCGCAGCCTATTGTTAAAGCTCTGTTTTTATGATGCTCAGAAAAAACAATTTTCATTCTAACATGGGAGGAAAAGCCTCTTTCTCAATTTTGCCTTGGACAAATTTGGTCATTCATCTTTGTTCCTATGGGAGAATGTTACAAAACCTGCCGGAACAACCCTCATTTGTCAAATGCATGTTTTTTGAAACTGGTGGGGAGGTGGCGGTCCAGGAGGGGACCAACCTGACAAGCCATTTTTTAGCATATAACTACGGGCCAATCCCGAAGCCTTGGAAGTGTCTCATGCACCTGGCATTGTCCCTCCCCATAGTTTTATAAATAAATGCATGCCGATAAGATAGAGAACGGATAGCAGAAAATAAACGGCCCGTCAATTAGGGTATATACGTACGTAGTTGTCCCTCCGGAATAGGTGCCAATGCGCCTTCGAGGGGATTTAAGGGGTCAATGCTGGAATCTACAACGTTTAAAATCCAAGGGGTGAAGACTATCTAAATCAGGGTTCGGTATCCCATGAGCTTGCCAAACGCCACAATACGTGCATTAGCCCGCCGGTTAGATAGCCTTAAGTCGTCCAGCTTTACCAAAGATAAGCTTTAAAGTCCAGACACTGAAGGATACCAAAATAAATTAGCATCAGGATGGATCTGAAGGTCTTCTGGGTTTCTGTGAGGTCAAGGGTCAGTTTTTACAAGCTATTTTTCTTCCACCATGGGCACAAATCTTACCATCATGACCTCCTCGGTATTGAGCTGCCCGCCGCGCTTGACACATTTGATCAGTTTCTGAACCCCGTAGACCCGGCCCACCGGGATGATCATGCGTCCGTCCTCCTTTAACTGGTCCACCAGGGGTTGAGGAATCTCTTCCGGTGCGCAGGTGACCATGACCGCATCAAAGGGGGCCTCCCGGGGCCACCCCTTATACCCGTCACCGATCCGGACATGCACATTGTCATAGCCCAATTCCT
>JAIPDZ010000213.1 GCA_021737425.1 Deltaproteobacteria bacterium
CAGATGGGAAAGCCGGCCTTTTGGAGGATTCGGAATACCAGTTCGCCGGTGGAAGAAGCCGCCGGATCATTCAGATTCAGCATGCCAAAACCATCGCTGGTGTCATGATGATCAATGTTGATTGTATATGCGGGCCCCTTCACATGATCGGCCAGCGATCCCAGGCGTTCTTTCTCCGCACAGTCCAAGGCCGCCACCACATCAAAACGCCCCTCCGGATGCCCGCTGACGATCCGATCCGCATCCTGGAGGCGGTTCAGCGGTTCAGGAAGCGGCTCCGGCGTCACAAGGACCACATCCTTTCCCCCGTCAGAAAGGCTCCTGCCCAAAGCGAGCATGGAGCCGATCCCATCCGCATCGGGGTCCACATGCGTCAGCAACAAAAACCGCACGCCGTCTTTCAGAAGCGCCGCGATTTCAGATATAGCCCGGTCCACATCAGGGGGGGAGGGCCTTCTATTTTCTCCTCTCATTCCCCCTCCTCTTTCCGGATGTCATGGAACAACTGCTCCAGTCGATCCGCCTTCTCCAAAGTAGGGTCATGAATGAAGGAGATGTCGGGGACATACCTCAATTCCATTTGTGCTGCGATTTCCCGCTTTATGAATCCTTTCGCACTATCCAGGCCTGATTGGGCCTGCCGGATCTCCCGTTCTCCCCCCAGTGTGCTGAAAAAGATCCTGGCGGACTTCAAATCGTTGCCCAAATGGATCCCGGTAAGGGTAACCCCCCGGACCCGCGGATCCTTGGCCTTTTCCAGAAGAAGAAAGGCAACCTCCTTGAGGATGAGTTCCCCCACTCGCTCCGCCCGTTTACCCGAACGCACGGCAGCCTCTTTCATCCCCCCAGGGGATAGAGGAACGCTCCCCTGAGCATAACTGAATTGCGGCCTGGCCCATTCGGGGGAGGCCTTCCGGGACTCCATTTACGGGGGTTGGAGGTCTCATACGTTAAAAATCTCCATTTCAGAATCCACCATCTGCGCCAGATACAATGAATCCAGGTAATCGCGTACATGACTCAACGAGGAATCGATAAATCGCACATCGTTTCCCACCGCACAGACCCCCAGTTCGATTTTCTGCCACATGTCATTGGAGCCCACCTCTGCAATGGCCACATTAAACCGGGACTTGACCTTATCCACCATGCTCCTGACCACCTTACGCTTCCCTTTGAGCGATCGATTGTCATGCAACAAAAACATGACCTTGAGACTTCCCACCACCATTGGCTACAACTCCGCAGCGACCTCTTCCACTTCGTACACTTCGAAGACATCCCCTGTCTTTATATCATTGAAATTTTCCAGCCCGATGCCGCACTCATATCCGGTCTGGACTTCTTTAACATCCTCCTTGAATCGCTTCAACGAACTGATCTTACCGTCAAAGACCACCACACCGTCGCGCAGGAGACGGGCCTTGGCGTTGCGGGTAACATGCCCGTCTGTAACCTGGCAACCCGCCACTGCGCCCACCTTGGGAACGCGGAATACCTCCTTCACCTCTGTCCGTCCGATAACATGTTCCTCCAACACCGGCTCCAATAGACCGCTCATGGCGAGACGCACATCCTCGATGGCCTTGTAAATGATATCATAGTAGCGGATGTTCACCCCTTCCCTTTCGGCAATCGCCACCACCCGGGGGTTGGCTCTCACATTAAAGCCGATGATGATGGCCCCGGAAGCAGAGGCCAGCATCACGTCTGACTCTGAGATGGCCCCGGTGGCGGAATGAATGACATTGAGCCGGACTTCATCCGTACTCTGTTTGACGAGCGAATCCTTGACCGCCTCTGCAGAGCCCTGGACATCCGCCTTCAATACGATATTGAGTTCCTTGATGCCCCCTTCCTTGATGCGCTCGAAAAGATCGTCCAGGCTGGTCAGCCCCTTTTTCATGCCTTCCTGCTTTTTGTCACCGGCCTTGCGATGTTCGATGATCTGTTTGGCGGTCTTATCGTCCTTGACCACGATAAACTCGTCGCCGGCCATGGGCACTCCGGATATGCCGTACAGTTCCACCGGCACAGAAGGGGTTGCGCTATCAATCCTTCTCCCTCGGTGATCCAGCATGGCCCTGACCCGCCCGTAATGGCCCCCGCAGACAAACTGATCCCCCTGATGCAATGTTCCGGTCTTTATGAGGACGGTGGCCACCGGGCCTTTGCTTTTGTCCAGTTCAGCCTCCACCACCGTTCCCCTGGCCTCCCGGTTGGGATTACCCCTGAGTTCGAGCATCTCCGCCTGCAGCAGGATAAGCCCCAGAAGGTCATCCACGCCCTGGCCGGTCTTGGCCGAAATCAGACCGTACAGGGTCTCCCCGCCCCAGTCCTCAGGAGACAGATCCAGTTCGGCCAGTTCCCTTTTGACCTTATCCGGATCCGCATCCGCCTTGTCGATCTTGTTGATGGCCACCACAATGGGGATGTTGGCTGCACGGGCATGATTAATGGCTTCCTTGGTCTGGGGCATGGCGCCGTCATCAGCCGCAACCACCAGCACGATAAGATCGGTCACCTTGGCCCCCCTGGCCCGCATGGCCGTAAATGCCTCGTGGCCGGGCGTGTCCAGAAATACGATATCGCCCCCTTTGCTCTTTACATAATAGGCGCCGATGTGCTGGGTAATGCCGCCGGATTCCCCTTCTATGATGTTGGACTTTCTCACATAGTCCAGCAGGGAGGTCTTCCCATGGTCCACATGGCCCATGATGGTCACCACGGGGGGCCGGGGCGCCAGATCCTCGGGCCGATCCTCCACCTCTGAAAAAAACCGGTCTTCTTCGAAGGTGTCCAATTCCAGGGCAAACCCCAGGTCATCAG
Source organism: Deltaproteobacteria bacterium (assembly GCA_021737425.1). Classification (GTDB taxonomy): domain Bacteria; phylum Desulfobacterota; class DSM-4660; order Desulfatiglandales; family Desulfatiglandaceae; genus JAIPDZ01. The sequence goes on from JAIPDZ010000213.1 coordinate 2,830, forward strand.
CCACCACCGATGCGGTATCAAAGTCAATGGACTGATTGATGTTGGCCATAATACCCGATTTTATCAATATCTTGATCAATTCAGTCGCCTTGGTTCCCATGGCCCTGGCCAGTTCACTCACCGTAACCACTTCCGGAACTTTAATCCGCCGTTTTATGGCCTTGGGTACCGTAATCTCGGTCTGCTTGAATTTGCGGCCGGTTTCCTTCCCTCTTTTACCGGACTTTTTGAGTTTACGTTTGGTGGCCTCGCCGGCGTATAGGTCGGCTCGTTCATACACCTCTTTTTTGTGACGTTTAAAGGTCCCTCGTTTGATCTCTTCCTCTGCATCGACCTTTTTCTTCCCCTTTTTCTTGGCCGATGGTTTTTCCTTTTTGGGCGCCCCCGGCACCACGCCCGGGGCCTTTACGGGGGGTACAGCAGGTTCGGGAGCAGGGGTCACAGGCGGCTGTTCAGCCTGTTTGATCAACATTTCCTTGAGCGGGCCCTCTTCCGCGCGCTTGATGATTTTGGCAGGCTGGCCGGTCTTCTTCTTTTTGCCTTTTTTGGGTTTTGGCTTGGCTTCCTGGGCGGGTTTGGCCACGGCTTCTCCCGCCTCTTCCCGGGGCGTTTCTTGAGGCTCGGGCGGCGCTGCCGAAACCGGTTCCCCCTCTGCTTTTTCGGGCATTTCAGGGGCCGGAGGCGATTCCTGTGCCGGGGCCGCCGGTTCAGGAACGCCTTCTTGGACCGGAGGGGTTTCTGCCTGTTCTACTACAGGGGGTTGGGGTTCGGGGATCTCCTTTTCTTCCGCTTCGGCCTCGGCCCTTTCCACTGGAGGCTCCTGGACTCGCACAACCTTTTTGCGCCTGCGAATCACAGTAGGTTTCACCCGTTTCTCCTCAACAATTTGAGAAACAGTCCCCGAAAGGATCTCTTTTGCCTTGACCACGTCCTGTTCGTCAAGGGTACTCATATAATTCTTGACGTTCATTCCGCCGGCGTTGAGTCGCTCCACCAGTTTTTTGCTCTCTATGTCGAGTTCTCTTGCTAATTCATAAACTCTGACTTTGGCCATAGAATCCCCCAAAAATCCTTATAAAATTCCCTGTCTGCCACCTTTTTGGCATGGATCAATCATAGACCCATCCCTGATGTCATCACTCCACCAAGCAACCTGAACATGCGATCGGTTCCCCATTTTCAATGCCCTTTTGAGATACGCGTCCAACTTGGGATGCGATCGACAGGCTTCCTTGTCACACACATAAGCGCCCCGGCCAGGTCCCTTGCCTTTCTGATCCCTGACCACCCCGCCCTTATCTTTCAGGATCAGTCTGATCAATTCACCCTTTTTCTTCTTGGCTTTGCAGCATATACATGTCCGAATCGGGATGTGACCCTTCCCTTTACTCATCAGCCCCTGTTTCCTTCACAGGCCCGTCTGGCCCTACATCGGTCTCCACGGCTTGGGGGGGTTCTTCGGGTGACGGTTCTTGGCCCTGGGTCTCTGATTCCCCAGCGATCTTTTCTGTGGATTGCTCTGCTGAAGCGGTATTCTCGGAAGCCTCCAGGGTCTTGCGTTCCACATCCTTTTGACTGATATACCGCTTGGCCTCAGCAATCAGTTCCTCTCCCCTCGCCTCGGTAATGCCTTCCACCGGAGTCAAGTCCTCCACCCTGGCCTTGGCCACGTCCCACGCGGATTTAAAATCCAGTTCATACAAATCGGTGGCCCGTTTTTGCCCGATGCCGGGAAGCTCCAACAGGGAACTGTATCCTGATTTCAGGGCCTCATTATAATTGGTTTCACCCACAACATCCAACCGCCAGCCGGTCAGTCTGGAGGCCAGCCGCACATTCTGGCCCCTTTTCCCGATGGCGAGAGACAACTGGTCATCAGGCACCACCACTTCCATGCTTCGATTGTCTTCATCCACAATCACCCGGGTAATTTCAGCCGGGGCAAGGGCATTACAGATGAATTTGGCCGCATCCGGGTCCCAGGTCACAATATCGATCTTCTCTCCCCGCAATTCCTGGACCACCGCCTGAACCCGTCGACCCTTCATACCCACACAGGCGCCCACCGGATCCACATCAGAATCCCTGGAACTCACGGCGATCTTGGCCCTCCCCCCGGGTTCCCGAGCCACCTGCATGATCTGTACAATCCCTTCGGTGATTTCCGGGACCTCGTTTTCAAAGAGGGCCGCCAGAAAATTGGGATGGGTCCTGGAGAGTACGATCTGGGGGCCGCGACTGAACTGTTTCACCTCCAATATATAGGCCCGTATCCGGTCCCCTTGCCGATAGGTCTCTCTCGGCATCTGCTCCTTGGGGGGAAGTTCGGCCTCCACTCTCCCGAGGTTGGCGATAATGGAACCCCGGTCAAATCTTTGCACAATGCCATTGATGATCTCTCCGCGCCGGTCCTTGAAATCATCGAAGACCATATCTCTCTCGGCCTCTTTCAGCCGCTGCATAATCACCTGTTTGGCGGATTGCGCAGCGATCCTCCCAAAACTATCGGGGTCCATTTTGACGCCGAGACTATCCCCTATTTCAGATTCAGGGTCCATTTCATGGGCTTCGGCAAGCGATATCTGGACATGCTCATTCGTGACATTCTCCACGACTTCTTTAAACTCAAAGGCCTCCACTTCGCCCACTTCCTCATTATACCGTACCTCCAGATCATAATCCGGCCCGTATTTTTTCCTGGCGGCCGCCTTTACTGCCTCTTCGAGGGCGGTAATGAGCACATCCGAATCCACTCCCTTTTCCCGACTTACCTGGTCAATAATCCGCTTTAAATCGGAAGCCATAATTTTGCTCCACAAAATTGTTTAAGATGCCTACCCTTACTGCGCACGTCCCATACCCAACTTCATATAATCTAAGAAGGCCAATGGGTGTATTCATTCCCCAAAGGCATAAACGAGATGGGCCTTTTCCATCCCGTCCAAGGGGAGTGCTACCCGGCCTTCTGTCACATCCACATAGGCGATACCGTCCCTTACGTCGGTCAAATATCCGGTAAAATTGCGACGGCCCTTGAGACCTGTCCGCATCCTCACCTTTATTTTTTCACCCTTCACTCGAACAAAATCCTTTTCCTTCTTCAGCGGCCTGTTGAGGCCGGGAGAAGAGACCTCAAGCACATATTCTTGCTGGAAGATATCGTTCACCTCTATGAGATCTTCAATTTCCCGGCTCACCCGGGCACAGTCGTCCACGCTGATGCCCCCCTGCATATCCGCATAGATGCGGAGCACCCACCGGCCCTGCTCAAAGCGGTATTCAACATCCACAAGCTCCACATCCATGGCCTCAAGGACCGGTTCAATGAGCTCTGTCACGCTTTGTACGGCCGATTGAATGTACTCTACACGCATACGTCCCCGGCTTCACAAGTGAATGTCATCCCTGGCCCCATGTCCGGTATGGCCCATAAAAAAAGCGGACCCTGAGGCCCGCTTCCCCTTCGCAGACTGGATTGTCAAGCGCTTAATTACATAAGCTCCTTAAGGCAAACCAAAGGATTTATGAAAACCAAAAACGCCGTATCCGCGATTCGAAGTAGACCATCCCTTGATGTGGAGTTGACAACCTCGAAAAGGGGGGCAGGCCGTTTTCAAAGGGGCTGGAGCGGGCAACGGGGGTCGAACCCGCGACACCAAGCTTGGGAAGCTTGTACTCTACCAACTGAGCTATGCCCGCTCAATGAACCCGATCTTTAAAAACAGTACCTTTTTTTGCGCAAAACGGATGAATGCCGTTTTTAAGCTACCGTAAACCTAATAAAACTAATATATCTTTTTGCTGCAGTCAAGAGATATTTTCATCTTTACCCGTCCGCCCCGCCAAACATCTTGACATTAGGTGCATATAACAATACCATTTCCGTACAGTTTTGTCAAAATGTCCACATGCGGCCCCGAACACCGGGGAGCCGGACGCCAACCCGCAATCGAGGAGAAGAAAAAGATCTTTGGAAGATGATTCGGAAAAGAGTTTCTTTGGTCTTATAAAATCTTTGATCAAAAAACGTGCTCACCTGGACCACAGTGAAGACCTGACCGAGGAGATCCATGAACTTATGGACGAGGGTCAGGCCAGGGGCTTCATCAGCGATGAGGAGTCCCATATGGTCTATGGGGTACTTGATTTGAAAGAGCAAAAGGCCCACTCCATCATGATCCCCCGAACCGAGATTTTATCCGCCTCCGTGGACTCCACCCTCGGTGAAGTCATTGATCTGGTTACCGATTGCGGCCACACCCGGATTCCCATCCACCGGGAAAATATCGATCAGATCGTGGGCATCCTGAATGCCAAAGACCTGCTCAAGCTCCTGGGCAAGGACCCTTCCTCCAGAATCCCCTCGGAAATATTGAGAAAGCCTTTTTTTGTACCCAAGAATCGAAGGGTAAGTGAGCTATTAAAAGATATGCAGGAAAAGACCACCCATCTCGCCATAGTGACGGACGAATACGGGGGGACAGCCGGCATTATTACCATTGAGGACATATTAGAAGAAATCGTGGGGGAAATCATGGACGAGCACGACAATGAGGAACCGCTCCTGTGTCCCCTCGATGATGGGTCCCTGCTGGTGGACGCCCGGTTGGGTGTGGAAAAGTTGGAGGAGGCGCTTAAAAGAGATCTGCCCAAAGGCGACTTTGAATCTGTGGGCGGCTTCATTATCCATCTACTGGGAAGGATTCCCGAGGTGGAGGAGACGATCTCCTTCGGCGATGTGGAAATGACGGTCAAGGAGGGGGATCAACGGAAAATCGACAAGATTCTGGTTTCCCCTTCGGCCGGGTCAACCGGGTGGGCGCCCCCGGAAAACGCCGTTCCCGATTCCCCATAATTCCTGTACATGTCCGCAACCCAAAGAGATGCACCCCCTGTTTTTGAGAACGTCCTCCTGGCCGTCCTCTCCGGGGTCTTATTAACCGCGGCCTTTCCCCCGGGGCACTTGTCCCTGTTGGCGTGGATCGCCTTGGTGCCTCTGTTGATCAGTGTGGGCCGGGTTTCCCCAAAGACCGCTTTCAGGCTGGGCTTCTTGGCCGGTCTGGCCCACTACCTCACCCTCATCTACTGGATCGTGGGGGTCCTGGGTCACTATGGAAACCTGAATTTCTTTGTGA
>JAIPDZ010000214.1 GCA_021737425.1 Deltaproteobacteria bacterium
ACCCCGGACATTATGATGAATCTTTTGGAGGGGAAGACCGAGACCGTGTACGTGGAGAGATTCGATCCCTATTCGTTTGTTATGGTTGCCCGCAAGCTTTAGACATGAGCTTTTAAGGCATCTTTCATGAGTTTGTATGGCAGTTACGAGAGGAGAGAATGGCTAAGAGGAAGAGGAAACCCAAGCGACACCCTGAAAGTCGCGTACCCAATGCGGATAGTCCCAACGTAAGATCAAATGGGAGCCAGGAGGTTCATCAGGTAATTCAGTACCTGGGCAATGAACTTCAAAAAAGCCGGCAATTGATAAATGCGGTGAGAAGGGAGCACTGTCAGGTAAGGGATGGGCTTATTTTCTTGATCCAAAAGGTAAACGAGATGCAACCGAATATTGAAAAGGAACTGGCTGACTATTATGCCACCAATCACAACCTGTCCGGACAGATTGAGCTCAATTATTACAACGTAGACAAAAAAGCCCGGAGAGCGGCATGAAGGTTATCACGCCCAGACAAGATCTCTCCGTCACTGAAGTAGCCAAATCCAACAAAGTGCTGAAGACAGGGGTTGAGTATGTGGTGGCTGATTTTTTTCCTGAGCGAGTGGCAGCACAGTTCGGCCCGGGAATCATTGAGGCCCGTGAATACGCCCCGCCCAACTTCTACGGCGGTGAGAGTCTAAAAGGAAAGAGCCTGTTCTGTTTTCGGACCGGCGGAATCGGCGATTTGCTATTCATCGCCACGTCGATGCGGCAGGTCAAGAAGAACTTCCCGTCTGCAGAACTCACCTTGGGATGCGATTCCACGTTTATCCCCATTTTGGACGGGGAGCGGGACGGATTTGATTTGGTATCCATGCCCCTGGAGAAAAAGAAATTAGACGAATACGATTATATCCTGTTTTTTCAAGGCATCATTGAGGGCAATCCCGATGCGGAAGAAACCAATGCCTATGATTTACTCAAAGAGGCCTTTCACTTGGACGGCCTGGACAATCCCCTGCCCAATGTACGTGTGGAGGAGAGAATCCGAAATCGCGCCAGAAATTTCCTCCACAAAACATCTGCCGGCATTAAATACAAGATGGGCGTTCAGGTCGCCGCCTCTGTACAGAAACGTTCTGTTCCGCCGCAGGTATTTATCGATTTCATAAAACAGCTTCCTCAGGACTACATGGTCTATTTTGTGGGAGGAAAGAACCAATATGAGCTTATTGATTTGATTATCAGCCATCTGCCTGAACACAAGCGATCGCATGTGGTCAACGCGTCCAAGGATCTGCCGAGCCTGCCCGAGGCGGTGGCCTTGATGGGTGAGCTGGATCTGGTGATCGGACCTGACAGCAGCATGCTCCATATCGCTGCGGCGCACAGGGTTCCTTTGATCGGCTTATATGGCCCGTTTCCATCGGACCTTCGACTGCGGTACTATCAAAATGCCATAGGGATTGACTCCATGACCTTGTGTGAATTTGCCCGGGGCAGATATCAGTCGTGCTTTGAACACGGGGATGGGGTGTGTGCCTTGGCCGCCAAGACCGGGGACAGCTATTCTCCGTGCATGAGTTTCTTTTTGCCCAAACACATCTTTCAGGCCATGGAGGCCCTGGGTTTTCCCGTGTATCTAAGTGCTGACGGGACCGGGGGAAGGGTGGCATCAGGATCCGGGGTTTGACGTCACCATTTTGACAGCCATGGGACCATAGGGGGCGAATCTCCTGTGGGGATTTAAATAGGCGGGAACGTATTAACTTAGGGTGTTCAAATAGCGGGCCCGTTTCAGAGACCTAAACTGTTACTAAACTGGTACGCGGGAGCTTTGAGACGGCCTTGGGTACTTCTGAAGCGGCACATCCCTTGCAGGGTGAAGCCGTGTGAGGAGGAGCGGGGAAACGGGGCCGGTAAACCCTCTGTTCGTATCTTTACTGTTTGAAAATGCTCAGCGAGCGCATTCCCCGCTGCTTGTTGGAGCGAAGCGGAAATCCCGCCTTGCGGGGCGGCGGGGTTATGAAACGTTACCACTTGAAGAAAGGTCAGGCATCCAATGGACAAGCGGGAAAAACAGATCCTCAAGGATATCGGGAAGATTGTAGAATGTATAGAAGGTATCCATTTCAGTGACAGGCAGGCATGGAAGAGCGTGCTAAGCGATCTCAAAGCGGTAAGCCAACACATTCCGTCCACCATGCCTGAAGTCATGAAAGTGCTGGGCCTTTGCGGGGAAGTCCTCATGTATCTTACGGAGACGTCGGCAAAAGGGTCGATTTCCCTCGTGGAGGCCGTCTCAGAGGGATTGATTGCGTCAGAGGACTATTTGGCGGGCGGCAACAATGGGGAGGCCTTTCTTAAAAAGGCGGGAGCCGCCTTGGAGGCAGAGATCAAAGAGCTCAGGGGATCAGACGAAACGGACGACCCCTCACCCGCTGAAGGACCAGTGCCCGGGAAACCGGAGGTTCCCGAGGACCTTACCCTCAATGACGCAGCATCACTGCTGGTGCAGGTGGAGCCGGACGATGAACCTGCCATGACCCGCGTTATGCAGTGGTTTCAGGCCCTGGCAGAAGATCCGTCTTATCCTGAATCCGTGAGAACCCTTATGGCCGAGGCAGCGGCAAAGGGACAGGCCATGTTGGAGGCGGATCTCTCAAATACCGATGCCGTTATGGCCGAAATCAACGGGTTGGTGGAAAAGGCCATGCAGGTGACGGCGCAGAGCGGCCAAGAGGGATCCGATGCAGGATCCGATTCGGCCTCCCTATCCGGGGGAGGTCCCCGTGCCACCGAAGAGGATCCACCATATCAACCGGCGACCGTGTCTGTGCCTGATGGGGTTGCTGAAACACCGCAACAGACCCCGGCGTTTGAGGCCCTGCCGGAAGACGCGGATACGGATTTGATTGCGGAATTTATTACTGAAAGCGCTGATTTGATCGAGGCCGCAGAAGAGGCCTTGCTGGCCCTCGAAACCGATCCCGAGGATAGGGACGCGGTGGGCACTGTTTTTCGGGCCTTTCATACGGTAAAGGGCGTGTCCGCGTTTCTGGAGCTCATGGCCATATCAGAGTTGGCACATCATGCGGAGTCATTGCTGAGCCGGGTACGGGATAAGGAGATAAGATACAGCGGGGGGTATGCCGACCTGGCCCTTCGCTCACTCGATATGATCAAGCATATGGTTCAGCTGGTGCAGGGTGCACTGGAGGGAAACCCGCTATATAAGCCCGATGGATATGATGAACTGATGCAGGTCTTGGTCAATCCCGAGGCGGCAGGGGTATCTGATGAATACGAACCCGGGGAGTCGCAATCCCCCAGGATCGGTGATTTTCTGGTGGCCGGGGGAAAGGCGGACCGGGCCAAAGTCGAGGAAGCGGCGTCCATCGAGGGTGAAGACCTTATCGGCGTAAAGATGATAAAGTCAAAGGCCGCAAAGGTGGAAGACGTGGCCCAGGCCCTCAGGACCCAACGGACCATACAGGGGAAACATGTGGTGGACACCTCTGTCCGGGTGAGTACCACCCGATTGGACAGACTGGTGGATATGGTGGGAGAACTGGTCATCGCCCATTCCATGGTGGCACAGGATGAGGCGGTGGTCGCCAGTGACAACTATGATCTTTCCAAAAAAGTGAGCCAGACCAGCAAAATTGTCAGGGAATTACAGACCCTGGGCATGTCCATGCGGATGATTCCCCTGAAAGGGACGTTCACCAAGATGACCCGACTGGTTCGGGACGTCTCCCGAAAGGTGGGAAAGCAGGTGAATCTGGTAACCGACGGGGAAGAAACCGAAATAGACCGGAATATGGTGGATGTGATCAATGATCCCCTCATGCATATGGTGCGCAATTCAGTGGACCACGGCATTGAATCGCCTGAGGAGAGGGAAAAAGCGGGAAAACCCGAACAGGGTGTGGTGAGGCTGGCCGCATATCATGCAGCCGGCAGTGTGGTGGTGGAGATAGAGGATGACGGCAGAGGGCTTAATGCCGATACCATTCTAACCAAGGCCCGGGAAAAGGGGCTGGTGGGTATGGATGTGACCCTGAGTGAAAGGGAGATATTCAATCTGATCTTTGAACCCGGTTTTTCTACCGCCAAAACCGTTACCGATGTCTCGGGACGGGGCGTGGGCATGGATGTGGTCAAGAAGAATATTGACTCCCTTCGGGGACAGGTGGAGATCGAATCCGAATGGGGGAAGGGAAGCATCTTCAGGATGCGTCTTCCGTTGACCCTTGCCATCATTGACGGAATGGTGGTGCGAGTGGGGGAGGAAACCTACATCATTCCCACCGGCTCCATTGTAAGATCCATCAAACCGGAGAAAGATGACCTTTCAACCGTATTAAACCGTGGAGAGATGCTTTCGCTTCAGGGAAACCTCCTTCCGGTGTTTCGACTGGGAAGCCTCTTCAACTTAAACGGGGTCGAGGGGGATCAGCACAATAAGCTGGTGGTGGTGGTGGAGGACGATAAGCGGAAACAGGCCGGCTTGGTGATAGACGATCTGGTGGGTCGGCAGCAGATCGTCATCAAATCTTTAGGGGAAGGTATGAAGGATATTCCGGGGATTTCAGGAGGGGCCATTATGCCCAATGGCCAGGTGGGCCTGATCCTGGATGTGGGGGGCGTGGTCAAACTGGCCAATTCCGGAAACGGAGACAGGTTGAATTAGGAGTAACCATGGTACGTTACCGTCTTTAAATAGGAGCAATAAAACCGTGAATCTGTTATCAGCGGAATTGAGTGAAAAGGAGTTTAGGCATGTAAGCGACGTTGTCTATGGCATATGCGGCATCAATTTGAAAAACGGAAAAGAGGCCTTAGTGAGGGCAAGGCTCATGAAGCGGCTTCGTGCACTCAAGCTGGGAAGCTTCAAAGAATATATCCGTTTGATCAGCGGCGATGAAGGGGAAAAAGAGATCGGGTTTTTGATCGATGTCATGACCACCAATAAGACCAGCTTTTTCCGGGAGGTCGCTCACTTCAACTATCTGCGCGATGCTATTATTCCCAAAATGAACACTCAGAAAATGAGGTTCTGGACGGCTGCGTGTTCATCCGGTGAAGAGCCTTTTTCCCTGTGCATGCTTTTGAACGAGACCATTCCCAACATGGCGGTAAGAGATATTCTCATTTTGGCCACGGATGTATCCGTCAGCATGCTGAAAAAGGCACGCACGGCCGTTTACGGAAAGGAATCGGTGAGGGATGTCCCGCCCGCTTTTCTCAGGAAGTATTTCGTTCCAATCAGAAGGAAAGAGGGTTTACTGTACCAGGTGAAAGATGAGGTAAAGGCCAATGTGCGCCTGGCATGGTTGAATCTACTGGAACCATGGCCCATGAGAGGACCCTTTGATGTGATATTTTGCCGAAATGTTATGATTTACTTTGATCGGCCCACCCAACAAAAGCTTATCGGCCGATTCTGGGATCTTCTGTCGCCGGGCGGTTATATTTTCGTGGGCCATTCGGAAGGCCTGTCCGCAATCAAACATAAGTTCCATTATGTCCAGCCGGCAATCTACAGAAAATAGGCGCTGAAAACAGATCCATTGATAACGGTTTTCAAAAAGCCGGATACATATACGCTGAGATGGTTTTGGGTCAATGAAATGAGACAAGTGGTTCAGGTGGGGGATATGAAGATGGGGAGGGAGGGGGATGTGGTGGTGACCCATGCCCTTGGCAGCTGCCTGGGTCTGATGATATATGACCCGAGCATCAAGGTCGGCGGCATGTTGCACGCCATGCTCCCCATGGCCAAGATCAATCCTCAAAAGGCCGAAGCCAATCCCTATATGTTTGTGGATACGGGGGTGGTCAGGCTGTTTAAGGAAATATACCGTCTCGGGGGGAAAAAATCGAGGCTGGTGGTAAAGGCCGCTGGGTGTGCCAGCCCCATTGGCAAGGATGAAATGTTCAAAATCGGAAAGCGAAACTACACGGTTTTGAAAAAGCTTCTTTGGAAAAACAACGTCCTGTTGGATGCGGAGGCTGTGGGCGGAACCGTGAGCAGAACGGTCCATTTTCACATTTCAACCGGGCAGATATTGATTAAAAGCGGGCAACACCAGGAGTTTTCGCTATGACACCGGGATATGTAGACGATATCATTTCAGACATAAAGTCGTTTCCCAGTATGTCGGACGCGGCGTTGAAGGTCCTCAAACTTGTGGATGACCCCAAGTCAACCGCATCTGAGATTGAGGAAATACTGAGATATGAGCCGAGCATTACGGCCAATATCCTGAAACTGACCAATTCCGCCTATTTCGGCGTCCCTACCAAGGTGGCTTCCATCAGACAGGCCATCGTGCTCTTGGGTTGGGAAAAGTTGGGGAAACTGGTCATGACCACCTGTGTGAATGCCGTGCTGGATAAGCCGGTTCGCGGATATGATCTGTCCCCTGGTGAACTCTGGCAGCATTCCATCGCCGTTTCCGTGGCCGCGGAGCTGTTGGTCAAAGAACTGAACATCGATGCCGACAATGAGATCTTTACGGCCGCCTTGCTGCACGACCTGGGGAAACTGGTATTGGGAGACTATGTGAAAGAGGATTTTTCCGCTATTAGAACCGCGGCGGGGGAGGGAACGCCGTTCCAGGCAGCAGAACGCCGGGTCCTGGGCACCGACCATGCGGAAGTGGGCGGCCGATTGCTGGAGCTATGGTCTTTCCCGGAATCGCTGGTCCGGGCGGTGAGATGGCACCATGAGCCCGATTCGGCTGAAGAACCGGGCGCCATCATCGACTTAATCCATGTGGCCGATGTGCTCTGTTTAATGATAGGGCTCGGGGCGGGAACAGAAGGGCTTCAGTATAAACCTTCCCCGGCGGCGACCAAGCGGTTGGGGTTGAAGCCCCGGCAGCTTGAACTGGTGGCAAGCCAGACCCTGCAGTGGGCCAATGAACTGGGCGGCATTTTCCAGGGGAACCGGTAGACGCCATGAAGGCCCATGGATATCTAAGGATGGATATGCGCACTGGCGGGCGGAACGCACGATGTGAAACAGCCCGGCGAGCATGTTTGTCGAAGCTCGCCGGGAGGTTTCGCAATAGGATTGGATGTTCCCAGGATGAAACAGGGACCCTTAGGTTTTTGAGAGGAATACAAAAATGGCAATCAATCTCCTGATAGTAGACGACAGCAAGGTGATGCGGGCCATGGTCTTAAAGACGCTGCGGATGACTGGGCTTGAACTTACGGATGTCCATGAGGCGGCCAACGGCCGGGAAGGCCTCGATCGCCTTGAAAACCACTGGATCGACTTGGCCATCGTGGATATCAACATGCCGGTCATGGGGGGCGAGGAGATGATCGATCGTATGAAGGAGAATCCCGAACTCAAAGAGATCCCGGTCATTGTGATCTCCACCGAAGGCAGCCAGGCCAGAATCGAAAGACTGCAACATAAGGGCGTCACCTTTATTCACAAGCCTTACTCGGCGGAGACCATCCGGGATGCGGTCAACCATCTCTTGAAAATGGAGGATTGAGATGCCGGAAAAGATTGATGGAGCACTGTCCCGGGTTGCGGTGGAAACGTTTGAAAAGCTGGCCTTTCTGCTCGCTTTTCCGGAAGACGATGCACTGGGGGAAGAGATGGGGGACACGGTGTCCGGGAGCGTGGTTTTCACAGGCCCCTTTTCCGGCATCTTGAAAATCAGGATATCCTCTGCCGTGCTTCCGGAACTGGCGGCCAACATGCTGGGTTTGGATGATGAGGCAAAGGTGGCCTTGGGTGACAGACATGACGCCCTCAAGGAGACCGTAAACGTAATTTGCGGAAATCTTTTGCCGGTCATTGCAGGCCGGGAGCCCATATTCAACATGGAAACGCCCGTCATCCTATCTGAGGAGGAAGACCAGGGGAGGCAGGCCCTCTCTACGGTGAGGCTGTCATTCGACGAGGGGGAATGTGAGATTTCCATCTATGTGGATGGAGAAC
>JAIPDZ010000215.1 GCA_021737425.1 Deltaproteobacteria bacterium
CAGGAGTCCGTGCGAAAGCGATTCCATGACAGCGATGGTGTAATCATGGTGCCGGTATAAATTGTCCACTCCGCCACAGGCAATATCAATATGCCACCCCAGATTTTTACGGATGATGGCCGGATCCTGAATGTTCCATGCCGGTCTCCCCTTTCCCAGGGAGGTATCCCAGGAGATGCTGCCGTCCCGGGTGGGACGATATCCGTGCCATAAAATGAAATCTCCGAGGTTCCACCGCTGCCCCGGGTAGGTGTCTTTCCGAAATCGACGCCTTTTTTTGGGCCACCGACGCATATCTAAATTGAAGAGTTTGCCGAATCCCTCAAATTTCAGGGGGTCAAAAAAGACGTCCTTTTCATGCCAGTATGCATACCCTTGTTTGAGCAATTTCTGGATCAGTTTTACCGCTTCCTCCACATGGGTGGTGGACCGGGGGATTTCCCGGGGGAGTTTGATCTCAAGGAGGCCGGCCTCTCTTCGAAACAGATCCGCAACCGGCTGGGTCAGCTCTGTTAAAGAGACCTGCTTTTGGTTGGCTTCTGCCACCGCCTTGTCTTCTATGTCCGTGAAGTTAATGACCCGTTGCACCCTGTATCCCTTATATTCAAGGTAACGGTGGAGGATGTCCTCGAAGAGGAAGGTGGCATAATTGCCCACATGGGGCCTCCTGTAAACCGAAGGTCCGCAGGTAAACAGCTTCACTTTTTGGGCTTCTCTGCTCTTAAAGGCTTCCTTTTTATGGGTAAGGGTATTGGTTAAATAAAGGGTCATACACCACCTTCATAAGGATGCATTCCAGGATTGCGCCGTGGACGAGACTGAGGGTTACTGCAAAAAACCCTGAATGATTTTATTGACCGCATCGTCATAGCTTACCCCCAGGCTCATGAGTTTTATGAGTTGGTCGTCTGCGATTTTGCCGATGGATGCCTCATGGGTGAGTTCAGCGCCGGGATGTTCGGCCTTCAATGCCGGCATGGTTTGATTGGTCCCATTGTCCATAATAATGGCGTCGCATTCAATGTGGCCGAAACATTTGGCCAGGGCCGTCAACTGGACGAAAAAGTCCTGGTTGGAATCCCCTCTGATGACCGATCTGGACACCAAGTTGGCCCGGCTGTCTTCCCCCTTTAAGATCAGTTCATTTTTGGATTCGGCATTTTGGGTCCCATCGGTCAGGACCTTTTCAGAGACCAGCAGGCTGCACCCGGGCCCCAACTCCGCCTCATTCATCCGTTTGGCCTCGTCCACCCCCCCGATCTGGGTCAATTCCATTTCCGCATGGGCATTTTCTTCCATGAATATTTTGGTCGTCGGGTTTAAGGTCCGCTTCCCTTCTCCTTCGCCGATCGCCAGATGCTTTTCCACATAAGAGATTTGTGCGTTTTTTCCGATCCGGAACTCGTGTATGCCGGAATGTCCCTCGGATTGACTGGAACCGCAATGAATCCCGCACCCTGCAACAATGGTGACATTGGAATCTTCTCCGATGATAAACGTATTATAGACCACGTCGTGGAGGCCGGCCTGGCTCAAAATAACCGGAATATGGACCGATTCATTTTGGGTCCCGGGCTTAATGGTAATAATGATACCGTTTCCCGCTTCATTGGTTTCGATATTGATGTTGGCGGACACCTCCCGGCCCATCAACTCGCCATTTTTTCGAATATTGTACGCCCCTTTGGGGATGTCCTCGAGATCGGCAACGCCTTTTAGCAACTCTTTATCGATAGCATTCAACATCAGCGACTCCTTCGCAGGTATCCGTAAACGTGCATATGCTTAAGTCCCTCAGCATGGGAAGGGCCCCTTCCAGGTCTCCGGAATAGGCGATTTTTCCTCTTCTCAGCAGGATAAGCTGATCGGCCGCTTCCAGGAAGGTCCTGTTGTGGCTCACCACAATCGTAGTGGTCCCGTACTGTTCTTTTTCCTTTTTCAGAAGTTCCACCATGGGGTCGATGGTCCAAAGATCGATTCCGGTATCCGGCTCGTCATAAATGGCCAGCTTGGGGTTGGTGGCGATGACCGTAGCCAGTTCGATTTTCTTGATTTCCCCGCCGGAAAGCTTGGCATCCACCGGTTTATCCAGGAAATCCATGGAACAAATTCCCACCCGGGCAATGATCTCCACCAGTTTGTCTTCGTCATCCGTTCCGAGAGAGATGGCCAGCAGATCCCGAAAGGTGATTCCCTTGAACCGGGCCGAGTGCTGAAACGCGTATGCAATGCCCGCCTTGGCTCTTTCGGAAATGGACCAATCCGAAATGTCCCGGTCTTCAAACAGGACGGATCCGGAAGCTTGAGCATTAATTCCCATGATAATTTTGGCCACGGTGGTCTTGCCGCTGCCGTTGGGTCCGGTAACGGCGTACAGTTTTCCGGTTTCAAATGTATGGCTGAGACGGTCGATGATGGTTCTCGGCGGTTCCACATCGGTACCGGGCGCCGTAAAGGTGATGTTTTTCAATTCCAGCATAAGACGTCCTTTCAGTAAGGGTGAAGCCTTTATAAATGCTCAGCGAGCGCATTCCTTGCTGCTTTTTGGAGCGAAGTGTAGATCCCGGCCTGTCGGGGCTACAGGGTTCTTCAAATCCGCTTGCTCATCTCCATATTTTCAGGGGCGGCCCAAAATGGCAATACATGGTATCCTGTATAATGATCTTTTGTTTCCCCTATCCGAGACCGGTTTCATCTCTGTCCCTACCGTCACAGGTCCCTACAAATGGGGCCTATACCCTATTGTTTTTTAAAAGCGCTTGGATTAAAAAGTGGATATTTGGTTTCCCTTGGTGATTCTCGACGATTCTTTGGGAAGGAGTTTCCATATGGCAGGTGGATTGAGCCGAATCATACTGTATGTATTGTTTGTAACCCTTCCGGTCTGGATCGTAACCGGATTGGGAGGAGGGGGAGAAGGCATTCTCATCGATATTGGCAGGAACTGCGCCCTGATCGGTTTTATGATCCTCATGTTTCAATTCCTGCTGGCTGCACGGATAAAATGGATCGAGCGGGCCTTTGGGCTGGATATCCTCATTCGATATCACAAACATATGGCCCTGACCGCCGGATGCCTGTTGATCGTTCACCCCTTTCTTTTGGCATGGGGATCCGGTCATTGGGAACTCCTCATCGGCCTTCGTTTGCCCTGGCCTGTCTGGGTCGGAAAAGGCGTCCTGCTGTTGGTGGTCATCAATCTTCTCCTCAGTCTTTATCAGGGAAAGATCGGTTTGAGTTTTGAGAGGTGGCGCACAGGACACGATCTTCTGGCACCCATTATATTGGTGTCTATATTTATTCATTCCTGGTTCATCGGTGACGATCTGGAAATGGTTTCCATGCAGATCCTGTGGGCGGCCGTAGGCGTTTTAGCGGCAGCCCTATTCGTTTATCACCGCTTGATCAGGCCTAAAGGTCTGAAACGTCATCCCTATGAAGTGAAGGAGGTCCAACAGGAGACCCAAAATGTCTGGACCGTGAAACTGGTTCCCCCCACCGGTCAGATCATGGGAGACTATCTGCCGGGTCAGTTCCATTTTCTGACCTTTTTCCGGAATCCGTCCCTTCCGGTGGAAGAGCACCACTGGACCATTTCCTCCAGCCCGGCTCAGAAGGACTTTATCAGTTCGACCATCAAGGCGTCAGGTGATTTCACCGCCACCATGGGACAAACCCGGCCGGGGGATACCGCCGCGGTGCACGGGCCTTTCGGCCGGTTTTCATACTTGCTGCATCCTCAAGAACAGGATCTTGTTTTTCTCATCGGAGGTATCGGCATTACGCCTGTTATGGCCATGCTTCGATACATGCGGGACACTCAAGACGATCGGTCCGTGGTGCTCTTGTACGCCAATAAAACGCAGGACCAAATTGTCTTCCGTGAAGAGTTGGAGCAGATAGCAAAGGGGGATCGACCCGACCTTGAGGTGGTCCATGTCTTGAGCCACCCTAAAGAAAAGTGGACCGGTGAAACCGGATACATGGACGGGGACATGGTTCAAAAGTATTGCGGTAACCTGGATAACAAGACCTTTTATATTTGCGGACCGCCCAAAATGGCCGAAAGTCTTATCGCCGCCCTTCGCCAGAGGGGGGTCGACCAAAAGCGGATTCGGCAGGAAATCTTTTCATTTTTGGATTGAGGGAGACATGCGAAAGACGACTCTGCGACAAACGACCGGCATGGTAGTGGTGGTTTTGGTGATTATTGCCGTCGCACTGGGTATTATTCGAAATGCCGTTACCTCCCAGGGTGAAAAAGAGGTCGCCCATACCCATGAAAGTCACTCGTCAAAGGGTTCACAGGCAGGCCTGGGCAAGGATGTGTTCCACAATCAGGGGTGTGGCCAATGTCACCACACAGATTCGACTCAAACCAAAATCGGTCCTGGGCTCAAAGGTTTGTTCGACAGGAAATCATTACCGGTAAGCGGCCGTCCCGTGACCGAAGAGAATGTCAAAGGACAACTCAAATCTCCGTACCAGGATATGCCCAGCTTCGAAGACCGGTTGACAGCCGCACAACGAGACCGAATTCTCGCCTATCTCAAGACATTATGAGGTAATGGTGAACCTGGGACCCTTTTTCCCGAGAAAATGTTCCGGAGATCATAATGAAAAAACAATTTGTCTATGAGGTGGAAAAATACGAAGCAGCGCAATTCGTTCGGCTGGCCTATTTTTGTACGGACCAAGGGGAATGCAGCTTGGATCAACTGCCGAAAAAACAGGTGAAGGCCTTTGAAGAACTGCTGAATGAAAGAGGCGCTGAAGGTTGGGAACTGGTGCAGCTGTTTTTCGGATCCGACGGTGTGATGGCTGTCTGGAAACGGGAACAGGCTGAGGATTTTCTGAAAGCGGATGGGCGAATATAAACCGCTGGGAGCTAATTCACCAAGCATAATATGAATGGTCTGGAAGCACAGAGTAACTTGTAGGCCTTGCTGCCCAGGCTATACTGTTGAATCTCCTTGGATCCCTTTCGTCCCACCACCAATATCCCGTTGTCTCCTCTCTCCATCTCAGTAAGTATATCCCGCGCAATGCCCTCCTCCTGCGCCTGCTTTTTCAAATGGATATTTTTTTCAGGAATTCCATACTGAAGGAATTTCTGTTTTCCTTCCTCCAGGGCTTTTTCAGCCAGCTGTAGTTGAAGCGTCATACTTTCTGTGACTCGCTTCTTTTCCTGTTCAGGAGCGTCCTTAGACAGGACCTGGGAAAGACAATCCGCTTTCAGCGTGACCGGTGGAATCACGTGAAAGAGCGTAAAACGGATGTCATGGAGATGTGAAAAGTGATGTGCCGCATGATCCGTAATTCGCTCTCCGATGGGCGCGCCCACCAGACATACCAGTACATGTCGGGCCTTAACCCGATGGTCCACAATCCAGACCGGAAACTTTTCCGAGGAACTGGCGATCCGGGAAGTAACAGAACCGATGACGTGTCGTCCGATGGTACTTTCCCCGAATCGGGCCACGCCGATACTATCGGATCCTTCTGCCTCTGCAAGATCCTGTATGGCGCCGGCAGGATCCGTACAGTTTTCCTTTAGAAGGACGGAGACGCTGTCTTCATCAATCCCTGCTTCGATCAATGCGTTTTTGGCCTTCTCCAGGCATTTTTTGGATTCTGCATTCAGTCTCCGAAGCGTTTCCTCCCTGGGTTGGGGGTCAAAAAACGGGTATTTGGCGCCTATCACGCTCAGATCAGGGGCCCCATGAAAAATCTGAATATGCACACCCTTGTTCCCGGCCATGAACTTACCAAGGGCGCCCAGAGCATTCCTTGAAAAATCAGAAGTATCGATACCAAAGAGTAATTTGGTGGGATCGGTCATTTTGTTTGCCTCCAATGGTGTCATCCCGTAACGGGTTAGGATATCTCTCGGAGTTTGGTGAAAAGGCGATACTTTATTTAGAGTATGAGCATGAAGCTACCTTAGAATTCAATACAGGTAATCCTGTATATCCGTCTACAGGGGACAGTAGTTATTCGACCTGTACCCATAAAACCAAATACCCGACACAGGATATAGCCAAAACGGAAAAATGGCATACAGTCTCATTGCCGGAAAAATGGATTGCAGAACCCATTTATTTTGCAAATAGGAAAGCGGTATTTTTTGAAAAAACTGTTCGAAAAAAATCCTCTTCTGATTGACCCCAAAACCAAACCATCGAGTAAGGAGGGACCGAAAAATGAGTAAAATTGCTGTGATCATTACGGATATGTTTGAAGATGACGAGTACACCAAACCTGCTGAGGCATTCACTGAAGCGGGCCATGAACTGGTTCACTTGGGCCTAAAAGCAGGCCAAACGGTCAAAGGAAAGAAACGGGATACGCCGGTTACGGTGGATCGGGCGGTGCGTGAGGTATCAGTGGATGATTTTGACGCCCTACTTATACCGGGTGGGTATTCTCCGGATAAGCTTCGGGTAGATTCAAACGCAGTAAAATTTACAGGAGAGTTTGTCAAAAGCGGAAAACCCGTATTTATGATATGCCATGCACCTCAACTGCTCATCACTGCGGACGTTCTTCGGGGCAGAAGGGTGACCGGATACAAATCCATCATTCAAGATATCAAAAATGCGGGTGCTGAATTCATGGATCAGGCGGTGGTGGTGGACGAAAACCTGGTCTCGAGCCGGAATCCCGGGGACTTGCCTGAGTTCATTAAGAGTGCATTGAAAATGTTATCTTCATAACTTGAGAGTTCAAAGTTCTCTCGTCATGCCGGACTTGATCCCCGCAAGTACGGGAAATGACGTCACGGAATCTTTGCATCTGATGATATCAACACGCTACAAGAACTTCGGACTGTGCAGTTCATAAAAGATTGGAAAAATTAATCTAAGATAAAAGGAGGACTTGGTAATGAAACAGATGACACAACAGCACTTGATCAATGCCTTCGGCGGAGAGAGTATGGCCCATATGCGATATCGGCATTTTGCCAATCAGGCGGATAAAGACGGCTATCCCAATGTGGCCCGGCTCTTTGGTGCGGTCTCTCATGCGGAATACATCCATGCCGGTGATCACTACCGGGAACTGAAGCACCTTAAGGAGGGAATGGTCGCCAACAGCATGGGGGCGTTCGGCCCTGGAGATACCCTCAAAAACCTGGATCTGGCCATTGCTGGAGAGAGCTTTGAGATTGAAGAGATGTATCCCACGTACATGGAAGTGGCCAAATTTCAAGAAGAGGAGGGGGCCAGGAGAAGCTTTGAATGGTCGTACAAGACAGAGAAACAACACCGGGCCCTGTATCAGAAGGCCAGAGATGCGGTGGCTGAAAAAAAGGATGTGGATTTGGGTCCTATTCAGGTATGTGAGGTGTGCGGGTATACCCTGGAAGGAGAAGCCCCTGACCGGTGTCCGGTGTGCTCGGCCGAGAAAAGAAAGTTTACAGCATTCGAATAATCCTTGAGCACTGATTCCCCTTGGAGGCGAGCAGGGGAAGCTGCGTCTGTATAATCCGGCGCGCTCCCCCGTTTTTGTATGAAAGGCGCTCGGTTCACTATACAGCCTTTCACCTTTCCCTCCGCCATAATTTTGCCTTTAGGGCCGTATTTGACCCAGAACCGATAATGTTGTTGGGTTGTTTGCGTGGATAATAAAAATTAATCGGGGAGTTTCTTTTTTCCTTTCCAGTTCCGAAAACGCTCGATTTCGGAGGCCAAATCCTGGGTTACTCCCGCTTCATAGGACTCGGCCAGGGCCTGATACAGGATAATGCCCGTCACGGCCAGCTTGTCCTGGGCTCGCAATATAAATACGGGCTCATCCTTTTCGATCCTGGGTATTTCGATTTGTCCATACTTTCCGGATATCGCCATAGTCACCTCCTTTATCCATAAGGGTTTTCATTTGGGGC
>JAIPDZ010000216.1 GCA_021737425.1 Deltaproteobacteria bacterium
GCATTCTGCTCGATATAGGCGTATTTGTAATAAAAGGACAAATCTCCCTTCTTTTTATCCTGACCGATATGAATGGCCGTATAAAGGGCGGTGTCTTCGTCACTGGGCACCCCGTCCGCGGTGTTGAGCACGTAATCAACTTCGAGCCTCACAGGGACCTGCCACGCCTTGAACTTCAAAAAGGAGACGGCCTCCAGGAGCTTGTATTGGTACTTATATACAATATCCCCTGCAGGATCGGTGACAAAGGTGTTTCCGCCCCCTTTTTTGTATTCTCCCTGGTGAAGCCACTTGGTGTCATTGAGGTTGCTCCAGCTGTAATAGCTCCCTACCAGGGCCCAGTCCACCGGGCCGATCTTCCAGTCATATCCGATCTGCGTAATATACAGCATGGCATCCGGCGCCGTATTGTTCTCGTTGACCACCATCTGGCTGAGGTAGATGAAGGGACGAAAAATATCCGACCCTCTAAACCGGTAGGCCTCGAATGCCCCCTCCGGGTTGACGTCGGGGTCCCACATGATGTCCGTATGGTAGAAATTTTTCTTGAATTTGCCGGCCCCCAGCATCAACCCGTTCAACCATTTGGGGTCGTAGGTGGCATAGGCCCGGTGCAGGTAGATCCCTTTATCATTGAAATCCGCGGTAAAGGTCTGATTGGTAGTGGTGGCCTCCTGGTGGGAATCCATATTGGTGCATATCATAAAGTGGGTGGCGATCTCGTCCGTGATATCCGCATCAAAAAAGAGCCTGGCCCGGATCCGGCCCCGGTCCCGGGCCTCCTGTTTGGCGTCGGATCCATCTTCATTGAGCATGTGCCGGTCCCAAATCCGCTCATAACGGAGTCTGAGATCCCCGGAGATGCGGATCTTCCGGACCCATTCGGGAACCCACTCCCGCCAGGACGCCTCCGCCTTTTGGGTCTCGGTCTTCACCGCCTTTTGGATGTGTTCCTGCTGATCGTCCTTGACCCTGTCTATGGAGGTTTTCTGTTTTTGGAGTTCCTGCTTGAGCCGTTCTATCTCCTGTTGCTGCTGTTGAATGGTGGCACTCAATTCATCGAGCCTTCTGATCAGCTCTGCTTGCGTTAAGGCCTCAACCTGGGACTGCTCCAAGAAAACAGACACCCCTGACAGAAACACTACCCACCAAAACCGCCTCATATGCATAACCCACACTCCATCTTCTCTTTATTCCCGGCACTCAGCCATTCCATACAAAATGACGCGCAAGCGATGTTCTCATAAATACCAAAGGCCATCCCCCCCCGTCTACCAACAACTCCTTGCTTAATATCCGGGTTATCCTGTAACACCCAATGGATGGTGAGACGTGGGTTTCCCAGGTATAGATTGAAAGGGATTTCCTTAGCGGTTTTCCATTTAGCCTTGTTCCGAAACAGGAATTTTGACCCGAAAGCTGGACCCTTTACCCAGCACGCTTCTCACCTCAATATCGCCCCCCATCTTTTTGATGATCCCGTAACAGATGGCCAGACCCAGACCAGGGCCCTTTCCCACCGGCTTGGTCTGAAATTCCCCTTTTTTGTTCAGGATAAAGGCAAATCCGGTTTCCCCCAGCCGAATATCTTCCACCAGATTATTAAAGGCCGCAAAGTCGATGGTGGCCCTCAGGATCCATGGCTCGCCTTTCCAGTCTTCCCTCACTGCAATAATGAAATGGGGCAGGCCGCGAAACCCCAGAAACACGTCACTCCTGAAATACTCGCTCTTCATGGCCTTTTTAAACCACTCCGCCTTGGAATAGAGCGCCTTTCCCAATTTGACCGGCCCGGCATAGGCCACCTGAAGGCCCCCGGCGTTGATGACCCCCAGATCCACGAAGACCGGTCCGTAGACCCGTTGTAACGCTTCCAAACGATCCCTCAGGAAGCCTTGATCCCTGAGCTCTTCCAAAGTGAAGGTATCGGCCAGCAAACGGATGTACGCCAGTTCTTCTTTGAGAAAACCATCGATATTCTGTTTGTGTTTTAAGATCAGTTCTTCAAGGTGGGCCTGAGTCCTCTCATGGTAGGAAACATCGAACTGGTAGAGGATAATACCACTGAGCATGATCATGGGCATGATCAAAACGATAACAACGGCCAGAAGCATTTTTCTGGTTACGGGCTTCTGAAGGCCTTTCTGGGCGCTTTCTTCCGCTTCCATTTAGGATCCCGTTTAGGAGAACGATAGGCGGAGCCCATCAACGGCAGCACAGGCACCACCCTGTCGAAGACATCTGCATGGTTTACCGGTGGATCATATTTCGGGGCCCCTTATGTGCATATTCCAGTATCTTCCTGGGTACTGATTTTCCCAAGATTACGATCGGATAGGGGGTGTTCAGTTGACAGGTCCGAAGGCATTGTCAGGCACCATGTTCGGACAAGAGCTCTTTCACTCTGGCCTCTCTTATTTTCTCTTCCTGCTTCTCCTTTTTCTTTGCGGCCTGGTTCACTTTGTCCATAAGCTCTTCAATATCGCAGGGTTTCATAAGATAATCAAAGGCGCCTCGCTTCATCCCCTCCACAGCCGATTCCACTGTGGCGTTCCCGGTCATCATGATGACCTCGGTCAGGGGATATTGCCGTCTGATTTTTTCTAAGGTCTCGATCCCGTCCATGCCCGGCATCTTCACATCCAGGATCACCACATCCATGTTCCGGTGCTTTTCCAGAACCGACAGGGCCTCCTCCCCGCTGAAGGCCGTATGTACCGTAAGCTCCCGTTTAGAGAGCCGTTTGGTCATGGTCTCCACAAAAGGGACCTCATCATCCACCAGCAAAACCAAGGGTTGCGTCATATTTTGCACCTCCGTGTTGATAGTGAAAACATCCCCTTTCTTGACTTCCCCGCCTCGAAAAGGACGTCTCAAAACCAGGCCGATACTTCATTGACTCGCTACGTACATCCGTTCAAGAGATTTCCAACTGCTCGCACAGACTAAACTCTAGAAATTTTATGTCAAGTCTATGCCCGTTGAACATCATATACGACTATCTGGAAAACCTCAAAACGATGATTTACGCGGGTGGGCTGGTGATGGGGATTGAAGAGACGGAATTTTTTTGACTTCTTATTCCAACTTGGAGTATTCTATAATGAAATAATCCGCAGGAGGAGAGATGAGGAGACAAAAGGGGTCAGGCCGCTGGGATATATTCTGTGTCATGGCGGCCATACTGCTGGAAGTATGCGCACTCGACGCACGGGGGGAAGATACCATAAAGGGGCATGGAGCCGATCCGTCCAAAAAATCGGTGGTGGTAGCGGTGGAGTTTAACTCCCATGCGGCCTGCGCACATGTGGCAAGGTCCAAGGGATGGTATAAGGAGGCGGGCATTTCCATCCAGGCCTTTGATAGCTATATGACCGGGATGTCCTTGGCTTCGGCCTTGACCCGCGGGGATGTGGATGCCGCCTATATATGTCTGATACCCGCGATCTGCGCCTACGCAAACGCCCGGGTGCCCTTGCAAGTGGTATCGGGCACACACCATTATGGGTATGCCGTGGTGGCCGATCCCGCCAGGGTTTCCGGCCCTGGTGATTTGGAAAAGCCCGGGATCCGCATCGGCTGTACCCGAGAAGGGAGTCCAACGGATGTACTATTGCAGAAAATGATCCGTGTATACGGGTTGGATGCACAAAAGGTGGTCGGAAACCTCCGGAGGATGAACCCCCCGAAGCAGCTTATGGCCCTGGAAATGGGTCACTTGGATGCAGCGGTGATGCCTGAGCAGTATCCCAGTATGGCGAGGGAAAATGGCTTTTCGATCCTTGTCAGGGCCCGGGCGCTCTGGCCCGAAATGCAGGGCAGCGTGCTGATTGTAACAGACCAGCTCCTCCAGGAATACCCGGAAATCGTAAACAGGCTGGTCCAGGTGACCCGGAAAGCGACCGGATGGATCAATGCCCATCCGGAAGCCGCCGCCCACATTGTGGCAGGGGCCCTTGGGGTCACAAGCGACCGCATTTTTCCCACCAATGCGGTCTTGCCCCACGGAAAATTCCAGGTCTCACCCCAAACCATACTGGCATCCCTTACCCGGGAATTGGTCTGTACCACCAGGGTCGATCCGTCTCAGGTACAACAGACGATCCATTACCTGGTGGAATTGGGGTATATCCCCCATGGGTTTGATGCCGGCCGGATGCTCTCCCTTGAGCCGTAAAACCCATGAAACCCCTCCGGCATATATCCTTTTTATGGTCCCTGCTTCCCATCGTCGTCTTTCTGGCTTTATGGGAACTGATCGCATCCATCTGGGTCGAAAATCAGGCATTGCTCCCCCCCTTTTCCGCTGTGCTGCGAGAATTTTCCATTCTCATGGGCAATGGAATTCTAATGGAAAATTTGCTCCACAGTCTCGTGAGGGTGGTCATCGGTTTTGTTGCCGGATCTCTGGCGGGATTGCTCATGGGAATCCTCATGGGGTGGAAGGAACTGATTCACCGGAGCCTTCATCCGGTTTTCAGTCTCCTTTATCCGATCCCGGCACTTGGATGGCTGCCCGTCTTCATGCTCTGGTTCGGCATTGGTGAAATCTTACCGGTTGCGGTCATTTTTATGTGCTCCTTTTTCCCGGTCCTCTACAACACGGAAACAGGGATACGGACCGTGAACAGAGATCTCATCCGCGCAGCCCGGACCCTGGGCGCTTCAGACCGTAAGGTGCTGGTCACCATTCTGCTCCCCCTCGCGCTCCCAAACATCTTCACCGGGTTGCGTTTGGAATCGGGCATGGCCTGGCGGGTCATAATAGCGGCGGAAATGGTCGCCATTCCCACCGGTATCGGGGCCTTATTAATGAGAGCCGAAAATCTGATTCGGATGGATATCGTTATTGTCTGCCTGATGGTACTGTCTATCATGTGCTTTTCCTTTGAACGTTTTTTTCTATACCTCGAAAGAAAAATAACCGGAAGGTGGTAGGTACTTGCCCAGCATATCTTTAACGTCGGTGAGCAACTATGTTCTCAAGGACGTCTCCTTTACGGTCCGTGACGGAGAATTCATGGTTTTGCTGGGACACAACGGCGCCGGGAAGAGTACCCTGCTCAACATCATCGCCGGGCTGATCCCATATCAGGGGTCTGTCCGGTTTGATGATACGCCCGTGGATGACATCAGTACTGAGAAACGAAATGTGGGGTACCTGTCCCAGGACCTGGCCCTTTTCCCTCATATGAAAGTCCGGGCAAATATAGGCTATGGGCTTCGCATGAGGCCGGATCGAAAACGGTCCAAAATCGACGATAAAGTGGATGCCTTGCTTGAAATGATGAATATCCGGCATCTGGGGGATCGATATCCACGGGATCTGAGCGGGGGCGAGAAACAGCGGGTCGCCCTGGCAAGGGCCATGGCCATTGATCCGAAAGTGCTTTTGATGGATGAGCCCTTGAACAGCCTGGATTTGATGTCTGCCAAATATTTGCGAACCGAAATCCGCCATCTCCAAAAGAAACTACGGGCCACTACTCTTTTTGTCACTCACAGCCTGGACGAAGCCTCTGAAATCGCAGACCGGATTGCCGTCATGGACAATGGCGAAATACTGCAGGTGGGCACACCGGACGAAATCATTTTTTCTCCGGCAGAAGTGCGCGTCCGTAATTTTATAGGAGAGCCCAATATTTTTGAGTGCCGTTCCAGTCGTATCCTCGAAAACGGTCTGGCGGTTTCAAGATGCGGCCGATTGGAAATTATCAGCCCGTATGAAGGGACCCCGATCCATAAAATCGCCATCCAGCCCGAGCACGTATACGTTTCTACGGTCGCACCGGCAGGTCCACATATCAATCGATTCCAAGGGGTGGTCCGGGAGATAAAGCACTATCCCTCCATGGTCAGGCTTACCATAGAAGTCGCCGGTCAACCGATTCTGGCCCAACTGCCCAAGAGACTCTCCCGTATGCAGGCATTTACAGAGGGGAGCGAGGTCTACCTCATCCTAAAACTCCGATGGCTCCAGGTGCTCAATTCAGGTGCTCAATGGCACTGAACAGACAGACATACCTTCATCATCCAACTTTCCGTGTGAATACACCCCAACCAAGAAGCATAGGATTTTGGCCATCATCTATAGGGGACATCAACCTTAAATGATATGTTCGCCGTGATTATCTTGCCTTTAGGTAGTTTTTCAGATCTCTATAATAATTTTCATGCGGACCGATCATTATCAATTGAAGATCGTCTCCGGAAAAACGATATGAAAGCAAATATTGAATCGTTTTTAGTTTGAATTTATAAACGTATACTCCGCGAAGATCGCCCTTTTTCTCAACACCGATGAATGGATCCTCAACAATCTTTAATATCTGATTATCAAGAGTCTTCTTTTCTGTTTTATTAAACTTTTTAACTTTATGCTTGAATGATCGTGATTGAAAAATTTTCATTGGTGATTATCCGAATTCATATTCTGATGATTCACCCTGGTCCAATTCTGCGAGACCGATAAAAATGTCTTTAATTAGACCGTACGTTAAATCTGGATTCTCTTCAGCGCATTTTCCAATCCGAGCCCAATGTTCTATCTGGCCGGTTAATGAACGATTGTCGATTTTGCTAAATATCTTCGCGTCACGAACTAATTCATCGGTGATTCTTACTGCGGTGGTCATATTTTCCCTCTCTTAAAGGTTTTTCATTAAAGATATCACACATCATTGCATTATGCAACTATCTATTGCCTATTGTGACACATGGTGGAACGAACAAGTTAGTGACGTTGCTTGGGGTCGGGCCAAGCTAACCAATGGATTTCTATGGGTTATCTTTCCAAGAATAGCTGTTTTCAGGTTCCATATCGCTCTTTTTGCCACCAAAGACCGGCATATAGTCTCGATTTTGAGGGCGATTTTAGGACTATTTGACTATATTTCGATATGTTAGCTTGGCCCGACCCCTTTCGCAGGCATTCATCGCATTAGGTGTGATGCCTGTCAGCGTTTTTTCTTAATGATGCTCTTTCCTTCAAGGTCATCGAGTATTTCCATTAGACGGCGTTTGCGTAGGTGTTTTTCCCTTAACCCATTCAGATAACTTTTCCACTGGTCGGATTTCTTTTCCCGTTTCATAACCCCGGCTGTTTTTCGCAGGTACTTGGCAGCCTCCCGGTAGGCGCTGGGCTTGACCTGCGCGATCAGGCCTTCCGCCTTTTGCTTCCAAATGCCCACGGCCCGATCCGGCGCATGGGATTCAATGGCTGCTGCGATCTCATCGTCATTCACCCCGTGCCGGCCAAACCGGTCTTTGGGGAGCTGATCATACCATCGCAATACCTGATCCGGTCTTTTCTCTAAGATGGCAATCTGGATCAAATCCGTGAGCAGGGGAAATCGATCCCGCTGATTCACACCCGGCCGGTCCAATCCCGACTCAGGGAGGGGCCATCCCTTCTGCTCCCAAGGCAACACACCTTTTTCGAGATACTGCATCAGATGTATTCTCACCCTGGGCCAGGCCTTCACCCGGTTTACGGCCTTTTTGCAGTCCGTATAGGCCTGCCGGGACGGATGGCGAACAAACGCTTCCACCTCCAGGGCCGCCACCGCGGGCCAGTTCTTCTGACGGGTGCGTATTTCCTGCAGTTTGCCACGCAGGTGAGAGGCGATACCAAGCCGCTTTTTCTTGCCTCTTCGACGTTTGAAGTGGAATTTGATGGGTTTTGATTTTCCTGTGGAGATCTGATAGCGAGGGGAGGAAACCCTGAAAGGAGATCTGCCCATGATGCCCACAAGAGAGATACTGACCCTTGGCCTTGGTTTGA